>JASLXP010000567.1 GCA_030740295.1 Planctomycetota bacterium
CAGGCACAGGTTGATTCCTCGGCGTGACACCGAATCAAATCTGCCGAAAAGATCGCCGGCGACATCCGCATTCATATCCGTATGAATCCAGGCAGCGAAGGTGAATTCATCATGGCCAAAACTCAGGGCAGGATGATCACAGAGTTCAAGCTTCGATGAGTGGCCATTGAAGCGCCCGGCACCGTTGCAGCCTGTCGGGGCATCATCGACCAATTCGACATCGATGTCTTCTGTCTCGAGGGCATGATTCGAATGATCGTTCGTATCGTCCTGCAGAGGCCAATGGCCAATCAGTTTTGAGTTGGAATCCATACCTGCTGACTCCGGGGTTAAGTGGAGGTCTGCCGAGACTCTACATGTCGGCGGCATGAAAAATCTACTCGCTCAATACCACCGTCCCCCACATGCTGGGGTTGTCCATGAAACGGAAGCGTTTATCGACGGACCAGTATTGCGCGCCGAGATGCGTGTCATTGATGTGATACGTGAAGCCGAGCCTCGGGTGCTCGACCGGATCGAAGCCGTGGAGCGCCTCCGCCGAGATGGCGGCCTCGAGGGCGTAACCGGAATCCGTTTTCTTGAACGCGGCAGAAACCCCATCCGGCTCATGCATCTGGCCCTTGCCCGGCCCTCGAGTAATGTCGACTTGCCGAACCAGCGGTTTGCCCTTCGAGCCCGCAGGGGGGAGGAACACAAACTGATGACAATACCGGCTGGCGTGATGCATGGCGCGGGCATCACGCATATCGAACCAGACCTCCAGGCAGTCAGCCGTCCAGAACTGATTCTCTTCCACCGTGATAGGGTTGGCCTTGCCCTTGACATCCATGGCGAGATAAATGCCCGCCTCGTTCCATGCAAGGTAGAAATCCGCAAACGCGTTACGACCATCCACGGCCACCATATCAGGAAGCAGGTATTTCTTTTGCCAGTCTTTCAGAACACCGTCGATGCGAGGCCTCGTCTTCCGATGCCTGCACGGAACAGCGATATTGAAGTAACGGGTGCGTGGGACGCGTTTGGGCATGAGCGTAATACGAAATGCGTAATGAGTAATAAGTAATATGCGAATAGGTTATCGAATAAGCTATGAATACGGGTTCTGAATTTCGAGCAGGCAGACGAGCATTCGTGGCGAACCGATCTCAAAAGAAAACCGTCATCCTCAACTTGAACTTACTCATTACTCGTTACGTATTACGTTTTACGTCTCTCATTTCCTGATCATTATCTCATCAAAACCTTCGGTGTATTTTTCGAGGAACTCATCAAAAGCCTCGGTTTGGATCTGTTGTGGGCTTTGCAGGAAAAGGTGGATTCGGTCGAAACCGGGAGGAGTGCTGAAGTTGACTTTAACGCCGAGGCGCTTTTCGAGATCGGCCTGAACGAAGTCTCCTCTGCGGGCGCGGAAGATGGCGACGATGTGGTTCCAGCGGTCGACAAAGATCTCGACAAAGTTGTGGCGGGCTTTCCGTTTGCCGATGCGGACGTAGCGCGGTTCTTTCCAATCAGGCTCGAGCAGGCTGTTGTCTTCGGCCAAACGCTCGAACGCAACGAGGAGTTCCGGATCCCAAGCCTGCATGCGGCCGCGGCGTTTACGGCGTTCGAGATGCCACGAGCGATCCATTTGATTCGAGGTCTTTGACGCCCTTGCATTCTGAAAACTCTCCACCTCCCCGGACAGACCCATCAGGGCCTTGAAGCCTTCCATCGCGTCGTTCAGAAAATTTATCATCTCTACGTTCTCCGAGTCGCTCATGACGGCTATCGCCATGCCGTAAAGATCGTAGGTCTTGCCTCCGCGCTGTTCCCACAGGCGCGGCCATTTGCTGTAGAGCGGGTAACCCTTTACTTCTCGGAACGGCTTGAGTCCGACCCGTTCACGCAGGTCCTTGAGCTCGAACTGACCGGACACGGTTCGAATGTCAAGCCGCGCAAAACCGCGGTCGGTCGACTTGGCCACGATAAAGGGCATTTTCCTGCCCTTGACGAAAATGCGGAATTCGTCCCGGTCGTTCCAGTCCACATCAAAGTCTTCGTCATCGAGGACGTGGTCGACCACTCTGGCCAGGACGGCGCCGTCCCACATGGGATGCTCACCTTTCTTTGTCAGACGATCCTCGAGATGCCACTGGCGGCCGTTCGATTCCCAGGGCATCGCAGTCGTGGTGGTGAGTTCGGCCTCCTTATCGACCTGATAAATGGATTTACGATGCGCTTCAAAATCGAAGGTTTCCCGTTCGGATTCTCTGCTGTTGGCCAGCGTGTCTTTGAGTAACCGGCCCGTGTGGCTTCTCTTCTTTTTCGTTATCTGTTCCGGTGTGCCTGAGGCGAGCAACTGTCCGCCGCCGTTGCCGCCCTCAGGGCCGAGGTCGATGATCCAGTCCGCGGTCTTGATCACGTCGAGGTTGTGCTCGATCACCACGACCGTATTGCCTCCATCGACGAGGCGGTTGAGCACGATGAGGAGTTTCTGAATATCGGCGAAGTGGAGTCCGGTGGTCGGTTCGTCGAGCAGGTAGAGGGTCTTGCCTGTACTGGGACGGCTGAGCTCGGCCGCGAGCTTGACGCGTTGTGCTTCGCCGCCGGACAGCGTCGGCGCGGACTGGCCAAGCTTGAGGTAATCGAGCCCGACGTCGAAGAGCGTCTGAAGGTAGCGGCGGATGCGCGGGACGTTTTTGAAGAGCTCGAGCGCTTCGGCAATCGTCATCTGGAGTACGTCGGCGATGCTGTTGCCCTTGAACTTTACGTTCAGCGTTTCCGGGTTGTAGCGCGCGCCGTGGCAGGTGTCGCACTCGACCCAGACGTCTGGCAGGAAGTGCATCTCGATGAGTTTCGAACCGTACCCGTGGCACGTCTCGCAGCGTCCGCCGCCCTGGTTATAGCTGAAGCGCCTCGGCGTGTACCCACGCACTTTGGAATCCGGTAAATCGGCGAAGAGCTTCCGGATTTCGTCCCAGACGCCCACATAGGTGGCGGGGTCAGAGCGGGGCGAAAAACCGATGGGTGTCTGATCTATGGAGATGACCTTATTGACGTTCTTGATGCCCTTGATGTCATCATGTTCACCGGGCATGGTGCGTGCGCGATGGATCACTTTCGCCAATTGCGCGTGTAGAATTTCGAACACGAGCGAACTTTTGCCTGAGCCGCTGACGCCGGTGACCACGACAAAACATCCGAGTGGCACTTTAACGTCAATGTTTTGAAGGTTGTTGTGCCGGGCCCCGATGACCTCGAGATGGTTTCCCTTCCTGGGCGCACGACGATTGGTCGGCACGTCGATGGAAAGTGAATCTGCGAGATACTGCCCAGTGAGCGAACGCTTGCTGCGGGCGAGCTGTTTTGGCGTGCCTTTCCCCACGACCTGGCCGCCGCTGACACCTGCGCCGGGGCCGAAGTCGATGATGTGATCGGAGCGCTCGAGAGTTTCTCGATCGTGCTCGACGACGATGAGGGTGTTGCCCAGATCGCGGAGCCGCTCGAGCGCGTCGAGGAGCCGACGATTGTCGCGGGGATGGAGACCGATGGTCGGCTCATCCAGCACATAGAGCACGCCGGTCAGGCCGCTGCCGATCTGGCTCGCAAGGCGGATGCGCTGGGCCTCCCCTCCTGAAAGCGAAGGAGCAGGACGGTCGAGCGTGAGGTATTCGAGACCGACGTCGACCAGAAAGCGCAGGCGATTGCGGACCTCTCGAAGTACCTCCCCAGCGACGCGCTGCGTGCGGTCGTCCACGTTGAGCTTTTCAAAAAAGTCGTAGACCTGCCCCACCGGCAGGGCGCACAGATGCGGCAGGGAATAATCCTCGAATCGGACAGAAGCAGCATCAGGACGGACGCGGTCGCCGCGGCATTCGTGGCACGATACTTCGCCGACCAAATCCGCGAGCTCGCGCCGAAACTGCCACGAGTGTCGTGTGCACCAGTCGATGGCCGGGAAGATGCCGCGATATTGGAAAGTCATTCCGCTCTTGCCCGCGATCCAGTCGTCTCCCGTGCCGAAAAGGATGGCCTGGCGGTCCTCTGTATCCAGTTCGTTAAAAGGGACATCCAGGCTGAAGCCGACGTGTCCGGCCAGGGCATCGATCATCTGGCCGAACGTGTCTTTGCGAATCGGCCCCCAGGCGGCAATGGCGCCTTTGCGGATACTCACGTGGGAGTTGGGTACGATGGCCCGTGGATGCGCACCGCGCTGGACCCCGAGGCCTTCGCACGCGTGGCACCAGCCAAGCGGGGTGTTGAACGCGAAGTTGCGCGGTGAGAGCTCTTCGAAGCTTGTCCCGCATTCGCCGCAGGCTCTGAATTGACTGAACGGAATGTCCGATTCTTCATCGAGCCGATGAACGGTCATGTGCCCGACACCGAGATCGAGCGCGGCTTCTACGGAGCTTGCGAGGCGGGATTCCTGCCGCGGAGCGTCAAGACTACGGGGAACTTGCCCCGGAGCGTCGAGACTACGGGGCTGCTTGATAGTCAGCCGGTCGAGAAGGATCTCGATGCTGTGTTTTCGCCGGCGGTCGATTTCGATTTCTGTGCCGAGCTCGTGCACTTCGCCATCGATGCGGATGCGGGCGTAGCCTTCGCGATTGAAGCGTTTGAGCATGTCTTCGTATTCCTCGTTATCGCGGGGCTCGACCGGTGCGAGGATGTAGATGCGTGTTTCGTCAGGAATCTGCAGGATGCGGTCGACGATCTGTCCGCTGGTCTGGGTCGTGACCACCGCGCCGCAATGATGGCAATGCGGCTGGCCGAGTCGGGCCCAGAGGATGCGCAGGTATTCATAGATTTCAGTGACGGTGCCAACGGTCGAGCGCGGATTTTTGCTCGGCGCTTTCTGATCGATGGCGATGGCCGGGGAGAGCCCGGCGATGCTCTCGAGCTTGGGCTTCGGCATCTGGCCGAGGAACTGCCGGGCGTACGCGGACAGAGATTCCACGTATCGCCGCTGTCCTTCGGCGTAAATCGTATCGAGTGCAAGAGAAGTTTTGCCCGAGCCGCTGACGCCACTGAAAATGTTGAGCTTCTCGCGAGGGATACGGATCTCGAGATCTTTGAGGTTGTGCTGGCGCGCGCCGAGGATGGTGATGTCGGTAAGACGGACGGTTGATGGTTGATGGTTGACGGTTGATGGTTTGGGTCGCTTGCTCTTGCCGCGTCCGTTTGTTGATGACTGATGGACCCCATTCAGCACAGGCTTGAGCGCCTGGCCGGTGTATGACCTTCTGACCTTGACAATTTCTTCGGGGGTGCCCGTGGCCACGACTTTGCCGCCCGCTTCGCCGCCTTCCGGGCCGAGGTCGATGATGTGGTCCGCGCATTTTATGACCTCGACGTTGTGTTCGACGACGACGACGGTGTTGCCGTTATCGACGAAACGCTGGAGGACGTTGAGGAGCTTTTCGACGTCTGCGAAATGGAGCCCGGTGGTTGGCTCATCAAGGATGTAGAGCGTTCCGCCGTGGCTGGGGCGGACGAGCTGTTCCCCAAGCTTAATGCGCTGGGCTTCGCCGCCGGAGAGCGTGGTCGAGGGCTGGCCGAGCTTCATGTAGTCGAGACCCACGTCGTGCATGATCTCGAGCATGGCATGTATGCGTGGGATGTTTTCGAAATGCTCGAGCGCTTCCTGGATGTCCATGTCGAGCACTTCGGCGATGTTCTTGCCCTTGTAGCGAATCTGCAGCGTCTCACGATTGAAACGCTTGCCGGAACAGACCGGGCAGGTCACCCAGATATCGGCGAGGAAATCCATCTCGAGTTTTGTCGCGCCGTGGCCTTCGCATGCCTCGCAGCGCCCGCTCTTGACGTTGAAACTGAACCGTCCCTTTTTGTAGCCGCGGATCTTGGCTTCCGGCAGGCTGCTGAAAAGATCGCGAATCGGGCCAAGTACGCCGACATAGGTAGCGGGGTTCGAACGGGGCGTTCGGCCGATGGGGCTCTGATCGATATCGATCACCTTTTCGAGTTTGGCCGAGCCCTTGATTGTCTTGTATTGGCCGGGGAACGTCTTGGCGCCGTTGAGATCCCGCAGGAGCGCTTCTTTGAGAATGTCATTTATAAGAGAGCTCTTGCCGGAACCGCTGACGCCTGTCACCACGGTAAGCGTGCCGAGCGGGATCTTTACCTCGATGTTTTTCAGGTTGTTGTGCTGCGCGCCGGTAACGGTGAGCATCTCAGTGCGTTTGGGCGCGCGGCGCTCTTCCGGGATTTCGATTTCACGGCGGCCGGTCAGATATGCCGCGGTCACAGATTCCTCTTCGTGGTGCACCACTGCATAGTCGCCCTGAGCAACCACGTATCCGCCCTTGATACCGGGCCCTGGTCCGAAGTCGATGATGTGGTCGGCCGCGCGCATGGTTTCCTCGTCATGCTCGACTACCACGACCGTGTTGCCACGATCGCGGAGGAGCTTGAGGGTGTCGAGGAGCCGGCCGTTGTCGCGAGGGTGCAGCCCAATGCTTGGCT
>JASLXP010000568.1 GCA_030740295.1 Planctomycetota bacterium
ATGGGGATCGCCGGTGAAGAGAACGGCCGAGCCATTCTCGGCACGGTGCCCGTCGAGCCCGACGGTTCTGCCCGATTCACCGTGCCGTCCCTCAAGCCACTGCTTTTCCAGGCGCTCGATAAAGACGGCTTTGCCTACCAGACCATGCGTACGGTGACTTACGTGCAGCCCGGAGAGAGCGTCTCATGCGTGGGCTGCCACGAGAATCGCATGACTGCTACCCCCCACGCGAACCCCATGGCGATGCGCCGGGAGTCCTCCACCATTACTCCCCGGCCGTTCGAAGGCCGGCCTTTCTCTTTCGTCGAATCCGTGCAGCCAGTGCTCGACAGACTTTGTGTGCAGTGTCACGGTAAAGAGAAGACCGAAGGGAAAATGGACCTGACCGGTGGCCGAGCCGGCGCCTGGACACGTTCCTACGTGTCGTTGACGCGCAATCCGAAGCTCGTTCCCCGATATCCTGCGCGGAATCAGATTCAGACCACACCCGTCGGCGGCGTTTACGGCGCCCTGGGCAGCGGGCTGATGAAAATGCTGCGTCAGGGCCACGAAAAGGTAAAGCTGAGCGGAGAAGAATTGCGCCTGCTGGCCGCCTGGATCGACTGCAACGCAATTTTTTACGGCACACCAAATCCCGCCGACCAAGCCAGACAGATCAAAGGTGAACCGGCCCCAATGCCGGAAATCCAGTGACGTATGGTACGAGCGGAAAGGATGGCGGTGAGTTTCCCTGCCTGAAATCAAAGACGCTGGCTTTACAGAGTACTTTCCGACCAGAGGCGCTCGTCCGCTCGTGAAGCGCGCTGGAACTCGCAACTGGTCCTGCCGTCCAATGCGTTTATGAAAACTGTGTCGATGTGTTCCTTCGTCCGAATGATTGTCCGGTAGGAATGCAGTCGGTTGTCGTCAGGCCCCAAATCAGTGGTCACTTCGATTTCTGGCGCGGCAGAGGCGAATGGCGCGATGAGTATTCCGTAAGTCTGTCCGCCGGCGGTTTCTTCGATCTGTGAATCCAGACTCAGGTAAGGTACATCGTCGCGCCAGGCGTCCAAGGGCTGGTATTCAGCGGTGTAACTGACAGGCACGGCTGAATAGCCTTCGCCCAACTGCAGTTGCGAGTTTTGTAGAGTCAGCGAATCAGGGACAACCAGTAGCCCCGGTTTGCCGTCGGAGCTGGCAATGGAACCGTCCGGCCGCGCTCCAATATCCTGTGGGCTGTGTAAAAGCCATGCGAGAGGGGTCGCCTCCGACCCGCCACGGAGCCAATCCAGGATGAAGTAATACTCGCCTCGAATGGCAAGGATGCTCCGCTGGTGGAGTACACCGTCGGATTCCTTGTAGGTTGAAGTGGATGCTGAAACAAAGGCCATTCGGTCTGACGTGTGCCACGCTTCCAGTTGGGCGAAGTGGGGCTTGCCCTGTGAGTGATTGTTCACCATCACAGTGTTGTGGGAGATTGTCTGGTGGCACCAGTTCCTGTATTCGGGCATGGAATAAGAAATCGTCGAGCCGGGATGAATGACGAGCGGGACCTGGTTGGCAAAGATTTCGAATGAAAGCCTTCCTGGATACGCATGGCCGCCCATCGGCTCCCGATTGAAATCGAATACCATGGAACTGGCGTCTTCATCCCATCCGCTGCGCAGGACTGCCAGGCCTGAATCTTCGAGAAGCTCGTTGAGAAAAGTCGGCGGCTCGGGCTCTGTTTTTCGGGCATCGCTCAGAGATTGCACCCAGTCTCCGTCCATAAACAGGATGAACTCGCTGATCCCTTTTGCTACCGGAATGAACTCATCGCCAATGAATCTATTGGCCGCCCAGCTCTGCAGAGGGGAATCGAAAAGGCTGGTACCAAGGGGCAGATAGGTTTTCCATTCGGTCCCGTAAACGCCCGAATTGAAGAGGGCAGGGCTTCCAGCAGGATGAGCAATCCGAATCGGATAATTGAATATTCGCTCCAGCCTCTCCCACATGTCGCCGCCCAGCATTTCCACCTTCGAATTCCGCTGCAAGAGCATCAGGGGCCGGATGATGTCGCGTATCCCGGCCAGATGGTATTGCGGGCACTGCTCAATCTGCGCGCCGTCCTTGTCAAAGTTACGTTCGATCCGTTCGCAAAGCCGGTCTACGCCAATCCTGAGCCACTGCTCGGCCTCTTTCAACTCGGGCAACATGATAGCGGCGCTGATGATCCAGCACGTGATGGATGATTGAAAATTGCTCGGATTATATTCCTGCATCCTTGTATCGAACAGGTATCGGGAGTGCCCCAGGAATATCTTCAGAATCTTGGAGTGAAGTTCGGATGTGAATTCCGTGCTGTCCCGCATCAGGAAGTAGCAGTCCAGCATGAACACGCACCGCAGCGAGCTGCCAAGCCCGGCATTCCAGATGATGGCCAATCCAGTTTCGCTGCTGGCTTCCGTCCCATGAAAGGAGGCATTGATGGCCACGTCCGGCAGCGCGTCAAACCACGAACAGATCAGCTCACGGAAGATGCCTGGATACTTCGCATCGCCCGTCAACAAGTATGCCCGTCCAAGCTCCCTCAGAAACCACATATAAAAGAAACCGCAGTACGCGCTGTCAGCCACGCAATCGACCCATTGAAATGTTCGGCCTTCGCGTTTTGGCTTGTACGTCGCATGCCCGAAATCATGCAGCCATAGCCGGTCCGCCTGTGAGACGAGAATCTCGGCCAGCTTCGGCAAGTGCTCATGAATTTCGCTCGCGTAGGAATCTGCGTTTACGTAATAGGCCGGTGACGGGCGGGTGGTCCAGTATTCGCCCCAGCACTCCCATGCGCGATTAAATTCTCCGGTGACCGCAGCCGCTCGTGCTTCCACCGGGCCACTCACTTCCGGTGCAAACGCATCGAACAATTCCCGATCCGAAATCTGCAGGTAGGCCCCGCTCGGACCGCACTGACTAGCGAGAACGTCTAAACCTGCCTGGTCTGTCTGCATCTGCAATACTCCATGCAAAAAAACTTGAACGGGTAGAAGATAACGAGAAGAAAGAGAGGTGATTTCTTTGGAGTTCTCACCATAGCCGTGAGTCCGGGACCTCCATCCAACACCCACCTTCCTGGATTGAAAGCTGGCTCACCAATCCTGGCAAGGTCAGGTCCAGGGAGCGATGCACGTCCACCGGATTCGGCGCATTACCCAGGATCGCGTCGACGAAGGCGCGCGCCTGCAGGGAGTCGGGGTCGGCTCTATCCTCCGAGACCGCCTCTTTCCACCAGTCAGGAAGGAATTCGTCTTTGTGTTCGTGGAGGTCAGACCAGGCTGGTGACTCGCCTTCTGACTGTAGCCATAACCGATTTGGCTCGCCGCGGAACCGGCGCGAAGCATAGACGCCCTCGGTGCCCTGAAGCAGGTTGTACACTCCCATTCCGGGGCCGCTGGAAATGAAATCACTGCGAATCACTATCTGGCAGCCGCCGCTTGTCTTGCAGAGCATGGTGGAACTATCGTCGGCATAGGCATCACCCCGTGGATCCCGGTAGTGCTGCCCGGTGCCCGAACAGCACACAGAGACAATCCGTTCCCCCGGCATCCATCCAAGGATGGCGCTCAGATTGTGCGAACCGTACGTGATGCCGCTGATGCCGAGTTGCCACTTTCGTCGCCAGGGCGTGGTCTCGGCCAGGCCCTTCGCATCGGCCACGTACCCGCCTTCCGCATAGTAGAGCGTGCCGAACACTCCTCGTCTAACCATCTCCGCAACAGCCACGGCTGCTTCACCGTACATATAGTTCGCCCCCATCATGTAGACGGCGTCACTTGCCTTGCACGCGGCGACGAGATCTTTGCACTCGTCGACAGCTACGGCCGCCGTCACTTCGCACAGAACGTGGATACCTCTTTCCAGGGCGGCAATGGATTGCGGCACGTGAAGATGCATCGGCGTGGCGATCAGGACGGCATCGAGACCGGCCTTGTCCAACATCTCGTCGAAGTCGCAGTAGCCGTCTTCAATGCCATAGTCCGTTTGGGCCCTGGCCATCCGTTCCGGATCCACATCGCATACGGCGTGTACCTGAATTGGGGACGTCTTCCGCAGGGAGCTGACAAGGTGGCCGCCGCGGCCGTATCCGCCGCATACACCAACTACGCCAAACTTGATTTCGCTTTGTCCGGCCATTCAGACACTCCTCTTACACCGAGCTCGGCGTTGTGTCCGCTTCGAGGTCGCCAAAGGCAAACTGAATCCCGGAAAGGTAGTGCTCCAGGATCTGTGAATCCCAGTAGAGGCTCTTGAAGTGGCCGAAGGCACTATAAAACACTCGTCCCTTTCCGAACCGGTGGACCCACACCAGAGGGTAATCGCCATCCGTACGCTGGATGGATGGCTTGGTCATATCGGTACTGTCAGTGTCGAGACTAGCCAGGACGCGTAGTCGCTTCCTCGAAAAGGGTACTTCCTCGAATTCGTAGATTTCGTCCACGATCTCGAAGTTGGGAGGCAGGCTCTGCACGCACGGGTGCGACGGATCTTCGAGGCGAACGGTGACTACTTCATTCACCCATGGGTGGCTGCGCGAGTACGCTCCGTTCAAGAGACCGTACTCCGGCCAGGTCAGAAAAGTATGGGCAGAACAGTGGATGCCAACGAATCCACCTCCTTCTTTCGCGTAGTCAATGAGGTTCTGCTTCAGTCGATCTTCTTCGACGATATCGCCACAGGTGTTGTTGAAGCAGACTGCATCAAACCGGTCGAGGTTCTCCCGCTCGAATGCCTCAGGAGAGTTGTCAAAGACGGCTGTGAAAGCCCCCGTCTTTTCACCGAGAACCCGAAGCGCCTCGTTGCCCCACGGGATGGCTTCATGATAGTACATGGGCGCCGAGCTCACGACGAGCATGCTCCGTGGCTTCTCTGGTTGCGCTGGCAACACGGCCGGGACGGCGGCTTCAATCTTGCGAAGATCATCAGCAGGGGTGGTATCAGTTGCTACTACTTGCATGGCTGTTTCCTTTTGCGTGTCCGTTCACTCGGCCAGAAACCAGGTCTGGATTTCCGTTGGCCAGTGACCGTAAGGCTTCTCCTCGTACACCTCAAACGAATCGCAAGGGCAGGGGAGTCTGGCCTGCCACATGTTCAAATGACAGAGGGGGAGTCTGTTTCACCCATGCTCTTCGTACGGATGCCCCACATATTCCCTTTTACCACGGACCAGGATCTTCTCAGGCTCATCTTTCCGAATATCGTGTACATCATGCGTCTGGTAGGCCAGCGTCATGCTGCGTCTGGACCTGTCTGTTTGATTGACATCGGCGCCGTGGAAACAAGAGTCATTGAAAAGAAGGACACCGCCGCGAGGCATGGGCACAGGCACGGATTGGTTGAAGAAAGGGGCGTCGTGGAAAGTCTCATACTGCGGACGCCGAGGATGTTGAAATGGGCGCAGGTGGCTGCCAGGCACGATTCGGACGCAACCATTCTCAGTAGTGGACTCCTGCAAATAGATCAGGACTGTTATCAAGCGGACGTCCCACGGTTCTTCTCCGCTGTGCCATGGCACGACTGACGAGTCGCCAGGCCTGACCATCAAGTGGTTGTGTTTGTTGGTGATAAGTTCGATGTTGGGGCCAAGCACGCCTTCGAGCGCATCCAAGACAAAAGGATGCGTTGCCGCTTCCATGTAGACGGGATCCCGCTCCAGTATCTTGGACAGTCGGCGAACGATGCTCTCGCCAACTTTCGCCGGCTCCCACACAATCGGCTCGAGTTTCTGTTCGATTTGGTTATCGGTCGACGCGTTGAGCCGGCCGATAAGCTCTTCCGGCAGAAGCTGGGGCACTCGATAGAAACCGTTGTGAAGGAAATACCATCTGTCTTCGTCGGTCATAGATCTGGCTTCCAGTGTAAAGATGACTCTACGCTGGCTTGGCTATCCCATGGTGTAAGCGGCCACAGTTGCGGGCACAGGTGCCGGGAGTATCGTTCAACTGTGGTTTGTAGCGACCCGCTTGGGCGTGTCTTGATTACCATAACCGGCCGAAGCCGGTCACTACAAGCTATTGTCACCAGCCTGTTGGATCCGTTTCAGCCTAAAACCGATGGCACGAACACAACCGAAGCCGAATTACCTCGATCCCAAAGTGCTTGGAAAGGTCTCAAGACTTGGGCTGAAGGCCCGTCTGATCGTTGAGGGGTTTATATCCGGTCTTCACGAAAGCCCGTTTCATGGGTATAGCGTGGAGTTCGCTCAGCATAGGAAATATGTGCCGGGGGACGACATTCGAGACATCGATTGGAAGGTCTGGGCACGAACAGACCGGCTATATATCAAAGAATACGAAGAGGAAACGAATCTCAAGGCGTACATGATGGTCGATGTCAGCGAATCCATGTCATATGCATCCGGGACAAATATCAGCAAGCAGGATTACGCCTCTTACGTGGCAGCGTCGCTTGCTTACCTGATGCTGCAGCAACATGATTCCTGCGGACTTGTACTTTTTGACGAGGATGTGCGACAACTCCTTGGTGATGCCAGCCATCCGGGCCACCTGAAACGTATTGTTCACGAACTCGAAATCTGCGAGCCCGCAGGCCGGACAGAAATTGGAGCGGTATTCCATTCACTCGCGGAGCGTCTGAAGAGAAAAGGGCTGCTGGTGGTCATTTCCGATCTCTTTACCGAGCCCGAAGAGATTCTGCGGGGGCTCCAGCACCTGCGTCACAAGCGGCACGAGGTGATCCTTTTCCACGTGCTCGATGACGCGGAAAAGGATTTTCCCTTCGATGGCCTGACACGTTTTGAGGGGATGGAGGGCAATCCGGACGTATTCGCTGAGCCGCGATCTCTCCGGGAGGCCTACCTTGAGGAGTTGAATGCGTTCATTTCCAGAGTTCGCCGCGGCTGCCGTGAGAGCCACATCGATTACGTGCCTCTCACGACATCCACGCCACTCGATGTCGCCCTTTCCACCTACCTTGCAGCGCGGCTGACGCGCAAGGGGTCTTAGAATGTTTTTATATACATTATGTTTTAGCACATAATGGTTCTGTAAATAACCTACAGAACCGAGTGCGGGCAACCGGTATCACCTGTGCCAATTACTCTTCTGAATCCAGGCTTGCTCTGGGGCGCGGCCATTGCCTCTGCCCCGATCATTATTCACCTGCTGCACCGGCGCAGGTTTAAGATTATCCGGTGGGCGGCAATGAAATTCCTTCTGGCTTCCCAGAAGAAGAACAATCGACGAATCAAGCTCGAGCACCTGATTCTTCTGCTGATCCGGGTATGGGTCTTGCTTCTGGTTGCGCTTGCCATCATGCATCCCGTCCTCAAAAGCAACCATCTCGCGTCACTCGCACTGGCGGCATCTGAAAGGCACGTGGTTCTTCTGGTGGACCGCTCTTTCAGCATGGCCCAGCAAATTGGAACACATTCAGCCTTCGAACAGGTGAGGGAAGGGATCAGGCAGATCATCGACACACTCAATGACGGAGACAAGGTCTCCTTGTTGGCTTTCTCCGATCAGCCGGAGTGGATCATTCGAGAACCGTCCTTTAATTTCGACAGCGTGAGGTCGGAGCTTGGGAAACTTGAGGTTGCCCACCAAAACACAGATGTCATCAGCGCGCTCTGCGAAGCCGCGAGCTTTGTCAGTAAGTCCAAGACGGCGAAAAGGGAGGTATACATTTTCACGGACCTGCAGAGCAGCGGCTGGAACATGGGGGAGATGGCCAGGGACGCCGAACGGGTGCAACTCCTCAGGCAACTGGGCAAGGAATCTACCGTTTTTCTCGTCGATGCGGGAGGTACCAAGGTCGACAATCTTGCGGTGACGGCGATTCGGGTCCTGCAGGAGACCGTGCTTGTTGGAGACGTCACCAGCTTTGAGGCGACTGTCAGGAACTACTCCGCCGACGGCGCCAAAGTGGTCGCTGATTTTTATGTTGACCGGCTCAAGCAGGGAACAAGGTCGATTTCAATACCGACCCGGGGCAAGGCAAACGTGAGGTTCGATCACACTTTCAAAGACGGTCTGTCGCACGTGATTCGAATTCAATTGGAGAGCGACCGCCTTGGCCTTGACGACTCTCGAAGCGTTGCTGTGAAGGCAAAAGAATTCCTTAACATTCTGTGTGTGGATGGCAAGCCTAGCCCGGACAATCGTCCTGGGGAGACCCGCTACCTGGCTGCAGCATTGGCGCCTACGTCCGACAGAGACGTGGGATTGCCGATGCGCCCACTGGTCCTGAGTCCGTTTCAGGTGAAGCCGGGCTCATTCCTTGATTCAGACGCCGTGATTCTTTCGAATGTCGGTCTGCTGACGGATGAAGTGGCCCAGTCACTTGAGTCGTATGTCCGGGCGGGTGGGGGAGTGGTCGTCTTTTCCGGGGATCAGATGGACCTTGCCTTCTACAACGAGCACCTGTTCAAGAATGGAGAGGGTATTCTGCCTGGCCGGCTGGTTGAGTTTGTGAAATCCAAACGTGAAGGTGAGAAGCAGTTTTTCATGCAACCCGAGGCATACGGTCATCCGATACTACGAATGTTTCGCGGGCTCGGGTCGGCACCGTTATCTTCGCCAATCATTTTCGATTACCTGATGGTGGCAGTGGATGAAGAATCAGGTGTGGTTGTCTGTCCGCTCAACTCGGGTTCACCGGCAATCCTGGAGAAGAAGTCGGACCTCGGCACTTGTCTGTTTTTTGCGATGACTGCGGACACAGACTGGACAAATCTGCCCAAGAAGCCGGTTTTTCTGCCGATTCTTTACGAGAGCATCCTTCACCTGGTCCGGAATCTTGACCCACGTGCGAACATTGGGGTAGGGGAGGTGTTCCGCCGCATTCTCCATCCGACGGAATACGCTGCAAAGTTTTCTATCGCACGGGTGGACAGCTCGTTTGCCATTGACCGGGGACATAGGCCCAGCAGGGCTGCGGGAACCCCGGCCGGTTCCGGATTCATTCTCTCCTATGAGCAGACCGAACAGTCAGGCGTCTATCGTGTCACCAGCACGTCCGCCGACGAAGAACTCGCCCCTGATTTTTTCTGCGTGAATCTGCCCGTCGAAGACAGCGATCTGGCGCGGGTAGCACCCGAATCGATTACTGCAGCGTTGCCTGATTTTGATTTCCACTATGTGAAGGATGTGTCCAATCTCGATCTTGAAACGGCCGACCGCCGTGACCCGAAAGGCATCTGGAAACATTGTCTATGGGCCGTCTTATTCCTGGTTTGTCTTGAGTCGGTTCTCGCGCACCGGTTTGGCAAGTAATGAGCGAATTCTTAGCAAATTTTTTCAGCTTCGATCCCGACAGGGCAGGGGAGGGGGTCTTCCGTTTCAGTTCCCCATGGCCGGGGGTGATGACGATTGTGGTCGTCGGGGTGCTCATTGTTCTGTTCCGTCACCTGTATCAGACGGAGCAGGCAAAAGCCTCGGTCCGGTCACGTCGAGTAATGACAGTACTGAGATGCCTGGCCGCGTTCGTGATTATCTTCATGTTATTCCGCCCAATCCATGTGGTGGAAAAGGTCGAGGAACGGGAGAGATACGTCGTGCTGCTCGTTGATGATTCGGTCAGCATGACGCTCAGCGATAATTACGACGAAGACACCAGAGAGAAACTGGCCGGCCTGTTTTCAACACCAGACTCAACACAGGGACCAGACCCCGGCAAGTTGACCCGCATCGAGCTCGTAAACGCGGCCCTCAACAACAAGGAAATCGGGCTGGTCGACTCACTGCGGCAGAATGCGGAATTGAAGGCGTTCACCTTTGCGGACACTCTGAAACCCATTCCGTTACCGGCAACGCAAGAGACAGATGATGAGGAAAAAGAGAATTCCCCCAAGGACGAGAAACGCTTCGAAATCTCGCCACGCGGAACGGTCACACGCATGGGGGACGGCATCGCCAACGCGGCGAACAGTCTCCGGGGCCAGCAGATTGCCGCCCTGATCCTGATTACGGACGGTCAATCCAATCTTGGGCTCGGCGCGGAAGATTCGG
>JASLXP010000569.1 GCA_030740295.1 Planctomycetota bacterium
GAATGCGTTCAAAGGCGAATATGAAGCACAGATCAAACACCTCCAGGGGCAAAACTACAACGGCAAAGGTGCTCCCCGCATCGTCCTCGCTTCACCCATTGCGTTCGAAGATCACAAAAGCCCCAACCTGCCGGACGGCAAGGAGGCTAATGAAAGGCTTGCACTTTACACGAAGGCTATCGCCGAAGTTGCTGCCGCGGCGAAGGCCCCCTATGTGGACCTCTTCCACAAAACGCGGGAAGCCTACAAGTCATCGAACAGGCGATTCACCATCAACGGCATCCACCTCAACGAGTATGGAAACCAGCAGGTCGCTGACATGATCGATAGGGCCTTATTCCCGGCACCCGAGATAAAGCTTGACGGCAACCACCTCGAAAAGATCCGCTCGTCGGTCAAAGACAAAAACTTTTACTACTGGCATCGCTATCGCACAGTTGACGGGTTTTCCATATACGGGGGGCGGTCAAAGCTTCACAGGAATTTCGATGTCATGCAGCGGGAGTTGCAGATCCTCGATGCGATGACTGCTAACCGTGACAAGCGCATCTGGTCGATTGCCCAGGGGAAAGGCGACATCAAAATCGATGACAGCAACACGCCCGCGTTCATTGACATTGCTTCGAATCGGAAAGGGCCCAATCCGGACGGCTCATACAAGTTCTTGAGCGGCGAAGAGGCCATTAAGAAAATGCACGTCCATGAAGGCATGAAGGTGAATCTTTTCGCGGACGAGGCGATGTACCCGGAGCTCGTCAATCCAGTGCAGATGGCCTTCGACACGGCCGGACGCCTCTTTGTGGCTGCCTGGCCGACTTATCCACACTGGAAACCCAAAGACCCGATGAATGACAAACTCCTCATGTTCGAGGATACGAGCGGTGATGGACAAGCAGACAGAATGGTTGCCTTCGCCGATGACATCCACTGCCCAACCGGCTTCGAATTCTGGAACGGCGGGGTCTACGTCATGCAGCAGCCGGAGCTCCTGTTCATGAAGGATACCGACGGCGACGGCAAGGCCGACTATCGGCAGCGTGTGGTCGGCGGCATCGACTCTGCGGACACGCACCACTCATCGAACAGCTTCGCGATGGACCCGGGCGGCGGGCTCTACTTCAACGAAGGCATCTTCAACATGACCCAGATAGAGACGCCATACTTCGGGCGAATCCGCACCAGCAACGGCGGCGGTTACCGGTATGAAATCCGCACGCAGAAGATGGAAGTATGGGTGCGCCACAGTTGGCCTAATCCGCACGGCCATGCGTTCGATTACTGGGGGCAGAGCTTCATGTCCGATGGCACGGGCAGCAAGCATTACTGGGCCACACCGATGACCGGGCACCTGGACTTCGGCAAGCGTGTGCGGGGGCCTAAGCAGTGGCTGAACCGCCGTTCAAGGCCGTGCCCGGCAACAGAGGTTCTTTCCAGCCGTCACTTTCCTGATGAGCACATGGATAACTTTCTCATTGCGAACGTCATCGGATTTCAGGGCATCTTTCAGTTCAAGGTGCACGATGACGAATCCGGTTTTCGCGGGGAGGAAGTCAAAGAGATCCTCTATTCCGATGACAGAAGTTTTCGTCCGGTGGACCTCGAGACCGGCCCGGATGGCGCGCTCTATTTCACGGACTGGCAAAATCCGCTCATCGGGCACATGCAGCACAATCTGCGCGACCCCAATCGCGATAAGAAACACGGCCGCATCTACCGTGTGACTTATGAAGGCCGCCCGCTGGTCACTCCAAAGAAGATTGCCGGTGAATCGATCGCCAGCCTGCTCGAACTGCTCAAGGAAAGAGAGCTGCGCGTCCTGCAGCGCACCCGCAGCGAGCTCAGCGGCCGTGACGTCAGCAAAGTAATACCTGCTGCAAAGAAGTGGATCGCCGGTCTGGATAAAAACGATGCCGCGTACGAGCACCACATGATGGAAGGTCTGTGGCTGCATCAGAGCTTTAATGTCATTGATGAGGCGCTGCTTGCGCGGATGCTTCGCTCGCCAGACTTTCACGCCCGTGCGGCCGCCACTCGCGTTCTGTGCCACTGGCGTGACCAGGTGAAAGACCCTATCGCTCTCCTGAAAGTCCAGGCCGTCGATGAGCATCCTCGAGTGCGCATCGAGGCGGTTCGTGCGGCCAGCTTTTTTCGTAATTACAGAGCGGCTGAAGTCGCCATCGCATCTCTGGCCAAACCCACCGACTACTACATCGATTTCACATTCAAGCAGACCATGCTGCAGCTCGAGCAATGGTGGAAGCCCGCGGCCGCTGAAGGCAAGCTCACCGCATCAAGCCCGGCTGCGGCCCAGTTTATTCTCAAAAATGTTTCGACCGCACAACTGTTGAAGATGCCGCGCAATCGCGGCGTCTACAATGCGCTTCTCACCCGGAGTGGCGTGCCCATGGATGTCAGGAAGGAATCGCTCGAAGCCCTGGCCAAAATGGACAACAAGGATTCCGCAGCCCTGTTGATTGAAACGCTCGATGCGCTTGATTCAGGCAGCATTCCTGATGCATCGGAGGCGCTCGAATCGCTCGGAAAGCTCTTCAGCGGCCAGACTGCAGATATCCTCAGGAAACAGCTCTCGCTGCTGAAAAAGATGTCCACCCAATCCAGGACATCCGGCATGCGCTCGCTTGGTTACGCTTCATGGATGAAGGCCGAAGGCTCACCCGATGCTGCGTGGGCAGAGGCATCCAAAGATGGTGAACGTGTCCGGGATTTCCTTGGCGCATTACCACAGGTCGATCAGAAACTTCAGTCGGCAGCATATGCGCTGCTGAAACCGCTCATGGCAAAATTGCCCAAGGCGCTCGCCCCCGAAGGGGAAGAAGATGGCGCGGTCGGAAAACCGGGCATCGCGGTTGACTACTACGCGCGGTATCCGCGTTCCGCTAAGCGAGAAGTGGTCGAGAAAATGAAGCCCACGGCAAGCGGCATCGCCGATGCCATTGACCTCACCACGCCCGTGTTGAAAAACAAAGGAGCGTTCGGATTGCGTTTCAGCGGGGCAATCATTGCGCCTGTCTCCGGCACGTACACGTTCTATATCAAGTCCGATGACGGCTCGATGCTCTATCTCGATGACAAACTGCTGATTAACAACGGTGGCCGGCATGGCCCTGTAGAAAAAGAAGGCACCATTCGCCTGAGCTCGGGCGCGCACAGGCTGCTCGTGACCATGTTTGACTCCGGCGGTGGAGACTTCCTGCAGGTCTATTGGAAGGGCCCGAAGATGAAGCGGTCCGTCATTGCGAAGGAATACCTTCGCACGGAAGGCGGCATGAGCTTGAGGGGCGAAATCCTGATCGCTATCGCGGAACTGCCCGGCCAGGAAGCTGAGAAGTTCCGGGAGTTCGCCAGGCTGATTCAGGCTGGCAATCAGGTACCGGCCGCGGCAGCAGCCATCTCCAGGTTGCCGAAGGAGACATGGCCCAAGGATGCGATCAAGCCGGCCCTCGAGGGCATCATCAAACTCCTCGAATCCAAGCAGGGGCTCGACCGAAACACCGCGAGCATTAACGCCGCAGTCAATCTCGGTCACGAATTGGCGAAGGCCATCCCGGACGGAGAGCCATACATGACGAAGCTGCTGAATCAGGCCGTGCGCCGATTCGTCGTCCGCCCCGTCCCACACCAGATGATCTACGACACCAAACGGCTGACTGTCGCGGCCGGCCAGCCCGTCGTTATCACCTTCGAAAACATCGACGCCATGCCGCACAACCTCGTCGTCATCAAACCCGGCACACTGACTGAAGTCGGTGAAGCGGCGGACAGGATGCAGGGACCTGCTGCGGAAAAGAAGGGCTACATCCCTGATACACCGAGCATCATGTATGCCACCTCACTGCTTCTTCCTGGTGCCAGTGAAGACCTGCAGTTCCTCGCTCCGACAGAGCCCGGCGATTATGTATTCGTCTGTACGTTCCCCGGCCATTACCGCCTGATGAACGGCATCCTGCGAGTCGTCAAATCAGTAGATGCTTCCACCCGGTCCCAGGTAATGATCGCTGCCAGCGATGACTCGCCGAAAAAGGCATCCCGCAAGTTTGTGAAGATGTGGAAGGTGAAAGATCTCTCACCGGAAATCGACATTCCACTCACGGGCCGGGATTTCAAAACCGGGCAACGCATGTTCAACGCTGTCGGGTGCAACAAGTGCCACAAAGTTGCCGGCAGCGGCAAACAACTCGGCCCGGACCTCACCGAAGTCAGCAAGAAATATCAGGGGAAGAAACTGCTCGAGCAGATCATTGATCCGTCGACCGAAATCAACGAGCAGTTCAAAGCCTTCACTTTCCTCACGGAGGATGATGAGACTTTTGTCGGCACCGTCCTCAAAGAAGACGGCAAATTCCTGCACCTGGCCGCGAGTCTTCTTGACACGAAAAAGATCGTGAAGCTGAAGAAGGACACCATCCAGGGCAAAAAGCCATTGGAAGTCTCACAGATGCCGACAGGTCTTCTGGTGACTTTGACGAAGGAGGAGATCCTCGATCTCGTGGCGTTCATTCAATCGGGTGGGAACTCGAAGGACAGGGCGTTCAAGAAGAAGTAAAGCGGGAGGCCCTGGCTGAAGCGCATCCGCGGTCGTAGCCACGGGATGCCAGCCTGTGAGCTCGCATTAATTTATCCTGGCTCACAGGCTGGCAGCCTATGGCCACAGCAGGCCAATGCTGCTACGAGGCTGGGTCAAATCTCAGACTCGGTTAAGGTATAATTGCGGCCAACGGAAAGAGCACTTATGGCTTCATCGTATCCATTTCACATTCGACCTGACGCACAACACAAGCGGCTGAAGCGTATCGATCTCGAGGTTGCCGGTGTCAGCGAGTCCATGAATGCCTGCCGAGAAGACACACAGGCACTGAGTTACGTGCCGTTTCTGCGCTTCATGTGCGCCAGGCGGCTGAGCGATTTTCAATATGCAAGGACGCTGATCGATTCTTCCTCGAATGTAATAACAGCTGTCTGCACGTAGTGGTTATAGATTTCGACAATCGTCTCAAAGTCTCTCTGTTCAACACTTCTGACATTCATAGTAACTTCCCTTTCATTACGCCTTTCAGTCCACATCCAAGCCTAAAGGCCAGACAGTGGCAATGAATCGGGCGGAGTTTTGCGTCTGCTGCAGATTTCAGGGGTTCCAGTTGATGACGAAGAAAAAACGTATTCATTCCGGCCGTTCTCCCAATGGGTGCGGCGCGATGCCAGGATGGTTGCTCTACACCATCATTGTCCTGGCCGGGTCTTCACTTCCATTTGAAACGGTTTTCTCCGAGCCTGCACATTCGTACCGGAAGTCGTTCGAGAAGCGTAAGAAAGAAAGTCTCCGGAACATTGCCAAACGACCATTGAAGCAGGGGCCAAACCCAACGACCTGGGTGGATGTCGAGCGATGGAGCGTTGCCCACGCCTGCCTCGCAGAGGGAGTCCGGCTGGAAGAAGCCAATCAGTATTTCTCGGAAGTAGCGTGGGTATCACTGTGGCAGGGACTGGTAGCAGACACCGATGTGCAGGTTACCGATCTGTTGCGCACTTATCTGACGTTCCGAAAAAGCAAAAAGCTCTCTGAGAAATCCAAAGCACACCTCCAGCGA
>JASLXP010000570.1 GCA_030740295.1 Planctomycetota bacterium
CGTTTATTGAAGACCATTTCACCCGTTGACGCGCCCTTCAGGCCCATTCCTATAGTATTGCGCCTGTCAGACTTGTGGATATTATAAGCGCCCTTCATCGGGTATGAATGCGGAGTTTCTCAGCACAGAGTCAGAAAACAGCAACCGGAGGTTATCCCTTTGTCTGCAAAGAATGGTAATGGTTTCCTAGTGGGCGTCCTTCTCATAGCTGCCGCGCAGCATGCAGGGGCACAAATCACCATCGAAGGTGAGATTGCTTTCAGGTCAGTCCTGCGGAACAACAATATCGATTTCACGGATCGGCGGACCATCCCGGGTACAGCCCTGGTTACCGGAGCGGATGACGACCACTTCTGGGATTCCCAGGTTAACCTCATCATCGGCGCAGCTCTCGCCGGCAAAATCAGCGCGGTCGTTGACCTTCAGTCCCAATTTGTCTGGGGTCTCGATGACACCTCGACCGACCAGACCAACGCGGTCAACACCTCCAATGCTGCAAGGATGGAAGTCCGTGAGGCATACCTTGAATTTCAAGAGTTCATATCGCCCAACGTGACCATGACGGTCGGTCTGCAAGAGATCAGCTATGACTTGCGAGGCAACGGTAACAGTTTCTTTCTTAATACTTCCGAACGAGAGAACCGCCGCTGGATCGATTCAAACACTGTCTTTCTCAATCAACCGGCAAACGCTGTTGCGATATCCTCAGCGGGATTCGGCTTCGCTCCCAACAGCTCAACCAACTTACCTACGCAAGTGGGTGATGGTCAGTCCAGCGCGGCCGGCGCACTCAAGTTTGTATACGACGCTGACCCTGTCTTCATCGACTTCTTCTACGCCCAGTTGGAAGAGACCTTTGCCGCCCGTGATGACCATTGGATCACCGGCCTCGTCATCGATTATCTGCTTGGTGAAGACAGCATCATTCGCGGGCATTTCCTTTATATAAAAGACGAGGACTCTCTTACGGCCGCGGCCCTGGCTGACCCGGTTAATATTTTTACCGGCGGCAACATTCAGATGTTCCAGGCCGGTCTTGGAGTGTCTTACATCTTTGATATGGGCAATCCGCTCGAGGTTTACGGCCAGTTCGGGTACCAGACTGGTACCTATGGCGACACGTTGGATCTCGCCGGTACTCGATTCGCCGTGGACCATAGCGCTGTCGCCTTCAATATTGGTTTGAAATACTCGTGGGAAAACGTTGCCTACGTTCCCTGGATCGACCTCTCTTACTGGTTCTTCTCCGGTGATGGCGATGCCACTGATGGCGACCAGGAAGGCTGGATTCCCTACGGCGATGTAGACGACATGCTCATCTTCGAAGAAAATCACTACGGACTCGGGGTTGGCTCGGGTTACTCCGCAATCAAACTCAAGACTGGTTTCAAACCTTCTGAGGAGACAGATATCGGGTTACGGGTCGCCCTGTTTCAGGCATCAGAGGATAACTTTCGCCGTATCAATGGCGGCGCCGTGCAGACACTCAACTACCTGGACACCATTGGTCAGGAATTCGATCTTCTCTTCAGTTGGGACTACACGGAAGACGTCACTTTCTCCGCCGCAGCCGCATTCATGGCCGGTGAAGATTTTCTCGACGACGCTGTAGATGGTGGTGGTGCTGTGGATGCGGCCAACGCACTAAGATTCGATCTGGGCATCAACGCACGCTTCTAAACAACCCATCAGAACCCCGAGGAAACCGTCTTTGAGCGGCTTTTCCCACGTACGGGCCGACTTCTCAAGTTGTTGCGCTACAAGGAGATTCAGGCAGTTGAAAAGGCCTTACCCGCAACTATAATGCCCGACTTCCTCCACCCATCCTTAAAGCCGATTGCACTCGTAAACCCACTGTCGCAGGGCTGATTTCTGCGAAAGACGGTGTTGTACCATTCCCTTCATCAGATGGCGAAACCAATATGAACGAGAACCTAGAAACCCCGATCAATCCCGAAGCAGGAGATTACATTTCCGACGTCGCCGCAGCGCCCGAAGAAACACTGCCGGAAATAGAATCTGCCTTTACAGGAAACTCCATCGATCGCGAGGAGCTTTTTGCTGCCCGTAAAGATATTTTTCAGCACGAGAAGCTCATCACAAAGCTCGAAGGGATGCTCGGCGATCTTGAATCCGCAGCAGCAAATGCGTCGAGTCCGGCGGACAAGAAGGCTACCGGTGTAAAGCTAGGATTCGCGCAGTGGATCCTGAACGACATACCGAATGCCATTGCCACCTTCGATGCCACCAGCGGTGACGAGGCAAGCTTCATGCTCAGCCAGGTCTACCTGGAACAGGAACTACCGGGCAAGGCCCTTCCCATACTCGAAAAACTCGCGGCAAAAGATGACAGCCTTGAAGTCACCTGTGCACTTATCGAGGCTCGCACCAAAATCGGTGAAGCCCAGAAGACTGTTAAGGAGGCCGAAAAGCTGGCCAAGAAGAACCCAAACAGTCCCGACGCGATATATCAGCAGGCGCTGGCACTCGATTTCCTCGGTGAATACGAATCAGCCATTGAAAACTACGAAGCAGCACTCGACCGCGACCGCACCCACGCCAAAGCAAGCTTTCGCCTCGGCTATAGCCTCGCACTCAGAGGCCAGGAAAAAGAAGCCATCGCCTGCTATCAACGCTGCATCGAATCCGGGCCAGTCCACACAAGCGCGCTCACCAATCTCGGCCTTCTCTATGAAGACAGCCGCCAGTACGACAAAGCAGTAAAGTGCTTCCAGCAAGTCCTCGCCGGCGATCCAACCGATGGCAGAGCACGCCTCTTCCTCAAAGATGCCATGGCTTCGCTGAACATGGAATACGATGAAGAGCAGCACGGCGAATTTGAAAAGCGTTCCGACCTCCTTCAGCAGCCGGTTACCGATTTCGAGCTCTCAGTCAGATGCCGCAGCGCATTGGAAACTATCGGAATCATTACCATCAGCGATCTGGTCGCACACACAGAACAAGAATTACTCGCCTGTAAGAATTTCGGGGAGACATCACTGCAGGAGATCAAAGCACTCCTCACAGCAAAAAATCTGGGCCTCGGAATGACAGCGGCCCAACTCTATGGCGACGGGTCATCCATGCAGGGCGGCGACGGCAACATGGACAAACTGGTATCCGACCTCGACCTGTCGGTTCGCTCACGCCGCTGCATGGAACGCCTCGGAATTGTCACCGTGCGCGACCTCATGGAAAAATCTGAGCGTGAACTGCTCAGTGGCAAAAACTTTGGCCGCACATCGCTCAAAGAGCTCAAAGACAAGCTCACCGAGCTTGGCCTCGTCCTTGCCGAAGATTCGTGAGACGATAGACAAATCAGGAAAATCAAGCCGCCTCTCGTCAAGACAGGCGGCTTTTTTTTGGCGTTAAGCAGCAAGCCACCGTTCGTTGGTGATTAAGTTCATCTCTTGAGACTTTACGGATGACCAAAATCCTCGTCACCGACATCGCCTGGCCTGACTTCGCTATCGAAGAAGAAATCCTCGAGCGGGTCCATGCCGAACCCGTAATCGCAACCAACACGGATGAGCAGACACTCGTCAGATTCGCCACGGACTGCGAGGCAATCATGACCTGCTGGGCACCGACGACAGCAAGAGTGATCCAAGCGTGCCAGAGATGCCGCATCGTGGCACGTTTTGGGATCGGGCTCGACAACATTGATGTCGCTCACTGCACAAAGCACGGCATACCTGTGACCAATGTGCCTGATTATTGCCTCGGTGAAGTCGCAGACCACACCCTTGCATTGCTCCTTTCACTGGCACGGAAGATCTCATTCTACGATTCGCAGATAAAGGCAGGAGGCTATGACCTGCGTTCTGGATACCCGTTGAACCGACTCTCTGAAAGAACTCTGGGCATCATTGGCTTCGGCAGGATTGGCCGCGAAGTCGCCCGCCGGGCTCAAGCCTTTGGGATAAAGGTCATCGTGTATTCACGAAATCTCGCCGCGGTAGACGCGGCCGAACAGCAGGTCAGACCGGTGCCGCTCGATGTACTGCTCAGCCATTCCGATTTCATCAGTCTCCACGTGCCTCTGACCGAAGAGACATCCTGTCTGCTCGGTAAGCACGAGTTCGAGACCATGAAGCCGGGCGCCTTCCTGATCAACACAGCCAGAGGCGGCCTCATCGATCACGGCGCGCTTCTCGATGCCCTGAATTCCGGCCATCTCCGGGGCGCTGCATTGGATGTCACGGAGCCAGAGCCGTTGAACCACGACCATCCGCTGCTCAGGCACGAACGCGTGGTCCATACTCCGCACGCCGCCTTCGCTTCTGAAGAATCCATTGCGGAGCTGCGTGCCCGAACTGCAAAAGAGGTCGTGCGGGCTTTGAAGGGAATGCCGCTGCAACATCGCGTGAACTAACTGAGAAGACAGTAATGATGATTCATAGAGCGGTGCCTCCCTGAGCGTCAACACTCCATTACTTTACTTCAGCATCCTGACCTCCCCTCCTCTCACTCCATGCCCAAGCCAGCCAACCTGCTTTTCATCTGTTCCGATCAGCACAGCCGCGACATGTCCGGCTGTTACGGCAATCCGGTCATCCAGACTCCGCACATCGATACCCTCGCGGCCCGAGGCACGCGTTTTACAAATGCGGTCACCAATTGCCCTATATGCGTACCGGCGCGCGCCTCTCTGGCCACGGGGAAATACGTTCACCAGATTGGCTATTGGGACAATGCCTTCCCCTACGAAGGCCGCGTCAGAGGCTGGGGTCACCAACTCATCGACCAGGGATATCAGGTCGACTCCATTGGAAAGCTCCATTACCGGAGCGTTGACGATGACCAGGGCTTCGTCAACGAAATCGAGGGCCTTTACGTGGTCGACGGTATCGGAGACATCGAAGGCAGCCTGCGAGAAGAAGCCCCCTTCAGGCACAAGCGGAGCGGAGTCATCGAGGCTGGCCCGGGCAACTCCACCTATCTCGAATACGACCTGAGGAACGAACAGAACGGCCGCAAATGGCTTCAGGAACACGCCAACGACGATAAGCCGTGGATGCTCTTCCTGTCATTCGTTTGCCCGCACCCGCCCTTCATCTCTCCGCCGGACTGGTTCGACAGGTACCCGCTCGAAGATATTCCGCTGCCACCACAGTGGCGGCACGAGGACTGGCCTGACCATCCGGTCATGAACTACTTCAGAGATTTTTTTGACCATGCGACGCCATTCTCCGAAGAGGAAGTTCGAAGAATGAATGCCGCGTACTTCGGCGTCACCAGCTTCCTCGATGAACGAATTGGTGAAGTATTGCAGACCCTGGATGAATCCGGTCTGGCCGATTCAACCAGGGTCATTTACACCTCCGACCATGGCGAAAGCCGCGGGGCGCGAGGCAGATTCGGCAAGCTTTCCATGTACTCTGAATCCGTCGGAATCCCGTTCATAATGGCCGGCCCGGATATTCCTGTGGGCACGGTATCCGATACACCAATTTCACTCGTCGATTGCGGCCCGACCATCCTCGATGCTGTCGGCGCTGAGGAGCCAGAGAGCGAACTGCCTGGTGAATCTCTTTTTTCACTTATTGAAAGCCGTGACCGGTACGTCTTCAGCGAATACCACTCAGTCGGTTCGAAGAACGGTTTCTACATGCTGCGCAACCGGCAGCATAAATACGTTCACTACGTCGGGGCCCCACCGCAACTGTTCGACCTCGCGGCCGATCCACATGAGATGCACAACCTTGCTCAAAAGCCGGAGCACAAGACGCTTTTGAATCAGCTTGAACGGGAACTCCGTACCCTGCTCGATCCCGAGGCTGTCAATGAAACCGCACAGCGAGACCAGCGTGCTATAGTGGAATCATTCGGTGGAAGAGCTCCCATATTCGCGCGAGGTGCATTCGATAACTCGCCTGTTCCCGGTGAAGCACCCAGATTCAAACAGAACGGCTGATTCGCTTGCTCCAAACTTCAGGTAATCCCTCAAAGACAAACCGACGCTCACTTTGGTCTTCTGAAAGGGTTACTGAGAAATCAAAACGGAAGAATATGTCTTCATTGTTGTACTG
>JASLXP010000571.1 GCA_030740295.1 Planctomycetota bacterium
GCTCTGAGCCGGGGCTGATGAGTGAACGAACGGTACGGATCAGGACCTCGTCCTCCTGCATCTCAGGCATGGGAACTTCGACCACTTCAACAGTGTCCTCAGCGACTGCAACCAGTTTTTTCATGGGTCTTGATATAGCGGAAGTATTCCGTGTGACTTATTCCACCGGCACACTCAATCGCCTTCCTTCGCGGCTTCTTCCCCTTCCGTTTCTTCCGGCTCCGGCTTGTCTGATTGCTCGTCTTCCGCTTTTTCAGGTCTTTCTTCAGTCCCTGCATCGTTTCCATCGTCTTTTTCTTTCGAAGTGGCAGGAACTGACTTGGTCTGGGTCTCTGCAGGCTGCTGAGCCGGATCTGCCCTCCTGGGTGCGCCAGAGCGGTTTTCCCTGTAGTGATCGACCAGGTTGGCAAGGACGCCGAGAACGAGCATCCTGCCCCGTTCGGCCAGAACCTTGATTTTTTCCACCTCCAGGCCGCTCGTGAGGTGCTCCATGGCCTTGAGGTGGATCTGCACGACCTCCTTGCCTGATCGATCCTGATCAAAAAACTCAAGGGCAAGCGTTTTGGCCGTGGCAATTGGATCGCCATCCTTGTTGGTCAGGTAATCGCGAATTTTCTTCGCGTATGCCTCGATCATGTCGAGCCGGCTGAGCACCTTTTTCCTGACCTCGACGCTGGTCAGACTCTTCATGGTGGCCATCTCTCGATGATGCTCTTCTTTGTGCCTGGCGTTCTCGATCTCTTTCTGCAGCCGATGCCGTTCTATTGAATACCGAACCGAGCGGACCACGAGATCCACATTGACCGGGAACTTGGGCAGGTAGTCCTGCGCGCCGGCTCTTACAGTCTGCGCGGCAAGCTCTTCATCATGCTCGCCGGTGAGAATAACGATTGGGATGTTGGGGAAGTGTTCGTACAGGGTAAGGAATGAGTTCAGGCCCCGGCTGTCCGGCAGATTCATATCCAGCAGCACGGCATCAATCCCTTTGAGGTGCAGGCGTTCCATGCCGCCTCCCAGAGATTCAGACCAGCGAACATCAATATCGTGGTAACCGCCCTCCTCGAGCAACTCCTGGAGCACTCGGACATCGGCGAGATTGTCTTCAATGACGAGTATGGTCATCGGCATTTCGATACGGGGATAGGGATTGCGTAAGATCGCGTGGAGGCCACGCTGAGTCAAACGACGCGCTGCACGACCAAGCCCGCGGAGCTTCCGCAACACTGCTGCTGCGAATCGGCTCTTCGTGAGCTACGATTACGTAATACTTGGCCCATTTGAGAACCCTATGTTGAAACGCCAGTTCTTCTGTGTTTTTCTTCTCTCGTACTGCTGTGCGGCGGCTCAGAATACGATCCAATTCAACCGGCACATTCGGCCGATCCTGTCGGACAACTGTTTCAAGTGCCACGGCCCGGACGGGCACCAGCGGAAAGCGAAACTGAGGTTCGATACCGAGGAAGGTGCCACGGCGGAATTGAAACGCGGCCGCGCCATCGTTCCCGGTGATCCGTCAAAGAGCCTGATGATGTCGCGGCTGACCACGACGGACACAGACAAACGGATGCCGCCCGCGGAAACCGGAAAAGAACTGACTCCTGCACAGATCAAGCTCATTCGAGATTGGATCAAACAGGGCGCGAAGTATCAGGAACACTGGGCATACGTCCCGCCCAAGGTTGCCGACACCGGCGCAGATTCCCTTGGTGAGATTGACCGTCTCATTCGGGCGCGCCTTGATTCCAGGGGTCTGAAACCGTCGCCGGAAGCGGACCGAATCACGCTCATCCGAAGGCTTTCGTTCGACCTCACGGGTCTGCCCCCTAGTGCGAAGGAGGTGAACGACTTCGTATCGGACCGCTCCGCCAACGCGTACGAAAAACTGGTGGACCGCCTGCTGCGATCCCAGCACTACGGAGAACGCATGGCTATCTACTGGCTCGACCTGGTGCGGTATGCGGACACTGTCGGTTACCACGGAGATCAGGACCACGCTATCTCACCGTATCGCGATTACGTGATCAGAGCCTTTAATGACAACATGCCTTTCGACCGGTTTACGAGAGAGCAGCTCGCGGGGGACCTGCTGCCTGATCCTACGATCAGTCAGCGGGTGGCGACCGGTTACAACCGTGTGTTGCAGACCTCTCATGAAGGCGGCGTACAGAGGAAGGAATACTTGGCCAAATACTCCGCTGACCGTGTGCGCAACTTTGTCGGCGTCTGGCTGGGCGCGACCATGGGATGCGCGGAGTGTCACGACCATAAATACGATCCATTTACGAAGAAGGATTTTTACAGCCTGGCTGCATTCTTCGCGGATGTGGACGACAACCGAACTTTCCGCGGCACCAATTCATTGCCCACCCGAAGAGAGCCGGAGCTTCGCATACTGTCCGAAGACGATGTGGCCACTCTTGCCAAACTCGAGGCAAGGCAGAAGCAGCTCAAAAAGAAGAAGCTTCCAAAGCCGGGCGAAGAAATTCAGGAAGAAGATCTCAAGAACCGGGGAGAGGTACTGAAGAACATCCAGGCCGAAATCAGACGCATCAAGGCGAAAGAGGAGCGCACCATGGTCACTGTTGCGATCAAGCCTCGTGAAATTCGAATTCTGAAGCGCGGCGATTGGATGGATACCTCGGGAGAAGTCGTCCAGCCGGCCGTGCCGCATTTCCTGAAAAGCATCGAGACAACGGGCAGGGCCACTCGCCTCGACCTGGCCAACTGGCTCACTTCGCCGGACAACCCGCTCACCGCCCGGGTGTTCATGAACAGGTTGTGGTACCTCTTCTTTGGGATCGGCATCAGCAAGAATCTTGACGACCTCGGTTCGCAGGGGGAATGGCCGACGCATCCGCAACTGATCGATAACCTGGCCGTCCGATTCATGAAGAGCAATTGGAACATCAGACAGATGGTCAAGATGCTGGTGATGACCAAAACCTACAAGCAGTCTTCACTGGAATCTCCTCGGCTCCGTGAGCTCGATCCGGAGAACCGGCTTTTCGCCAGGCAGTCTCGTTTTCGTCTTCCTGCAGAAATGATCCGGGACAACGTCTTGGCAGTCAGCGGTCTGCTGAATCGTAATTTCGGAGGAAAACCAGCGCGACCTTATCAACCCGCGGGTTATTATCGCCCCCTCAATTTTCCTCGGCGGACCTACAAATCGGATACGAACAAGAATCAGTATCGGCGCGGCGTTTACATGCACTGGCAGCGTCAGTTTCTGCATCCGATGCTGCGGGCCTTTGACGCGCCCACTCGTGAAGAATGCACCGCGCAGCGTCCTTCGAGCAACACACCGCTGGCTGCGCTGACGACATTGAACGATCCCACCTTTGTCGAGGCCGCTCGCGCCTTCGCAGCCCGCATCCTCGATGAAGGCGGAAGCAACGTTGACGATAGAATTCAATGGGCCTGGCAGGAAGCGCTCTCCCGTCCTCCCAGCGATGCCGAAGAGAAAGTCGCTGTCAGCCTTTACCGATCGAACCGCGCGGTCTATGCGAAGGACGCGGCCGCCGCTGGGAAGCTTCTGAAAATCGGAATGGCGCCTGTTCCTTCAAAGATTGACCGAAGGGAGCTCGCCGCCTGGACCGCCGTGGCCCGTGCTGTTTTCAACCTGAACGAATCTATCACCCGGAACTGAAACGATGGACGCACTCACCGAAATCAACCGTCGCACCTTTCTCGGTCGCACTTCGTTCGGGCTGGGCTCTATCGCCCTCGGCTCTTTGATGAAGAGTGAGGCCGCATCCCGTGCCGCGCCGATGGGGCCGCATTTTCATGGGAAGGCCAAACGAGTGATCTTTCTCTGCATGGCCGGTGGCCCATCGCACCTGGAGACCTTCGATTTCAAACCGAAGCTAAAGGAGATGGACGGCAAACCCATGCCGGTAAGTTTCACCAAGGGCCAGCCCATCGCCCAATTGCAGGGAAAACGTTTGCGCTGCCTCGGTCCGCAATTTGAGTTTCACCGCCACGGCAAATCGGGTCAGGAAATAGCGGAAATCATCCCTCACATCGCCGGTATCGCGGATGACATCGCCATCATCCGGTCCATGCACACCGATCAGATCAATCATGACCCGGCACACACAGTGATGAACACGGGGATTTCGATATCCGGGCGGCCGAGCATGGGCTCATGGATCAACTATGGCCTCGGCTCAGAATCTTCAGGTCTGCCGGGTTTCGTAGTTCTGGACAGTGAAGGCGGACGTAATCCGCAGCCGATCGCCTCGCGCCAATGGGGAACGGGATTCCTGCCGAGCAGGTTCCAGGGAGTTCAGTTTTTCTCCAAGGGCGATCCCGTCCACTACGTGAAGACTCCAGCGGGCGTCAGCGCGGCACAGCAGCGTGGCCTGGTGGATGCGGTGCGCAGGTTGAACCAGATTCGGAATCAATCGGTCAACAATCCAGAGATTGAGACCCGCATTGCGCAGTACGAGCTCGCCTTCCGCATGCAGACAAGTGTTCCCGAGCTGATGGATCTTTCTGACGAGCCCCAGCACATACTTGACATGTATGGAGCGAAGGGCGCGGACGGTTCATTTGCTGCAAACTGTCTGCTGGCCCGCCGGCTGGCGGAGCGCGGCGTGCGTTTCATTCACCTTTATCATCGCGGCTGGGATCATCATGGAGACCTCGTGCCTTACATGAAAACTTGCAGCCGGCTGTGCGACGGTCCGTGCGCAGCACTGGTGACGGACCTCAAACAGCGCGGCATGCTCGACGACACCCTCATCGTGTGGGGAGGCGAGTTCGGAAGAACACCCATGTTTCAGGGAAAGGGGAAGAAGCCTGGCCGGGACCATCACATGCGCGCGTTCAGCATGTGGCTCGCAGGCGGCGGCATCAAAGGCGGTGTGACGTACGGCGCCACCGACGATCTCGGCTACTTCGCCGTGGAGAACAAAGTTCATATCCGTGACCTGCACGCAACGATGCTGCATCTGCTGGGAATGAATCACGAACGTTTCACCCACAAGTTTCAAGGGTTGGATTATCGGCTGACGGGTGTGGAACAGGCGCGGGTGTTGAATGAGATTCTGGTGTGACCAGGAATATCTTCTCCATCCTTACCCCACGCGGTGAAGGCGGCCTCGGAGTCATACGTTTGAGGGGGCCGGCTGCAGAAAGTGCTCTTGCAGTGGCATTCCGCTCCGTCTCTGGCCGGCAAATCCGGACCATTCCTCAGGGTAGGCTCGTCTTTGGCACTCTTGAGCACAGAGGGGAAGTACTGGATGAGGTCATGCTCACGGGGGTCGCCGAAGGCAGCGAAACCGAAATTCAATGCCATGGCGGACATCAGAGCATTCGACGGATTTCGGAGTTTCTTCAAGCCGAAGGATTCGTGGAGGCAGACCAATCTGAATTCTCAGGTTCGGAGATAGTAACCCTTGATGCCATCCAACAGGAGGCCGAAGCGGCCATCCCCGATGCACGCAGCCCACTGGCTCTATCGTTGCTGCTTTCCCAAAGGGCAGGAGCTCTGTCTGAGTTTGTGAGACGCATTCAGACGGGTGATGCCATGTCGGATGAAGTTCAAAGACTGCTCACTCCTCCGCGCCTCGGAGAGATTCTGTGCAACCCACCCCGAGTCGTACTGACCGGCCCGCCGAACGTGGGAAAGAGCAGTTTGTTCAATTCCCTGGTTGGTAGAAACCGCGTCATCATCGCGGATATCCCCGGCACAACTCGTGACGCGATTGAAGAGGACATTCTTCTCGACGGAGTTCCTATACGATTGGTCGATACCGCAGGACTCAGAAAGACCGAGCATCCGATAGAGTCCATGGCCATCGAAGTCTCGAGCCAGCAGTTGGAAAAGGCTTCACTGGTTCTATTTGTGCTGGACGGCACAGAAAAGACAGACGAACAGGCTACTACAGCTTTTGATGAAATAAGTGGATCGAAGCCTTCGATTCTGGTCTCAAACAAGTCAGACTTGCGCTCTGGCTCTCCATCGTCGACCGGACACGTTCTTTCGACAGAGGTTTCCGCCAAGACGGGCGAAGGCATGGCCGCACTGGCTGCAGCATTGCTGGATGCCGTTGCTCCTGATCGAGATTTCGCTGCAGGTGACCCGGCCATCTTTACTTCGCGGCAGGCGGGACAGTTTGCCGAGATTCTCGATGCTATGAAGGCCGAAGATCGGGGGAGGGTTCTAACTCTTACGGCGGCATTGCTCAGTGGTTCTGCGTAAACATCAGGAATTCTTCGACGGAGACGAAGAAGCAGACAGGCGGCTCGAAACCTGTTAACCGCACAAGGAATTTCTTATACTTCTCCTGCCTATCCCTCCGAGAAGTAAAGGACGCTGGTATGGACACCGAAGATGCTCAATTGTTCGGCACGATTGCCGTTCGCTCTGAGTTGATAACCAAGCCGCAGCTCGCGCGTGCGTTGATGACTCAAGAAATGCAGGAGGGTACCGAACGGCAACTCATCGGCGAAATCCTTGTCGAGATGGACATGCTCAAACCTGTGGACGTGCAGCACATTCTCCAGGTGCAGCATGTGATGAAGTAGGAAAACCCGGCTATCCGGTTTGGGCTCATCGCCATCCAGAATGGTTACGCGACCAAGGATGACGTGACGGAATGCCTGAAGCTGCAAAGGCAGTCACCGCAAAAGGACATTGGCGGCATCATGATGGAGAAGGGTCTGTTGAACGAAGAGCAGGTCGACGGCATTAACCGTGGATTGAAGCGCCTCGAGGGAGAAGGCGGCAAACCCGCATCGCGGCTGGTGCAGGCGGTCCGCCGCATTGACGAAGGCGGCGCCATGACCACACATCGGCAGGCGGCTACGGGCGCGCGCATGGACGACGTGAAGAGTCTGGTCGATACCTCGGTTCGGGGGATGACGCATCTTGGAATTGTCAGCCACATCATCCACCGCCAGGCGGACAGTTACACGCTCAGGGATTTCGCCAAAAACCTCAGCGACGGCAAAAAGGACATCCAGCAGGCCCTGGATGAACTGGTCGAGGGCGAAATTCTGATACCCGTGAAAGGTCTCCTAGGCACAAAATACTCTTACACCCCTGACCAGTTCACACGGCAGCGAGTCGATCTCCTGATGTCATCTGTCAATGACCAGAAGACCAGGCAAGAAGTGCTGGATTACATCCAGAGGAAATAGCGACGACCGTAGCACTCCGTTTTTGCCCGCGGCCCTCATTGCTACAATGCGCCCGTGAGGAATCGGCGATTTCATTTCCGGAGCAAAACATGAGCGGAGTCAAACTGACCAGCATTCGTGACACCTGGTATCACAACCTCGAGAAATTTCCGCGAAGGACTGCTGTCGTTTATGAAGGCCGGGGCTACAGCTACGAAGAGTGCGACCGGCTGAGCGAAAGCCTTCGCCGACATCTTCGCGAGGACTTCGGCATGGAGCCTGGGGACAAGGTGGCGGTCGCAGGCCCGAACTGTTTCGAATACTACGTGACATACTGGGCGGTCATAAAGAATGGCGGCGTCGTCGTGCCGGTGAATGTCCGGCTTGGCGAAGAAGAGCTGGCGCACGTGATCGGTAATTCGGATGCACGATTTGTGGTGGCGCACGAGGAGAATTGGGCCACGGTGAGTCAGATTCTCTCCAGATGCGAAGGCGTAGAGAAAGTCATCGGCATCGGCGTTTCGGAAGCGGGAGCCGAATCATACGAGACGTTAACGGAGGGCGATGGCGGCTTCGACTGGCATCCCGAGATTGCTGAAGAAGACATCGCCATCGTGATGCACACATCCGGCACCACGGGCACGCCAAAGGGCGCGATGATGCGGCACGGGGACCTTCTGTTTAACAACATGCTCGCCATCTACGCGCACAGCCTGCGGCATGAAGACGTGCATATGCTCGTAGTGCCGATGTTCCATGCCACGGCCCTTTACAGCCTTGTCCCAACAAGCGCGCTGCTGGGCTCAACCATTGTGCTCGCGCCAAAGAACGAAATCTCGGCATTGGTTCAACTTATTCATGACTATCGGATCACCACATTCTTCGGAGTGCCCACGATGTTTCACTGGCTGGCCATGAAAAAGGACCTCGATGATTTTGATTTGAGGTCCCTGCGACTGCTCGCCTACGCCGGCTCCCCCATGCCCCCGGTCACCATCCAGAAACTTCGCGACCGATTTCCAGGCGTGTCGCTCCATAATTTCTTCGGCCTCACCGAAACGATTTCCATGACCCATGTCCTGCCCGATGGAGATGCGGATACGCATCCCGAATCCATCGGCAAGCTGCTTCCGCAGGTGAGTCAGAGGATTTTCGATGAAGATGGGAAAGAGTGTGCTCCCGGCGAAATCGGTGAGCTGCACTTCCACAAATCCAATGTGATCTGCGGCTACTGGAAACAGCCGGAGCGGCTTGATGAATCCATGAAAGGCGAATGGTTCAACACCGGCGACCTGGCACTGGTTGATGAGGACGGCTTCGTTTTCCTCAAAGGCCGCAGCAAGGACATGATCATCGTCGGCGGCGAAAATGTTTTCGCTCTGGAAGTGGAGAACTGCATTCTGACCCACGAAAAGGTCCGAGAATGTGCAGTGGTCGGTATCCCGGCAACCGGGGTGCGGAGCTATCTCGGTGAACTCGTAAAGGCCGTCGTCGTGCCCCACGATGGCGTCGAACTGGTCCCGCCGGAAATCAAAAGGCTCTGTGTGGAAAAACTGGCCAGCTACAAAGTGCCGCAAAAGATCGAGTTCATGGATCAGTTGCCCAGGAACGCGTCAGGTAAAGTGCTGAAGAGGAACCTTCAGTAAAGCCTCGTGGAGCTCACAGGCTGGCACCAGCCAGACAGCCGATTGCGATGTGAGCGATCACCTCCCCAAAGCCCGCCTCAGAGCCGACTTCGGTATCCTAGCCAGAGCGTAGGTCGTCATCGGCTTGTCCACTGAGCCGTGCTTGTCGACCCAGTAGCCCTGGATCTCGGACTGCTCCATCACAATGTCCGAAGACATCTTGCTGGCTTCCACCACCTGAGTTTGATCGGATCTGGTACCCCGGTTGTCCGTCACCTGGACGACAATCACCTTGACTTCAGATTCAAGTGCGAGCGCCAGATTCGCACGCGCATCTTCTGCCGCGTTATCCCTGGCATCCTTTCGAAAAAGTGTCTTCCCGCACACACCTACTGCTGAATAAAATCCTGCCTTCTCTGGATTCAGAACCCAGGACGGCGGCTTTGGGCCTTTCACGACGGGTGCGTCCTTCTTGCTCCAGAAACATCCAGAGATGAAGACACAGCAAAGGGCAGTGACACAAGTTTTGGAGATCCGATTCATTGCTGAAAACCAGAATTCCCGGGAGCAGAGATGCCGTCTTTTGAAGACTATCCTTCCAAGATATGACAAGAAAGCCAAAAGAAAAAGGACAGGGCAAGCCCTGTCCTTTAATTCTATCTGAATATGTGATCTTCTATTTGTCTTTTTCGGCATCCAGCTCATCAAAGGCGGTATCCGCATTCTTGAGGATGTGGTCACGCACGGCCTTCGGAAGTTCCTTGGCAGCTTCCGTCAACTTCTTGAAGGTTTCCAGATCCAGAAGTGCCAGCGAAAACATCGTCTTAGTCGGGATATCGTAGTGATGATCCACGATCTCCACGCCTGAAAGACGAGCGGATGTGTATGATTTGCTCACGTCCTGGATGAGCTGCTCTTCCTGGCTGCTGTCCATGTTGCCGACTGAGCGGGCATAACTCTTGGCCAGGCTGCTTACGTTGGTCGAGAGGATCTTGGCGACCTCGACCCTTCCCTGATTGTCTGCGGCCCTGCGGAGAAGCGCATAGTTGCGTACTCCTGAGACCGCACCCACCCCGTAGATGGCTTTGCCACGATCGCCTTCAAAGGCAACGCTCCCTTTCTCAACCCAGTCGGGCAATGTGTTAGGCACAGGGACATTAGCGTTAGGGTCTACTTCCGTTGTAGTCTTTCCGCATCCGACAAGACTCATGCTGGCCAGGGCGCAGAGCACAGCGAGGGCACGTAATCCATTTCGCATTTCGGTTCTCCTTATTCTGGGTGACTGAGACAAATTCGATTTCAGGTTACTGATACCGAGACCGGTGTCCAGATGCAAGACGGTATTGCATCATCGGGTCGGCCGGATCAGCGACAGCTATTTCTTCTTTTTCTTTTCTACCTTCTTCAGGTCGGGCATATCCTCGAATTCTTTGGCGATCGAGGAAATCTCTGTGTGAAGTTTTTTGGCTTTTTCGCCAATTTCATCCTGGTTTCTCTTCTTCTCCTCTTTATCCAGTTCTTCAAACGCCAGTTGGGCACGTTTTTCCACAAGCTGACCGATCTCGATCTTGAGTCGCAGCATGCGCTCGTAATATTCATCCAGATCTTTACGACGAGTGTTAAATTCGGCCACGGTGAGGTTGCCTTTGTTGTGCTCGTCACACATCTCTTCGTAGCGACGGATGCATTCCTGGCTTATCTGATTCCAGCGCATTGTCATCGAGGTGCCGATCTCGATCTCCGGCCCGATTCTCACAAAGGGGATGCCGATCTTGAAGCCAAGGGCGAGCGAGCGTTTCTTGTTTCTGTGAATTTTGCAGTCCAGCTTCTGCCGCTTGATTTTTTTGGTGTAAGTGTCGTCCGTATACATGGTCACCCACTTGCCGGCATGGGCAAAGGGCGCCGCACACAGGGCGATGACGCAGATATTTCGAAGAAGATTCATATATCGTTTCGGCTTAGTGCACGGTTTGTTGATAACTCATAATAGACCACAGAATCGGCCAGCGTCAATCCTGCCAGGCAGGGTCAGTCTTTGCCGCTGTTAATTTTCCGGCCTATACTCCGAACATCAACAGACCTGAGTTTTACACGACGTTTCATTCGGAAAAGACGAGCATTCCATGAACCTATTCAAATTGAAGGGCGGGTCTGTCGCACCGTCCGGAGTTTTGTTGATCTCTCTGTTTTCTTTAGCCAGCCACCAAATCTGTTTTGGCTTCGGATCGCCGAAATGGGTGAAGCAGGGCAGAGATACGCTCCTCGAAGCGAAGGGCTATCTGCAAGGCATCGGATGGGTGCGCTCCACCGGAAAGCCCGAAAGGGATTTCAAAATGGCGGAGGATATTGCAAGAGCGGAACTGGCCAAGCGCATTGTCGTCACGGTCGAAGAGAACAGCGTAGACCTGGTGGCCGAACGCTTTCACAATGGAAAGCCGGAATCGCTTGTGGACATCCGTTCAGAAGTCAAGACATCGGTAAACCTGACTCTCGACGGTGTGCAGATTCGTCACTATCCCGAGAAACCGAAAAAGACTCGAAACTACTACGCGCTCGCCTACTTGAAGCCTGAGGAAGCGGCAAAAAAGATTGGATCACGTTTACGGCTGATCTACCAATCCATCTCGCAGGAAAAAAGACTCGCCCGTGGTGCGATCGATCAGAAGAATGTTCGCAAGGCATTGCTGCATCATGCACGTGCCCGATGGATGGCTCTTCAGGCTTCAGGCCATGAGGCCAGCTATGAAGTTTTGCGCACCGAGCTCGACCCGTCTACGAATCAACTCGCAGGTGGCGACGTAGTCGCACTGACTTCCGGGACCGACTGGGCAGACTTGCTCAGCCGTTTCGATATCGTCTCGGTGAAGGGGCAGCGTCAGAAGGTTGTCGAGGGGGAAAAGCCGTCCCTGCCGCTGGTTGCGCGGTTGGTTCTCAAGGATGCTGCAGGTGAAGTCCCGGTATCCGGATTGCCCGTTCGTTTCCAACTCATGAGCGGCGACGGCCAACTGCAGGCGGGAGTGCCCGTTCGCACGCGTGGCATGGGAGGGCCGCAGACCGTGGCTTCGGCAAAGACAGATCAGAACGGAGAAGTGGCCTGCGAAATCCTGAAGCTGAACACCGGGCCGACCGCCGTCCAGATGATCGCGGCCACCGTTGATATCGCGCCGCTGGTACTTCAGATCCAGGAGGTGGATGCCAGGATCATTGCGAAGTGGCTGCTGCCGTTGACTGAGCTAAAGACGGTGTTCCTGCTGGAACGGCCCGGCGATAAAGAGCTCTCGCTTCCACAGTGGGTCGGCCGGCAGGTGAAGCGCGTCAAGGCGCAGAAAGGCTGGCCATCGAGTTCACGCGTACTTATTGGCGCGTTCAGTTATCGTGACAGCCGCGCGGCAGGGGAATTCGGGCAGCGGCTCGAGCGAGAATTCAGAAACGCGTTTTCGGCCGACGGCACCATCGTTCTTCGCACGGACCGGAGAGGCCAGAATCCAATCCTTCGTGGCGAGTACTGGGAGGATTCAAAACAGATTGAGGTGCGCACTTTCCTCGAGGATCAGCATGGCGCTCAGTTTGTTTCCGTTTCGGCTTATCTGGATCGCGGCAAGATCGGTGAGATGAAGCTCAAGCCGGAGAACTTCGCTGAATATAAAGCGGCGGTTGTCGAGCTCTCCGATCCAAAGACCGCGGTCGAAGAAGATTTCAGCATCAAGATGTGGAGCGATCGCGGCACGAACC
>JASLXP010000572.1 GCA_030740295.1 Planctomycetota bacterium
CGGCGAAGACAGCGCCTGCAACCACAGACCCCTCAGCCTTCAGCGTGACTGGCGCTTCAGGAAACTCATCAGCTATAAACTCGATGACTGCCAGAAGGTCAGTAGCTGTCATGCCGGGAAGCGGGCGTCCCCACAGGATGCCGTTGCGAGTCCAGGCTCCGTCGTAATTGCCTTCCGGATCTTCTTCGTAAGGTTGGGCAATGGGGAACGAAACCAATGCCTTTGATTTGCCGCGGAGTGTGTCGAGGCTGAGAGCGCCGGTGAATCGAACGTCCGGCAGAACGGCGACTGTGCCTTTCTTCAATGCTGCCTTCGCTTCTACAGACTCAAGCCGCTCCTCTTTCGGAGAGTCATTGCACAAGATGAGAACGCTCTGGGGCGGCTCGCACAGTGGACGGGCAAGCAGTGTGTCTATTGAGACAGGCCCTTCGCTCGGGATTGTGACTCTCTCGCTTTTGCAGGAATCCGTATTTACAGATTCCAATCGCTGCGGTTTTTGAGAGCAGGGCAGCACTGCATCGAATCCGAGCAGTTTTCGTAAGGCCTTTCTCAAATCTTTTTCACTATGCTTTCGATTCGATTTCACCAGGCTTGAGTAGTGGTCACCGATCCCGCTCATCGGGGCATCGCCTTCTGCGGGTTCGATGGTCTTCATCAGATTGAGCAACTTCTCCGGTGGAAAGGTCACAGTCTTCGGCTCACGCTCAGGCTCGCAGTCACGCCCTTTAATCCAGCGTTCCATCCACCAGTAAGTCTGTTCTCTTTTCTGTGCTTCGTAGGAATGCGGGGTCGGCCAGTACATGTGATGCACCCGATCAGCGTGACCGTTGGCCCTGTAGAAATTCTCAAGCTGGGGCAGGTTGTCGCGCTGAAAATTCTGTGTCCAGTCGTCCATGGTCAGGATCTGAACGGGGCGCGGGAATGCGAGTGCGGCGATTTCAATCTGGTCGGTGAACTGCATCGCGCCCGGCCAGTGGTTGCAGGCGCAGTGGCTCCTGTATGGGAACATGATCTCACGCCAATCGCAGGTAATGCCGGCGATGCTGGCGGCCTTGATGCGATCGTCGAGCGCGATGAGCATCTGCGTCTGGAGCCCTCCGCCCGAACAGCCCGCGCATCCAATGCGATCTGCATCTACTTCTTCGAGTGACTCGAGATAATCAAGAGCCCGCATGTTGTTCCAGATCATGGTGGTCTGATGCGAGATGCCGAAGGGCAGGTTTTCGTAGTGGTGCTGGGTGGTGCAGAGCACAGGGTATCCGAGCCGGGCAAAGTTAAGGCATCGGGCCTGGACGTCCGGGTGCATGTTGCCGTCGGCCCAGTGCCCGACCGGACACAACATCGTCGGCGCAGGGCTCTGAGCCTCTGTCGGCAGATACAGGAATGCTCTGGCACGTACGTTCGGCCAGAGGTTGAAGGTGATTGCATGGACAGTGCACCAATCATGAGCAAGGCCCTCCGTCCGGATCACGTCCAAAGGAATCCGCTTCGGCAGTGGCGAGAGGCCAACGGCATCCAGAATTCGAGCCTGAATTTCTGCCTTGTGTTGCAGCCATTCCTCTCCTGTCCGGACCAGAAACGGCTTTGGCCGAACCATCTCGCTGTAGTAGCTCACCAGCATCTCCGTCCCGGGGCTTTCACTCATCGAGCAATTCCTTGAGTCCGGGGTATTCCATCCAGATGTCAGTCATGGATTTTTCGCCGTTCTCTTTAGTGTCCTTGTGTCGCAGGCGAAAGATGATTCCGTACCTGATGTTGGCCGATGCGTTCGGCGCGGCGGAGTGTTTGAGCTGGTGGTGCGCGAAGCAGACATCGCCGGCCTCGCCGGTAATCTGCACGGGTGGCAAAGGATCTTCGATATCCGGTTGACCATTCAAAAGGACGTCCGGGCCGTGTTCTTTGAAGTGTTCCTCAAACATCGTGTGCGTGCGCGGCCAGACGGTGAAGTTGCCACTGAACGGCTCTGGCAAATCGTTCAGCATTACCACGGCCAGCGCGGTGAACCCGCGAACGTATGTACCCTTGTCGTGTCCGTTGAGGCCACTGCCGATCCCATCGAGGTGCCCTCGCGGTTCGCCGGGCGAAGTAGCGATCGGGCTGGGAAATCTCAGCCCGATCTGGCCGTAGCCCTGTTCTCCGAGATTTCCTTCACCAATGAGCGATTCGGCGAGGGGATGCAGCGGGGTGCGGTTGGCCAGGTCGGTGACGGGGATTGAGGTGGTAACCGGTCTGCAATAAGTCTGCGAGCGCATGATCGGCAGGTCGTCAGGATTCATGCCCTCATCGCCCAGATGGTTATTGATGGCGCGCAGGGCTTCGTTGATCATCAGTTGAGGCACGACACCGCGTGCGACGACGTATCCCTCTTCAATGAAGTGGAGTTTCTGTTCCCTCGAAAATTGCATAGCTGAAGGTCTTTTGGGAATGGGGCAAAAGCAAAAGGCCGGATTTTATTCATCTTTGGGATCCGCTCTAAGAAACTGATGCGAAATTTGTTCAAGAGAAGTCTTGCTCTTTTCCACAAGTAGTGTCATATAACGAGACCGTTTGGGCATTCATCGAGTGTGTATCGGATGACTCAGTTGGATCAGCAACTTCTGAAAACGGAAGACATGCCTGAACTTTTGCCGCGGCCACGCCCTTCTCTGAAAAGAACCATGGACCTCGCAGGTCAGTCACTTGGAAAATACCGGATTCATGAAGAGATCGGCAGAGGCAGTATCTCCACTGCATTCAGAGCGACTAATACGAACCTTGGCAAGCCGGTGGCGCTCAAAGTGCTCAACGCCGAATTTCGAAACGAACCGCTTGTGGTGAGCATCTTTCATGACAAGGCGCAGTCGGGCGCCATGCTGAATCATCCCGGCATTGCGCCGATACATGATCTCGTGGTGCACGAAGATCTCCTTTTTCTTGTGACTGATTTCATCGAGGGCCAGAAACTCAGCGAACTCGTCGAAAAGAAGGGCCCGTACCCGCCACGGGAGGGCCTCAGGCTCCTGGAAACGCTTACTGACGCGATGGCCTTTGCACATGCCAAAAGCGTCGTTCACCACAACATCAAACCTCACAACATTATTATCGAGCCAAGCGGCAGGCCCATCATTATCGATTTTGGCATGGCCATGGTCGGCCTGGCCGAGATGCTGCCCGGGCAGGATGGCAGCATCGGCCGGGTGCGGTTCATGTCCCCGGAAGAGATCGAGGACCGAGATGTGGATTTTAAAACGGATCTCTGGAGCCTGGGTGTTACCGCCTATTACCTTTTCACCGGGCATTACCCCTTTGATGGCGAGACGCCTGAAGAGGTGAAGGAGCAGATCCGTGCGCGCCGGATGATCGCCTACCCGACAGAAATCGATCCCCGCCTGCCAAAAGCGATCGATCAGATCATTGTGCACCTGCTTTCGCTCGAGCCACACAAACGTGACGCTTCGGCCATGCATGTGAAGAATGAGATCTCTTCATTGCTCGAAGTGCTGTCTGACCCCAATGCTTCAACTGCCTCCGTCACACCTGTGCCGACGGAAGGCCCGGTCGGCCCGCTTCCGGAATTCCAGCGAAGAGATATAGGCCACTACCATCTTTTCGAACTCAAGGGCGCGGGAAGTTTTGCCATGGTCTACATGGCCGAGGATCAACGAAGTGGAAGACTCGTCGCCTTGAAACTTCTGAAACCTGAATTTGGAGAAAGCGGAATCGTGATCGATCGCTTTCGACAGGAGGCGGAGTTCGCTCAGCGGATACGCCATCCGAATGTGGTCGACTTCTATGAGTTCGGAGTGGCGAAGAGAAAGGGCGGAAAGGACCTGTATTTCACCATGGAATATATCGAAGGCCCGCGCCTCAAAGATCTCATTGAAGAAGGTCGCCCGATACCGGTGCCGCGGTCCCTGGAAATGGCGCGGCAGGTCGCACAGGGCCTCAACGCGGCGCACGAGGTCGGCATCATCCACCGAGACCTCAAACCGGCGAACATCCTTCTTGACAAGACCGGCGAGATCCACATCGCTGATTTTGGCATCGCTGTGGCCTCGCACCTGACCGACAATCGCATGACAGAGACCGGCCAGTTGCTCGGCACGTATGCATACATGTCACCCGAACAGGCCAAGGGCGAAGAGGCCACCCAGGCTTCGGATGTCTACTCATTTGGAGTGATCCTGTATGAGATGTTGACGAGTCGCCTGCCGTTCGAGAACGGCCCGCCACTCGTCATGCTCAAGCGCATCGCAAAAGTGTCCCCTGCACCTTTCCCCAAAAAACTGAAAATAGCTTCGAGACTCCAGGAGTTCGTGATGCAACTGCTTGCCAAGAGGCCGGAAGAACGATTTCAGTCAGCAGAGGGTTTGGCGGAGGCGATTGTTGGGCTGAAGGGAGAGTTGGCTTAGGCCCACCCGGAGGCGTATCGCCACAATTGACATGGATTCAGGACGCATCGGATTCAGGATGCACGGCTCCAACCATCGTGCCATTCCCATCATCCTTCCCCCTTCCTCTCCCTCGCCAACCACTCAATGACAAGGACGATCGCAAGCCCTGCCAGGATGAGTCCAACAGTCTTCCCGAAATCGCCATCAAGCTCTTTCGGCAGAATGTTCATCTCCGAGCTCTTGAAAAAATTGGTCTTCCACGGCCAGACTTTTCTTAACGAGCCGATCATCAAACCTGTAAGCACGGCGAGGGTTGGCAGGTAATGCTCCTTCAGCAGCCAACTCAGAAGACGGCAGATGGACATCACGCCGATGACCCCGCCCAGGGCAAGCACGGTGAGTGGCAGAGCGTGGTGGATGATCGCGCTCGCATCGGCTGCCTTGATGGCCGATATGAGGCCGTTCACGTTGCCGAGGATGAATTGATACTTGCCCAGCAGCAGTAGCATGAACGAACCTGAAATGCCAGGCAGGATGAGCGCGCAGAATGCAATCACACCACAAAGAAAAACGAACCAGAGAGCGTCGGGCGTCTCGACCGGCACGAGCCCAACCAGCAGGTAGGAGGCGGCAGCGGCAGCGGCAGCCAATCCCATCCGTCCGGGATTCCACGGCTTGCCTCGCCGGGCAACGGTCACGATGGAGGCCAGCACCAGTCCGAAAAAGAAACCCAGCACCTTTCCCGGATTCACGTCCAGTTGGTGCTTAAGGAAATGAGAAAGCAGCAGCACCGCGAATAAGAGCCCGCAGAGCAGCGCACCCACAAACCGCCACGGAAATCTTTCAGAGACTTCCTTAAAGCGAAATGTCAGGACCGACTTAATGAGCTGAGTGTCGACAGATCGAACTGCGTTGATGAGTTCCTGATAGATGCCGAGGATGAACGCCATCGTCCCACCGGAGACACCTGGCACGATATCGGCCGCGCCCATGCAGAAACCTTTTGCAGTGATAACAGCGTAGTCTTTCAGCGATCGGTCTCTGGAGTTTTCTTGTTCTTTGGAGTTTTCCAGTTCTTCGGACATTTGCTTCGTAATGAGTAATACGTAATGAGTAATGAGTAAGGGACGCTGGTGTACCAATGCCGGTTTCAAACTGCCGATAGACTTCTCATTCTTCACAGCGTCCCATACTTTGAATCAACTTCCGTAGTCTAAACAACAACGGGCCCCTTACTCATTACTCATTACTTATTACTTTCTCATTACTCTCGCAGCATCCTTCAATCTCGAAATCTTCGTCAGGCACATCCTGTCCTGTAATGCATTTAAAACAGGCGAGCCCTGCCAGAGCGGCGCCGGCGACCCAGAGCTCTTCGCCGCAGTCGCAGCGTTTACCTTTTTTGTATTCGTTTCTGGCGTGGAGGATGTGTTCGACGATCTCAGATCTATCCACGTCTGGACATTCTTCGTGAACGAGGTCTGCAAATTCATCCGGACGAATTGAGATGAAGCCTTTTTTCATGTGAGGCGGGATTCTACTTTCCCTTCAGGGGGTCACCAAAGGGCGGCTGCCAAGCCTAACTGTTTTACGGTTTTCATCCGACTCGGTAGCATTCCAACGGAATTAAGAATCAGGATTCAACAGGATTCAAGAATCCTGAATCCAGTTGGATCCTGCATCCTGCTGAATCTTGTATCCCGCTGAAACCAGCATCCAGCATCCTGCCCCCTGAATCCCTTATCCTGAACCAATGGAATTCATCACCCACGGGTTAGTCTGGTACATAAATCTGCTTCTGGCTGTTACGCTGCATGAGGCCGCGCACGCGTGGGCCGCGTACCGGCTGGGCGATCCGACCGCTTACGAAGGCGGGCAGGTCTCCCTCGATCCCAGGCCGCATCTGCGGCGCGAGCCGTTCGGCACCATTTGGTTCCCAATCATTTCGTATGTTCTGCAGCAAGGTCAGTTCATGATGGGTTGGGCGAGCGCGCCATATGATCCTCACTGGGCCCTGCGCCATCCCAAGCGGGCTGCCTGGATGGCAGCCGCGGGGCCGGCTTCAAACCTGATGATTGCG
>JASLXP010000573.1 GCA_030740295.1 Planctomycetota bacterium
GAGCCCGACGATGCGGATGTCTTCGTTGGGGTCCGCGATGGCTTTCTCCACGTAAGTCTGACCCTTGCCGGCGATCTTTCCGAGGAGCCACAATGCTCGTGCGCGATGGCGCGGATTACTTGCATCCAACACTTTGGTCAGAGCGCTCTCAGCCTGCGTACTCATCTTATTGAGGGCCGTCCAGGCCATCTGGCGGACGGAGTAGCAGGGATTCTTGAGGGCTTCGGCCGCACCTTCAGCGGTGGTGAAGTCGAATTCCGGTGTCGAGTATCTGTGGCCCTTGGGGGCGACGCGGAAGATGCGACCGCGCCCGAGGTCGCGCTGGCCGTGGCCGCCGACACCTGGATCGTACCAATCGGTCACGAAGAGCGAGCCGTCTGGCGCGACGGCGACGTCTGCGGGCCGGAACCATCGATCTCGCGCCCCTTGCAGAATGTTCACCATTTCGCCTTTGTAGCCCGCTCCGACTCGGGTGGCCGGGTAAGCACGGACCACGTTCGGTCCGGCGTCGCAGTGGATGACCTGGTTGCGGAAAATTTCGGGAAGGAGGTCGCCTTCATAGACCGTAATACCAGTGGGTGAGCCTGCCCCGGTTTGCACGAAATTGGGGACGACGCCCGGGTCATTCAGATGCCAGTGCCGGAGTGGTATCTCTTTTTCGATGTTGGCTCGTTTGGATCGCCATCCGGAGCCGTTGATCTGGCTGCGGTAACCGAAGTTCCCAAATTCCATCACGTAAATTATGCGGACGCCCCGGTTGCCGTCATCGTCGTTGTCGGACTGCCAGACCGTGCCGAATGAATCGACGGTCGCTTCGTAGTTGTTACGGAAGTTATGGCCGAGGGTTTCGAATTCACTTCCATCCAGATTGCAGCGGAATGCCATGCCGCCCATGTATGGCTGGCGTCGATCGCGTACTTCGTTGCCCGCCATATCCACAACAATCTCGCCATCTTTGTCATGCACCTGGCGACCGGTATTACCGAAATTCCAGTAGAGCTTGCCGTCCGGGCCGAACAGGAATGAATGGGCCGAGTGGTCGTGCTGTGCACCGCCAGTCTTGGTGAAGAGATATTCCTTCCTATCCGGTCTGTCATCGCCGTCCTCATCAGTAAAGACGATGACGTTTGGCGAGCAGGTGACGATGGTCTTGTTGCCCAGGACACAGATGCCCATTGCGGAATCAACGTCGTTGCCCTGGTAATAGACGGTGGATTTATCGGCCTTGTTATCACCGTTTGTATCTTCGAGGATGAGGATGCGATCCCCTTCAGGCCGCTTGCCCTTGTTACGGCGGTAATTCACAACTTCACAGGTCCAGATGCGGCCCTTGTGATCGATATCAAGGTTGGTAAGGCTGACGACCATCGGCTCGCTCGCGAAGAGCTGGGCCTCGAGGCCTTCGGCGACATCGAGAGTGGCGAGGGCTTCGCTCGCTTCTACGCCTCCGCCTCCGCCGCGGCTTCGGGAGACAGAGGTCACGCTTTGGGGAGGCTTTTCGGTGAAGACAAAGAATTGCACTGACGTAGCGCCGCCGCCCGACTGATTCGTTCCGCCATTGTCGAGGCCGGCCCTGGCCTTGAAGCGCTCAAACTTGTGGTCCTTGGGCAGGACGTAACCGATGACAGAGACTGCGTGGGCGCCAATACCGTAAGAGACGGGCTTGCCGTTGATCTTGAGCGAGCCGCCACCTGCGTTTTTGTTGATGCGTACTTTGCCCCATGCCGCGGTGGCGGTTTTCCATTTGAGCTCGGTCAGCTTCTTTTCACCGTCCGGACCAACCAGGCGGGGCTCGGCCCAGTCCGCCCAGTCGCAGCCATACCCGTTGCCACCATCGCCGACGACGAGCCACAGCTCTTTAGAGCCTTTGATATCGACGTCTACATCGACCGAGTGGCCTGGCACTTTGCTGGTGACGACCTGGGTCTTGAATTTCGCCTTTTTCGTATTCAGCTTGGCCGCCTTTTTCGGTTTGCCTCTTCGAGGGTAATCCTGGTTGGCCTCCAGCTCTTCCTGGGTCGGTGTTTTGACTTCGATGCCGTTTTTGGGGATGTCGATCCTGGCGATCCAGGCCACTGCATTCAGCACGGTCTTACGGAAGCTGGGGTCTTTCCAGTTCCAGTGCGAATGCAGTCCTGTGAAACCGAAACCGCGTCCGTTGTTGTACTCAGGGCCGCGCTCGTATGCCCAGGCCAGGTGCTGGGGCTCTTTGGCGGCGACGGCCTTGCGCACTGCTGGGTTGCCGCTGTGAGCGCCGTTCCCACGCTTCATGGTGGCATCCGGGGCGATGGCTGAAAGGATGGGCGTGACGCCTTTCAGACCTTCCTGGAATCGCATGTGGAAATACCATTCGTCGTTCGCCTCGAAAGGCTTCACGCCGTTGCAGATTGGGTGATCGCCGAACTTTGTGAACTTGGCGACCCAGTGCGGGTTAACGGACCAGTGCGCCTCAAAATAGCCTCCCATCCACTTGATCATGTGGTCGCCGGGATCGCCTTTTGGCACTTCAACCGCGTAGTGAAGGCACGCAAGTCCAACGCCCTTCTTCATCACTTCATCGAATTCTTTGAGATGGCGATTGACCAGGTGACCTCCTCCTCCGTTGCAAAAGATGACCACGGCATCCACGCCTTCGAATTCCTTTGCCGCGGGCCATTCGCCATTGAGGAACACCTTGCTTTCGACCTTTTCCGGCATGACCTGTTTGAACCACTTCTGCATGAGCAGGCTGCCTGCGTTGAATTCGTGAGCGCCGTAACCGTGGCTGCGCTTGCCGGCGAGGAAAAGGACTTTTTTCTTGCCGGTCTGATTCTCGGCAGAGACGGTTGCTGTTAATCCAATAGCTAGAGCGCAGGCGGCGATGCAGTGTTTCATAGTTTCCTCTTTGCTGACGATATGAGAGTATTGTGTTATGTGCGGGCGTCATCACTCAGGGTGCCCCTGGCAGTCATCGCTTTGACTTGCCTGATTTCTGTCCGTTAACGCGGACAGTCCAGAATTCTGTATACGCTTTGACGCGTTCCGTGGCGGCATTCGTTCACGAAACGGCCTACTACCAATAACATCTGGGGTGTGTTTCGCAAGAGCCTGCTCTGATGTCCCTGCCGGTTCTGAGCAAGCTGCCTGCAAATACGATTGACCGAAGCCATTAATCAAAGTCTTCACGTAAATGAAACTCCATATTCTCCTCATCTCATCAGCGCTCTTCTCCTTCTCCCTCAACGCGGAACGCCCCAACGTCCTTCTCATCATCTGCGATGATCTCAATGACTACGTGGAGGGTTTCGGCGGACACCCCCAGGCGAAGACGCCTAACATCAAGCGGCTGATTGAGAGCGGGGTATCGTTCCGGCAGGCGCACTGCAACAGCCCGATCTGCAGTCCATCGCGAGCCAGCATGATGAGCGGGCTGTATCCACATACTTCGCAGTTCTACGGCTTCGAGCATTGGGACAAGAACGAAGTGCTGGGAAACTCGCGCACCATGATGGCTCACTTCCGGGCCAACGGTTACCACGCGCTTGGTACGGGCAAGATCATGCACAACCGCGACCGAAATGAATGGAACGAGTATGGCTATGCGTCCGATTACGGGCCATTCGCGCATGACGGCAGCGAAAAAAACGTATCACATCCGGATGTGCCTTCGCCGTACCGGGATGACTTCGGAGCTGTCGATGGCTCTTTCGGGCCGTTATTTAAACTTGCCGGCCGTATGTCCCCTGCCACCGGTAAACCGTTCACCTGGCGCACGGGCAACTGGAAATCCATACGCGAGCTGCGTTACGAGTCAGACGAGGATCGCGACCCCACAGGCGATGAACTGAACGCGCAGTGGGCCGTCAAGAAACTGAAGGCCTTCGCCGCCGACCCCGACGCCAGGCCGTTCTTCATGGGAGTCGGATTCATTCGACCTCACACGCCTCTCATCGTTCCCAAGAAGTATTTTAAACAGTTTCCTTTGGATAGAATTGTCCTCCCCGACATCAAGCCTGGCGATGCAGACGATACATTCAAGCACACCGTCCTGGCCAAGCCGGATGATCGTGCCAACGATCGAGGGGTAAAAATGTTCCGCAGCCTGGTGGCTTCGTATAAGGGCGATCAGGAGTTGGCATTGAAGAAGTTCATCCAGGCCTATCTGGCCAGCGTCGCCTCTGTGGACGATCTCATAGGGCAGGTCATGGACGTCGTCGATAACTCCCGACTCAAGGACAACACAATCGTCGTCCTCACCAGCGACCACGGCTGGGGGATGGGGGAAAAGGATTACCTTTATAAGAACTCGCTCTGGCAGGAAAGTACCCGCGTCCCGCTGGTCATCCGTGCACCCGGCGTCACGAAGGCCGGTGCGTCGAATCTGCCCGTCTCCCTGGTCGATATCTATCCAACGCTCATCGATCTATGCGGCCTGCCCTCGAACACCGTCAAGAACGACAAGGGGCGCCCGCTCGACGGGTACAGCCTGAAACCGCTTCTTGCCGATCCGGAAAGCAAAAAATGGGACGGCCCGGACGCTGCACTGACCGCACTCTTCAAATGGGCGAAGTACTATGACCCCGCCTACCAGAGCTACTCCTTCCGTTACAGCGACTGGCGCTACATTCGCTACCAGAACGGCAAGGAAGAGCTCTACCACACGGCAAACGATCCGCACGAATGGAGCAACCTGGCCCTCGGTCCCGAATACACAGAGCAGCTCAGAACCTGCCGCCAGCAACTCCTCGCCCGAATCCCGAAATCCAAGCCAGCCCCCAAACCCACAAAGGCCGACGCCGAACTGTGGAAGGACAAGTTCTTTAAGCGCCACCCCCAGGCCGACACCAACAGAGACGGCAAGCTGTCCTGGCCCGAGCTGAAGGCCCACAAGGCGAAGTTGGGCAAGTGATGTGGCATTACAGCCAGCACCTTTCGGAGCGCGGTTACCATTCGCAGATCGATTGTTCGCTAATCTGCTGAATGAACTGGCGTGAGTGAAGCAGATCTTTAGATTGCCCCGGACGTTCTGTTCAGGGAAAGGTGAAACAACATGACACTGCCTGAGAATGAATCCTCACTGGCCGATAGTCAGGGGTCTTGCAGCTACTGCGGCGGCGCGCTTGAGATGGACTTCTACTTCTGCCGGTTTTGTGCAACGCCCTATAAGAACCCGGAGGCAGTGCTTCTTCCACCGAAGCCAAAACATCTATCCGTCGAAAAGCTAGTAGCCATAAAAGCTCCGTCCGCGAGACCGATGGTTCTTGCCTATGTGGGTACGATACTCTTCGCCGGTGTGCTGAGCTGCATCCTCTTTCAGAATGATCGGCCGGAGCTGGCGGTGGTGCTCAGCGATGCGTGCATCCTGATAACGACCTGCATTTTCGGTACGCTGCACTGGCGCTGCCTTGCCCCACAGTTGAGGCAGACCGGTCTTGGACATTGGGAAACCTATGTGGGCATTCTTGCATTGGCGCCAATGCTTCTTGGCAACTATCTGTACTTCATGTTTCTGACAGAGATGATGAACGCCCCGACCACAAATTTTCTTGAACAGATTCGTGAGCAGGGGAGTGCGTTTTACCTGATCACTCTTTGCGTATTCCCTGCCTTGACTGAAGAGATCGCGTTCCGCGGTCTCCTGCAGCAGTGGCTTCAAGTAGCGGTCACCCCTGTGCGCGCTCTTGTCATTGCGTCGGCCCTTTTCAGTGCCTTGCACTTTTCGGTTCTGAGCGCGCCGTACATCTTTCTGCTGGGTCTTATTCTCGGTTGGACCAAGCTTAAAACCGGCAGCATCTATCCAGCGATGGCGATCCATTTCCTCCACAATTTTATTGTTGTTGAATGGTTCTGAGCCGATATATTCCGAGTGTTGTACTCGTGGCAAGGCAGGCGCAAGAATGGAAATTCAATTACTTGTAGGCGTCATCTTCGGCACCGTCACAGCGGTCCTGGCAAACAATAAAGGACGGAGCGCGCTCCGGTGGTTCTTCATCGGCTTTTTTCTTGGCTGCATTGGGCTCATCATCTTGCTGGTGGTTTCTGACCTGAATGAAGAAAAGAACAAAGAGGCCAGAAATGAGAGAGAGCAGCGGCGGCTTCGCGAGCAGTTGAAACAGGAGCGGATTAAGAGCGAGACTTTTCACGATCATGTGAAAGGCCGGTTGGATACGCACGACAAAGCGCTGGGCATGGATACCCGGCAGCCGTCCCAGCTTGCCGGAGGCCAGCAGCCTTCGGGGTACCTGGCTCAGCCGCCTCCCCTGTGGTACTACGAAGAAAAAGGCGAGCAGATCGGCCCAATCAGCCAGGTCGACCTGATTCAGATGATCAAAGAGGGGCAACTGGATTGCGACACTCTGGTCTGGCAGGACCGAATGCAGGATTGGACGGCCGCGGATCAAGTCAGAGAACTTCAGACGCATTTCACATGAGAATCGAGGGCACCATTGAACTCGATGGCATGATCGAGGGGAGACTCCCCAACGATCCGGAAAGCGAATCTAACCTCGAATCCTGGACAGACGCGGTTGCTCAACTGGGCATGCGATTCAGCCTCGAAATCGACGGCAGCCGCTTCAGCATGCTGGTTGATGAAGACCCCTTTGCTGCCGACAAACTCGGGGCCGAACCGGAAGTAGCGGTCCATGATGCGCTGCAGGAATTCCTGAAGGTCTTCACCCCCGATGAGCTCGGGAACGTTTTTTCGACCCTGCGCTCGCGGCGTTACGCGCCCGGACAGGAGATCCAGACTGTCTATGCCATTGCGCCGGATGGTACTGTCCAGGCCAAGACCAGATCGATGGAGGCCCAGACGACCAAACCTGTCGAACCGCTGAGCTTACGCGAGAAGGTCAAGCTCGGTCTCACCTGTCTTGGGATCGCCGGAGGCATTCTCGCCATCTCTTCCTTTTTTATCGATTACCCATCCCTGTGGGCCAAAGTCAAGACCGAAGTGCGGATGCCCGCACTCGAAGAACTCGTGGTGGAATCGAAGGTTTTTGATGACTTTATCGACGTTGAAAAGAAAGCCTTCGACCGAGGCCATCGATTTCTGGTGCTGGAAATGAAAACCAAAGATTCGCCGCCGGCGCCAGATTCAATGCAACAGAGAATGGCCGCAGAGGCCTTGTTCAGAGGTTACATCCGTTGCGAGTATTTTTCGAAGGATGACAAATTCATCGGCTACGAATTTGTGAGAGCCAAGGGCATCACCTCTGAGCCCAAGCTGGTCTTGGTGCCGCTTCCCCGCCAACCCAAGCCTCACAAAGTGGTTCTAACCTATTAGTTCTTCGCGTCCGCCTTTTTCTTCGGCAGCGCGATCACCTCAAACCGCTCTTTGGCCACGATGAACTTTTTCATAGCGTCCATAATGTCTGCCTTGGTGTATGAGGTGTATCTCTGCAACGCCTCTTTAACGTCCTCTATCTCCGTGTGATGGTATTCGAGATCGGAAAGGACACTCGCCCAGTAGCTCGGGTTCTTCTGCGATTGTTCGATGATGTTTTTGAACTGCTTACGCACTGTAGCCATCTCTTCAACCGTCGGGCCCTCATTGGCAAACTGCTCGATGACGCTGCGTGCAATGGCTGCAGCCGCGGTAGCCTTCTCGGGATCGGCGGTGAAGTAGCATCCAATGAATGAAGTGCCTTCGTACTCTTTTGATGGCCGGCTGAAGCATGCGGTGGAATAGGTCAGGCCGCGGTCTTCACGGATCTCTTTGCGCAGACGGCTGCTCAGAATCTGTGAGGCTATCTGGGTTGTCCGGCGCTCCTTTACTGCCTTCCAATCTGCAGCGCGCCAGCCGACGAAAACAACGGCGCGGGGCGTGATCGTTTCGACCTCCAGTCTGGATTTAAGAGGCCCGTCTTTCCTCGTTACTTTGCGCAACGCATCAAGCGATTTGTCTTCTCTGGATCGCGCAGGCAGCGAGCCCAGATAACGTATGGCAAGGGACAACGCCTTGCCGCGTTTGATGTCACCAACGATGGATGCCTCGATGGGGCCAGTTCGAAGAATTCCATCAAGCCACTTCTGAGCGGTGACGAGCCTGGTGGCGTTTACCTGTTCGAGTGTGAGGTAGTCGGCGCGCGGATCGTTGTTGCTGAGCAGTTGAGCGATGCGCTGCCAGAGCTGCGATTCCACGCTCGTCTTTTGCCGCTGGATGGTCTGTTCCATCTGTTTCTTCCACCGGTCGAGCGCGGCCTTTTCTATCTTCGGCGAAGTCAAGAGGAGGTGCGCCAACTGGAAGCCCTGTTCGAGATCTTCGGGCGAGCCCTGCACGGTAACCGTCAACATGTCCTCACTGGCGCCACCTGACACGTTCACCTTTTTTCCGGTCATCAGGTCACGAATCTGAGTGGAGCTCAAGTGCTTGCTTGCCGGCTGAGAAAACACGAGCCCTGCCGCCTGCGTGAGACCCCGGGTCTTTTCCGTTTCTCTGATCTTGCCACCTGCGATGCTGATGTGGGCAGTCACCTGGTTTTTGCGAAAGTCCATTTCGCGCAGATGCAGCCGGACACCGTTGCTGAGTGTTGTGGACAGGATCTTCAGGTCCGGCTCTTCTGCCGTTTCAACGACTTTGCCCGGCTCGGGGAGCTCCGTGAGCAGCGCCTTGGGACGTTCCTTAGCCTGGAGGGGCTCGACTCTTACCTGCTCGGCTTTGCTGGCGATAGCGAGGAGCGCTTTCTTCGACGGCACTTTGATCTCTTTCTTGTCCGGCATGGTTGCCAGCACCAGGCGGTTTGCCGGATTAAAGTTGGTCTTGAACGTTGACGAGACTTCGGCGAGCCCGATGGTCGGAAGAAGGGCGCCCATGAGATTCAGGCTTTGCTTTGCGGACATCGGCATCCTGCCGCGTTCGATGGAGCTGTTCATCGAGCTGAGGAAAGCACGAGCGTCCCGAGTGGCCTCTGTTTTTGCACGCTGGTCTGCGGAGGCCAACAGAGCCCTCTTACCGTCTTCGAGCTCCTGGGTAAGGAAGCCATGCTCGCGGGCACGTTTAAGCTCGACCAGTAACGAAGTGAGCATCTCTTCAGATTTGGCCGGTTCGCCGCTGGCCTCGGCCTCGATATATGAACAGACATTCAGGAACGGAAACTTATACGCGGACGCATTCTGGAAAGGCGCCTTGCCTTCGCGTACCAGATTGCCCATACGCCGATTGAAGATCCAGCTTCCAAGATTCTGAACCAGGTCGCGCCGGTAGTCAGCCGTAGTGCGAGTGAGCTCGACCGGCCGGACTGAGATAACGCTGACTTCCGCATTGGTCTTTTCCGGATCGGTTAACGTTGCCGCGCTTGTCTTCTTGTAGACAGAAATACCTGGATCGGCATCGCCCACGGCATTCTCGGATTCGGGCCATTCGCCGAAGTGTTTTTGAAGGTGCTTTTCAATCTGCGCCGGTTTGAGATCGCCGACCACGAGGAGGGTCCCGTTACCGGGGTGATACCATTTGTCGTAATAGCTTTTGATGAGAGCGCGGTCGGCTTTCTTGAGGATCTCTTCCTTGCCGATAGGCAGCCGCTGCGCCACCCGCGAGCCCGGCAGCAGAATGGGAAGCAGCTTGTCCAGCATCCTCGAACGCGCACTGAGCCGGGCGCGAAGCTCTTCAAGGATGACCTTGCGTTCTTTGTCCACCTCTTCAGGCACTAGGCTCATCCGAAAAGCGTAATCAGAAAGACAAAGAAGACCTTTGCCAATGGTCACATCTTTGGTGTCGGGCAGACTCAGCGTGAACGTGGTCTGGTTGAAACTGGTGAACGCATTCTGGTGCTGTCCAAAGCGGAGCCCAAGCGATTCAAAATACTTGATGAGGCGACCTGGCGGGAAGTGCTTCGTTCCATTAAACGCCAGATGTTCGAGAAAATGGGCAAGCCCGCGCTGGTTGTCATCTTCATTAATCGACCCGCTGCTGATATGCAGCCACATGCCAACCTTGCCAGGCGGCCGATTGTGCGAGCGAATCCAGCATGAGAACCCGTTATCGAGCTTGACGACCTTGATGGCCGGATCGACAGGCAGCAGGGCCTTCGGTGCGAGCTGCTGCGCATGGGTAAGCGGAGCGAGAAGGACAAGAGTAATGCACGCGAAAAGGTGACGCATTTTCATTTTCGGTTCGAGTTTCAGGATGGGAATTGGACTGCAGAGGAACGCCTGGTGTTCGATTTCGTTACCTTTTTATAACGACTGGTCTTGGTTTCAGAAAGGCAAACGCCCCGCAATAAAAAAGGGCCCCGCAAAAAGCAGGGCCCTCTGACTGTTGATAGCGGACAACTGATTACCTTTTCCGGACCCCTTATTGGGCAACGATGCTCTTGACCCTGGCTATCCGAGTTGTGGTCCTCTCTTCGCCTTTCTTGTTCTTTTTAGTGACCGTTGCTCCCATACCGGTGATGGTGACGTTCTTGTCCACATGTTCTGCGTATGGATCGGCGGCCTCTTCTTCCCCCTTCTTCTTTCGAGGGGCAGGCAGGCGGGTCTTCTTGCCGTCAGCGCATTCGAGAAGGTAGCTGACAACCGTCTTCTCCTCACCGGTCTTTTTGTTCTTACGGGTTGCTTCCTTCTTCACGAGCTTGCCGGTAACGGTGATCTCTTCGAGTTTCGGCTTCTCTCTTTTGGCCTTCTTTTCTTTCTTGGCTTCTTCAGCCTGTCCACTCTGGAAAACAAACACCAGACTCAAGACGCTGAGGGAAGTGATGAGCCATTTCATATGAATCTCCTTCGGGCATTACCCGGTAATGGTGTGAATTGCCTCCCTGAGGAGGGCGTCGATCCGGCAGGGCTGCCGGCTTCTCTGTTGCGACAGAATTGGGGGAAGCTTCTCTGTCCGCTTTTATGAGGCATTCAGAATAAGTGCCTCGTTGGCTTTGATGAGGATAACAAGGGCGGGAGGTCTCGCCTGCCGGCTGTGAGGACAGTCCTGGGACAGATCAGTAAGCGCAATGGGCGCTCTTGCAGGTGATATGCCCACAGTTATGATTCCCCGCCTTCAGAGACCGGCCATAAATCCATGCATCAGAATCCATTTCAAGTCATCCAGCCCGGCGGAGAAACCAGTGGCTGTTCCTCCACACCGATGCCGGACGTGCCGGTCCGTTCCTTGGAGGACGCATCGCTGGAAGGGATGAAGAAATACTTCATTCAGACCTACGGCTGCCAGATGAATCTTTACGATTCGGAACTCGTGGGCAGCATTCTGATGCAGGCCGGTTACGCACCCACGAGCTCTGTTAAGGAAGCGGATCTCGTGCTCATCAATACATGCGCGGTTCGTGAAAACGCGGAGCAGCGTGTTCACGGACGCATCGGCGAATTGAAGCCCCTGAAGACCGACAAACCGGAGACCATCATGGGCGTTCTGGGATGCATGGCCCAGCGCATCGGGGATGACATCCTCGACCGAGCTGCTCATGTGGACCTGGTCGCCGGCCCGGACAGCTACCGCAAACTGCCTGAAATGCTGGCCCGTATCGAGAGCGGTGAAGGACAGCAGCACGCGATGACGCTGGATAATGTCGAGAGCTATTCCCAAGTGGCGGAGACCCGTTCCCCGGGCGGCCTCAAGGCATGGCTTGCCGTGCAACGTGGCTGCAACTACGCGTGCGCCTACTGCATCGTGCCTTACGTGCGCGGAAGGGAACGCTATAGGCCCATTCCGGAAGTCGTGAAAGAGGTGGAGCGTCTTGTCTCGACCGGCACGAAAGAAGTCACGATCCTGGGTCAGACCGTCAATGCTTACCGCGATGGCTCTCAACGATTCGATGCTCTTCTGCGGGCATGCAATGATGTCGCTGGCATCGAGCGAATTCGGTACACCACTTCGCATCCATTGAAGATGCGTACCGAGATGTTCGAGGCCATGGCCGATTGCGAGCACGTCTGCGAGTTTCTGCACCTGCCGTTTCAATCAGGCTCGGAACGTATCCTTCAGCATATGCGCCGCGGATACACCTACGAAGATTACGCGTCAAAGATCGCTGAGGCCCGCAGCATCGTGCCGGGACTTGCCGTGGCGACCGATGTCATCGTCGGCTATCCGACAGAAACTGAAGAGGACTTTCAGCGGACCATGGACCTGGTCGAAGAGGTCGAGTTCGACATGGTCTACAACTTCACTTTCAGCGTACGTCCCGGAACCCCTGCCGAGGAATTCGAGGACGATGTGCCGAACGAGGTGAAGAAAGAGCGATTGCAGCGCGTCATCGAGCTTTCAAAGGCTCTGGCTCAGAAGAAGAACGACAGATGCATCGGAACGACACAGGAAGTGCTGGTCGATGCCATCGCAGAGAAAAAATCGGACCGGCGACTCATCGGACGGACACGGACCAATAAACCGGCGCATTTTGATGGTGAGGAAAGTCTCATGGAGGAGGTAGTTCAAGTCCACATAACGGAGGCGGGACCGCATAGTTTGCTCGGGGACCTTGTGCGACAGGTGTGATGGCTTGCTGGCGTCAACGGCTTCGTCGTGATCTTCGTCAGAGGGAAAGAAGGAAGGCAACTTGCCCCAATTATTCCTCTGCTATCCGCCCATAAAGCTCCGGCCGACGATCACCAATCCGGTCCAATTCGTAGACGCCTGGTATGTAGATCAATCGCTTCTGGCGCGGCGCCTCAGTGTCCAGGTCTGCGATTATCAGTTCCTCTTCATCCGCGCTTGCCCTGGCGAGCTCATTGGCCGTGTAGTCGTAGATGACGCTGTTGCCGATGAATCTCGTTCCGCCTTCCTCGCCGACACGATCGCAGGCTACGTAGTTGATGCGGTTCTCGAGGCAGCGGGTGGCGATGACGTACTCCGAATAACAGATGGCCTTGCCTGGCCAGTTGGTAGGCAGAACCAGGATATCTGCGCCTTCGAGGGCCACCAGACGCGAGCTTTCCGGGAAGGCCGCGTCGTAACAG
>JASLXP010000574.1 GCA_030740295.1 Planctomycetota bacterium
GAGTTTGCGCTGTTGGCATAGGTCGGGAGGTGGCATTTATACCCAGGGCGGCGCTACGCTTGCCCTGGGCTACGTTGTTTAACGCCTTCGGCGTAAAGCTTCAGAAAGTGCACTAGTACTAGTTCTGTGTTCAGTGAATCACCCTGGCGCCGGGTCGAGCTCCACGAAGGGAAATCACTCAAGTCGCGATGCATCAGAGAACGTCCAGGGAATCAGGAAACTCGACTTCAAACCGATTGTGGTGACTGATAGACTTATGCATCCTGGAGCCCAGGAGGAAATCTGATGATGCGTTTGGATGCGACCGGATGGATTGTTCTCGGTCTCGGCTCGATTCTGTTTCTATCTGAAACGGTCGCCGAAGAACCAGCCCGTGAACAGGCGATCTCCTGGAGTGTCAAGTGCAGGAAGGAAGCTTACAAAGCCGGCGAACCGCTCACATTTGGTGTGACCATCAAGAACACCTCCAAACAGGGCTTCATGCTCTATAACACAGACCACTATCACGGCTGGAAGTTCATTCTCTCGCGGACAGGTACCGATGAGATGTGGCATGCAGCCTGCGTCGCGCGAATCCGGTACAAGCCAAACATGATTGTGCTGAACCCGGGCGGCATCCGAGAAGTGAAAGTGGTTCTTGGCCGATTCTTCCAATTCATACTGGAGGGGCAGAAAGGCCCGAGCCGCAAACTCCTCCCGACTGGGACTTATAAGCTGGTCATCGAGCGAGAGTTCAGAGAGCATCCGCAGGCACACGCCATGGACACAATTCACGATTTCTGGAAGGGAAAGGTGAAGAGCGCGCCTGTAGAAATCTCTATCAGGAAATGAATAGTCAATGACAACTCGCCGAACTTGCTCTTGCCGGTTAGTAGCGTTCGGCCGAGGTTCAAGTCGACCGCAGGCTGCGCGTCCCTGTTGTCTGCGCTTGCCACTGGTTGGCAGGCGATTTCGTCTGTCGAAACTGTCGGGACTGTTACTTCATCGAGAGGACGGACAATGTCAGGAAACCAGGATGTGAGAAATCACTTACGTTGCGGCAGGTACCTACTCGTGGCGGTCCTTTCGACGGTAATTGGCGGCGCTGCTGAATTGCCGCAAGACCACGAGTACCAGCGCGTCTTGCGCGACTACATGGCCGGGCTCAAAGTGGAGGACTTCGACCATGGAATCACAAACCCAACACCGTTCACCGTCGCTCAGTCCGATGACCCTGAAAAGGCCTACCGCGACTACATGCTGGTACGCGGTGACATGCTGCCCATCATCGGCAGCAAGCGCGCCGCGCCCTGCGTGTCTGCCCCGCCGGAGGCATTTCTTCTGAAAACGCTCGAGTATGGGGATGCGGTGAGGGTTCCGCCGGTTTGGGCCGAGCCAATCGCGTGGCTCGTGCGCTGGGACAACAAGGGCAACCCCTTCAAAGGCTCTCGTGCGATGAAACTCCGGGCTTTCGCAAAGATGGCCGTAGAGATGATCATGACGGATCACCAGTTAGAGACGGCTCCGGAAAAAGGGATGAATCGTCCGGACTGGTTCGGGCCGCACCTGATGGTGTTCGCCTATCCCTACGCTGACATTCGGGACGCCCTTCCGCGCAAGGTCAGAAATGCCTATAAAATCGGGCTCCGCAAAATGGTGCGGCGACAGCTCGATTGGGAGGTGAAGGGTGAGGAGATCAATATGGACATGGCGGCCATCGCCGGGCTTTGGTACGCATCTGAAGCCCTGAAGGATCGGGCGCTGACTGAAGAAATCAGAATCTACATCCACCGGCTGGTGGCGGATCCAAAATCGTTCCACGCGGCGGGATTCTTTGTGGATCACGGCGGCCTCGACACAAGCTTCAACAGCATGGCAATCTTCTTCGCCAATTGGGTAGCGCTCGCCAGTGATTGGGACTTCGTCAAGGAGACGGTCGAGCGGCGTTACCGTCTCCGCGCGCATCTCGTTCTGCCTGAACCCGGAGGAGGGTATTTCGGGCCGAGCCATTTCAACTCCCGTCTCGACACCGATGCCTGGGCAGATCAGTGGCTCTGGGGTTATCGCGATTATGCCGGGGCGATGCTGACTGATGAGGCCGTGTATTTGACGAAGTTCCCTTCGCAGGAGGAGATTGAAGCCGGACTGAAACGGGCTGTGGGCTGGTTCAACACTTGCGCCAAACAGACCCCGAGAAAGCGGGATGAGAAAGGCCGGCTATATCACCTCAAGCCGGAAGAAATCAACGCGCATCGATGGTCCTACCGGATTTGGCCATCCACCAATTACCCGATCACCATTTGCTTTGCTTACGACCATTACCGCAAGAAAACCTACGCCCGGCTCAAGGAACTGCACGAGTCCGGCTCTCCCTGGCTGCGTTCCCCTTTCGAGCGCGGCGAGACCTTCATCCGAAATTTCGGGGATGCTTTCACCGTCGCACGCATGGATGGCTTCGCTGCAATTGTCCATAGCGGCCCGGTCGGTTCTGACGATCCGAACAGCGGTAACTTTCATCACGCCGGGCCCTACGGTTTTGGCGGCGGACAACTTTCTGCCTTCTGGACACCGCAAGCCGGTTCGGTTCTGTTAGGACGGCGGGGTGGCATGAACTGGGACAAAAACCTCGATACCGTCGAGAACTGGAAGCTCTGGCCCATCCACGCGGTAACCGGGTCCAGTCTTGAGGGCAAGGTGTTCACTTCGGCCCGAATCGTCAGCCCGGCCGTTGACTCAAAAGTCAAAGGAGGCCGCGGCACAGTCCGCGTCAGCGGCCGCATCCCGGCCGAGATGCTCGGCCAGGGCAAAGTGCTTCAGGGCCGCATTGCCTACGAGCGCGTTTTCGAGATCGGGACCAAAGGAGTTACCGTGACGACTACTGCGCGGGCCTACGGCCAGGATAAGCTCGCCGAGCTCTACGAAACGCTGCCAATCTTCTACCCCAAGGCAAAGAAGAAGGGGGAGGAGGTGCCGCTGAAAATTGAATTCAAGGCCGACGGCAAGTGGGAGCCGGCCACCGCTGAGTTTCAGGACACGGTTGCAGCCATCCGAGTGACGCGACTCAAAGGCGCAATCGAAATCACATTCAAGCGTCCCCGACGCGCGGCCCTGTCTCCGAGTGAGTGGAATCGCGGCGTCATCGCCAGACACATATGCCGTAATGTCTTGGTCGACCTGCTGGAGAACGCCGGCCAGCCGCTTGTACTGAACGAGACGAAGCTCCTAAGCTACAGCATCAATCCTGTTTCCAGGCCGTAGAGAACGTTCACGTTCGAGAACACCGCGGACCTCATTTGCTTGAGTGGAAACTTGTCCGGACCACGCTCGACGTACGGGCGGTGACTGCCAGCCAGGCATTGAGGACAGAGCCTTGATTGGGACAGTTCCCGAATGGGGTCGCTGGATTCGAAACAGCTTCGCGTCGTTCTGAGGGAGTTGCATTAATGACCATTGCTGACACTTGCTGGAGCGTGAGAGCCAACAAACCTGGTTACGACCAGGCCCGGGCTGCTGCGTTCCTGTTGTCTGTTCTTGTCACTGGCCTCCCTGCGTCTGCCTTTGCCGAAACTGTCGCGCCTCAAAACTTTATTCCTAACAGTTCGTTCGAGATCATCTCTGATTCCAATCCCATCTTCTGGTATCCGAATCAAGATGTAATTGAACAGTACGGCAGCCTCGATGCCTGGCGTCCGAATTGGGGATTGGATACGGCAGAGAAATGGCATGGCCGGCAGTCGGTTCGGATGTCTGGCAAGTTCCGGAAGGAGCTTTGTCTGCAGACTCATGTGCCAAAGAAGGAATCGATGGCGTTCTCTTTCCATGCCAGGAGTGGGGGGCCGGACCTTCCTTTACGAATCGAGTTCAAGGGAAAGGGCTACAAGACTTTTCCGTTCATTATTGGCAAGGACTGGAAGCGGTATGAGACAAGCATCGATTCCGGCGGCGGTCGCTTGCAGTTGAAATTCATCTGTTCTCAGGCTGGCTCGCTCTGGATTGACGCAGTGCAGCTCGAAGAGGCGGAGAAGCCTACTCAATACCATGCGGATGCAATTACCAAAGACCGCAGGCAGATGGCTTCGACGGGTGGGTTTGGGTTGGGCTCGCCAGTTCGCATCACCCCGGGGATCCTGACGGGTCCGCCGGAAATCAACGGGGTCGTCGATCGCAAGGAATGGGACAAAGCAGCCATCATCGAGCTGAAAGAACACCTGGGAACGCCACTGAAGCGACCTTCCCGCGCTCGGATCGGTGTCTGTGACGAAACTCTCTATCTTGCGTTCGAGTGTGCGGGAGGCAAGGCGAAGCCGGCATCCAGCGCAGCGCTCCGCAATCGATTCCTCCGGGACGATGAATCGCGGATCGAGTTCTACCTGGAGCCACATCCTGGAGCGAAGAGCTTCCATCGATTTCAGGTCAGCCCCGAAGGCGTGTGGTGTGATTCTCAGGGCTTTGCGCCGGCCTGGAATTCGGGCGGCCATGCGGCGGTCGGCGAAAATGAAGGCGGCTGGTGCGCGGAAGTGTCCATCCCACTCGATGCCTTTATCAGATCGCCGCTGCTGAGAGACACCTGGGGATTCGGCTTCACCAGATACAGCGCGGAAGTGGATGAGCTGAGCATCTGGCCGACTCCTGAGTATCGGTATCACATCAGCCGCAATGACTGGGCCTTCCTCGAATGGCCGAAGCCAGGTCCGCTTGACCGCTTCGCAATCGAGATTTCTGATGCGGAGTTGCTCGAGACCGGGAAAGGCAAGGCGCGTCTCAGAATCAACGTTCGGAATCATTCCGGAAAAGAACGGAGTCTGGTCGGCGCCGCGTGTCGCCGATACGGCAAGGATTCGGAGCTCAAGCGTTCCCAGGTACAGACCATCCCTGCTGATGATGAGTCGTGGTTTGAAGTGGACGGTTTTGAATTTCCTGGCCAAACGGAATGGCCGATGCGAATTGTTATGTTCGATGACGATCGAGCTGTCTTTGAACGGACAGAATACGTGAACGTAAAGCCCATGCTCGACCTATACCTCGACCGCTCCTATTACAGTTCCGAGACGGAGGCCGTTCTGCATGGCGAGGTCGTGCCCTCAATTCGAAGGCTCGGACTCAGGCTCATGCTTGGGGACAAAGAGGTCTCGCAGAGTGATGTGTTGATTGAGAAACCGAAGGTTGTTGTTCGCTTACCGATTAAGAACCTCGTCGATGGCGCGTACGCTCTGGAAGCCATCGGCCGCGATGAAAAGTCAGAGGCATTGTGCCAGCGTCGGCTTCCTCTACAGAAAATCAGCAGACTCTCCGGTGAGTCAAAGATCGATCATCATCGAAGGCAGGTGCTCATTAACGATGAGCCGCAACTCATTTTTATGCCCTGTTTCATGACTTACAGCGATCCGGGGAAGAGGACCATGCAGTTCCTGGCGGACGCCGGTTTCAAGAGCGTCATCATCGCTATCGGCACACCCCACGTTCCCCGCATCGCTGAATACATGCGCCTCGCGGGAGAGTCAGGACTCAGAGCGGGCCTTTACACATCGCAGGCAGCCATCATTCCGAGAATCAGAGAGCTTCGGAAGTTGTCGGAAGTATTCATCTATCTCGTCGTCGATGAACCGACGAAAGGAGAAAACAAGATCATCGAAGCTGTCGCGCAAATGCGGAAGGCCGATCCCAACCGCCTCGCCTGGTGCAATCAGCTTTTCAATCACGGTATCGAGCGGCGCCTGGCTGGTCTGCCGGGTGACATCATTTCAACCGACTACTATCCGGTAGGGTCGCCGAACCGCAGGATTATCGATCTGGGATACATGGTTGAACGCATGGAGACAGCCGCACGACGCCGGCGCCTGCCAACCTGGATGTGGCTGGCATGGGGCGGAGCAAACATGAAC
>JASLXP010000575.1 GCA_030740295.1 Planctomycetota bacterium
CGTGAACTTTGTTCGTGAGGAAGGTAAAGCTTCATTTGAATCGATCGACGGCTTGCCTGCAGACCTCGCTCTCGATCTGGGAGAGGGGGTGGAAGTGAAGCTGGTGCTGATCCGGCCAGGCGAGTTCATGATGGGCAGCCAGACGAATAGCTGGGGACACCACAGAAACGAGAGTCCCCAGCACCGTGTGCGGGTCACGAAGCCGTTCTATATGGGAATCCACGAAGTGACGGAGGCGCAGTACTCAGCCGTAACGCGTTCAAGCCCATCGAGGGGCGGCAAGGACCGGCCGGTGGGAGGGATCTCCTGGAACGACGCCATGGATTTCTGCAGCAAGCTCTCAAAGAAGACCGGTAAGAGCGTGCGACTGCCCACCGAGGCCGAGTGGGAATACGCCTGCCGCGCCGGCACGACAACGCTGTGGTCCTTTGGGGACAACGAGGGCGATCTGAACAAGTACGCCTGGTACGCCCATAAAAGGTTAAAGGATGAGACAACGAGGGACGTGGGCGGCAAGAAGCCCAACCCCTGGGGCCTGTACGACATGTACGGCAATGTGCGCGAGTGGTGTCTGGACCGGTTTGCTGCTGACTTTTACAAGTGGGCCCCCACCGACAACCCGAGCGGGCCGGAAACTGGCATGTTTCGTGTCTTGCGGGGCGGCTCGGCCTACAACCTGATCTTTGGCCGCAACGCGGAACTGGCCCGTTCTGCACGCCGGGCCTACGGCCATCCAGACATTCGCAACAAAGAGGTCGGCTTCCGGATGGTGGTTGAGGCTGATGGTGGGCAGAAGTGATATTGTGCGCGTGTTTTCCCTGGGGCAGGCGGCCCACATTCCTCCTGATCATTCTCGAAAGTGTGGTCGTTTTCACTCTTTCAGAGGAGGGTGATAGATTCCTGTTCGAAAACCTCTTCGGGCACGACGTTTTCTCCTTGGGCAATCGTAGGCCGGGGCCCGGCTCTCCGAAAGACGGACAGGTTGTCCGTCCTACGATGCGTCCGATGAGCTCACGGTATCTGCTTCTACTTCTGAACAACAAAACTCAATACGATTTCCGAATGGTCACCTGTTTTTTTCAGCCCCGAAGGTGCTGATACCTTTAGACCGCTGTTCTGCTTCGGTACGTATCGATAGGTACCCGGATGCCGGGCTGAGTAAAGGTCCCTTAACCTGCCTGACACCTTGCCGTCTTGTGCTGCAGGGAGCGGCGATGAGAAAGTGTAAGTCTGCCGCAATCCGGGCGAGAGCTTCACGTCCCCATCAGGTCGCATTGGGAGCCGTCTCTCGCCGATAGTGATTTCGAGTTGGCCTGCGAGCGCTTCCCTGAAAGGCGTGAAGTATTCAGCTTTCTCGGACTGGCTGATACGACCGTTGCCATCTCTATCCATGCGATGCAACTGGATCAGCACTGACCGTTCAGTCAGTTCGATTCGGTAGCTGAGATGCAGACGCCCATCTTTTACCCACATTCGCAGGGTCCGTTCCACGTGATCCACGGGTGATTCGTGAGCAAAGCCGGGAGTGCCGAGAGCTATGATCAACGCTACCAGAAATGCCACGCTAACGACAGACGGGATTTTGGTTGATGCACCTGCCATCGTTCAGAACCCCTCCGGTATGTAACTGCGGGTGAGGCCACGGTCCAGGAATTTCTTGAATCCCAGCGAGTCGACCGATGGATGCAGCACTGATTTGATAAAACTTGATTGGCGGAGGGACTTGCACTTCACACGGTATTTGTGGGGATTCGCCGCGCCCGCGGCCCTTACCGCGCCGTAGAGCTCGATGAAGTCAGTCGAATCCAGGCCAAGCCCTATGACAGGATGGTCTCTCTTCATTTCCTCAAGCCGCATCAGAATCTGAAATCGGACCGCTGGAGAGCCGGAGCGATAGCTTTCCTGCAACTTCATTGCCGCGCCCGCCTCCTTCCGGCGGAATTGTGCCAGCGCCACGCACGCCTTCATGATCTCTACCGACTCCGGGTTGCTTGCCTCCGGCTCGATGTCATCAAGCAACTGGCCGATCGTCTCGCCCTTGAAACCACCCATCGCCCATAAGGCCTGACTGCGGACGCTTTCGGGCGCGGTCTCGTCGCTGGCAAGATTCGTGACAGCTGCGGCGGCCCCTTGAAACTGCATCCGATCCACTACACCAATGAGATGCTCGACAATGAACTGGCTATTGTCAGTCTGGAGAAGATTCAGCAGGATCGCACGGGCTTCACCATTCCCGATTTGTTCGAGGGCCAAGACGATCTTGAGTCGAACCGCATCGTTTTTCTCGGCGTTCAACCACCGATGGAGTTGCGGCACAACGCGGGGGTCTCGAGTGGCTCCCGCGGCATCAACGAGTGAGGTGAAGCTCTCTTTCTGCGATTGAACGAGCTTGATGACCAGCTCGGAAGTCTTGGGATCGATCTTGGTTTCCGGGATCAATTCCAGCGCAGCGCCAAGGACTCCGTCCTCGGGATGTTTGAACGCTGCAAGGATAATCTGTCTTCGTTGCGGCCATTCGTTGCGGTCCGCCGCGTAAAGAATCTTCTTTCTGATGCCGGGGTTGCTGCAGCTCTTGAAAAGTGAAAGCATGGCCTGCCCGGCCTCCGGCCTGTCAGCGGTCCAAAGCCCGAACGCATCGATGATCTCTCCAATAACCTTAACATCCTTCTCGGCTCTCAATCTCCCGAGGAGCGACCGGTGACTGAGATCGGAAGCGAATCGACCAAGCGTGCCCGCCGCAGCCGAGCGGACATCCGGAGAGACAGAACCCAGGCTTCGGACGGCAAACGATTCCATTCGTGAAAGTACCTCTTGGCCTGCTCGAGACCCGATACGCCCCGTCCTCTTTTGGCCCATAGCCGTCAATAAGGAGACCAGCGTCGGAGCATCGGCGAGAACGGCGTCCGATGACGCTAATGACTCGAGAGCCTTGTAGAGCTTGTCCGCATGCTGCATTTCGTTCTCATATCGCATCCACTTCGCCCACTCACGCAGTAGCAGTTGGAGGTGCACGAGGCGTGGTTTCTTAGAGATCGCCTGCTGGCTGATCCAATCAAGAGTTGGCAGCGGGGCCGCACGCACAAGCGCTTCAGGCAGCGACTGCGGCCACTTCTCCCAAGCGAGAGCAACCGCCAATTTCTCCTGCTGTTTCGCTCCTCCTTTCTCATAAAAGAGGCGATAAGCTGCCAGGTCGTAGAGGCGGAGGACTTCAGGATGAAACCGCCGAATTCGCCCAGCAAACGCGATGACCTGGCAGAGATGTTCGCTGAGTTGCAGATCACTTCGATTCAGTTTCACTGCACACGCAAGAGCCGCTTCGATGCCCCGCTTCCCCGCCTCGCGAATCAAGTTAGCCGGAACTCCACGGGCTTCTTCATGAGTCGCAATTGAAGCCACCAGCTCTGACGTCGAAACATCATCGAGTGGCTGAGCGTTCATGGTGCTGGCGGCCAGTGCCATGATGAATCCGAAACGGCATAGCAATCTCATTTGTTCAATTATTGCGAGTATTCCCTGGGAACGCCGTTGACGCTGCAAGTTCCAGGGACCGCCGTTGACGCTGGGCACGCCGGCGTCCCGCCGGCCAGGCGATCTCCGGTCGCTTCCGAGTGCCAGCGAGACGCTGGCGTGCCCAGGGAGATTTCCAGGGCACGCCCTGAACTCGATGTACATTCTCCTAATCATCCTCCTAATCATTCTCCTCTGAGGGACGCTGCCGTCTCAGTTCGTAGCGCGGGCTTTAGTCCGCAAAGACGGGCTGAAGCCCGCGCTACCAACGAAAAAGCTCTGAACTTGATGCTAGGAAACATGAAA
>JASLXP010000576.1 GCA_030740295.1 Planctomycetota bacterium
ACTGCGAACGTTGCGGTTACATAGCGATACAGAAACCGGCAAGACCATCAGGCGTCGCGTACGAAGATCCTCCCGCCAGCCAGGCTGCAGTAAACGAAATCCTGGCTGCAGCGGACAGGAGGATCCCTCAATTAGTAAAACAGGTAAAGCAAGGCGAGTTTGCCGTCCGACCAGCCGATTATGCCGCGTGCAGTCACTGTAACTATAGAGACCTGTGCCGCGTAAATCCTCTTCGAATTAGCAGAAAAGGTCCTCAAATCATCCCAGAACAGAAAACTGCCGCCAAGCCTTAGAGGCTCCGGCGGCAGCTAAGAGATACCCAGGTTGGTATCTTAAACCCAGATATTGATGTTGTTCACGGCTTCGCCGGTCTGGTTATTGGATTGGCTCTGCCAGGCGCTGTTCGAGGCGGTCCCGGGACCTGCGCTCGCAGATTGAGCATTCGACTGGGACCCGGAATTCGACTGAAGATTAGTCGCATTAATGTTCTTAACCCTCACATTTGGCCAATCGTAGAGATTGATGTTGTTGGTCGCGTTGCCGTTTTGGTTGCTGGTCGATACCTGGTCCGCATTGTTGGTGGCTGAGCCACCACCCCAACCATACCAGGGACCCCAGGGACGCCAGCCGCCGCCTGTGGATGCTGACTGCACGCTCGATTGGCTGGGTGCGTTTTCCTGGACGTTCGTCGCATTGACGTTGCTGACTGACACGTCACCCGAGTTGTGGCTGTGGTGATGCCTCCTCGGGGGGCGTCTCGGTGGAACCGCGTTCTCTATTTCAAGGTTATTCGTCGCGTTACCGGATTGCTGATTGTCGGTATTCTGCCAGGCGCCATTGTTGGCCCGTCCGCTTCGCCACGACCAGCCGCCGGATGCTCCTGCGGATTGGGCATTGGACTGTGACGGTGTACTTGACTGCCCGTTGTTGGCGTAAATGCCGCTGACTCTAACGGTTGGTGAAAACCACATTTTCAGATCCTCTCGTCCTCCATGTTCACCTGCCTGAAAACCGCTTTCTGGAGGAGAGCTAGCGGTCTGAGATGTCAGACAGAGCCGGGATGTCAGAACATGAGTTCTGAACGAAAAATGAACAGCTAGTCGATGAGGACGATAGGCGGAGTTCCCTTTCGCACGGGATCTCCATTTTAATTATCGACAACCGTGCAGAGACTTTAGACAGAATCTCATGATGAGGGTTAAGAATCACTGCAACTTTCGCCTAAAACACCCATATATTGTGCTTGCACACAGCAGCACCCCCATCCAATCAGTGGAACGTCCAGAGCATCACCTGTATTTAGGAGAGTATGTCTGTGGATACTTGCCAGGACTGGGCCTCTGACGAGCGAGTCAAGGAACTCGCAATCAACGACCTGTCCGGCCACATATTTCTTTCAGCCGGAGCGGGCACAGGAAAGACCCACGTCCTGGTTCAACGCTACCTGAGCTTCCTGCGGACCGGGGCCGCTGCGGTGCCTGAAATCGTCTGTGTCACTTTCACAGAGAAAGCCGCTGGCGAGCTCAAAGCGCGGATCCGTGCGGAATGTGAGACTGCGGCCGCGGCCACGACGGATTCACAGAGCAAGTGGTTTCAACACAAAAGAGACCTGGAAAATGCGCCGATCAACACCATCCACGGGTTCTGCACGCGTCTCTTGCGAGAGAATGCCTTTGCCCTCGGAATCGATCCCCGTTTTCAGATCCTGGATGAACGAGATGCAGAGCGACGACGACACGAAATCGCCCGGGAACATGTCCTCGGGCGACTGAGGAAGTCGGAATCAACTGCCCTTGCTCTGCTTGCCGAATACCTTGGAATCCCAGCGCTGATCGACTTAGTCAGAGATCTGCTCCATTGGCCCACCCCGGAACCGTTCAGCCAGCATTCACCTGATGAACTGTTGGACGCCTGGAACGAGTTTCGGCTCTCATCTTTGACAAATGAACTCAAACGCCTTGTCCGGAAACCAAGCTGGTCCAGAGCGGTCACTGCATTGAAGTCAAACGAGCCCGTCAGAGCTGGATGTAGAGTTGCATCACGTCGTGTTCAGATTCTGGCAGGAATCGCAGAATTGCTGAATGAATCACTGCCTCCAGTTGAGCGACTGCAGGCAAGCCAATTCATTCTGAACAACTGTTCGCTCCAGCATATGTCGAAATCAAAATGGCAGGAACCGGACACAGTAAAAGAATCCATTATTTCAATACGGGGACTGTTGCGAGCCACCGCTGCCCTGCAGGCTGTCTCCTGTCAAATCGAACAATCTGCTGCAGAATTCTCAATTGCATTGTCTTCCGAATGGCCTGTCGTGGCGCGCAGCTATCGCCAGGCAAAGTTTGGCAGTTCCGTCCTTGATTTTGATGATCTTCAGTGGCAGGCATTACGTCTGCTGAGAAACCAGCCATCGATCAGTCTGAATTATCGGCAACGATTCAAGGCATTCTTGATCGATGAATTTCAAGACACAGATCGAATTCAGAAAGAAATTCTGTGGCGGCTTTCCGGCCTGCACCCAGACTCCGTTGGTGGGCCAACCAATGTCTTTATAGTAGGCGATGCGAAACAGTCCATTTACCGTTTCAGGGGGGCGGACGTCAGTGTATTTAATGAAACCGAACGCGAAATGCGGCAACGCAGCGACACCCACGTCCTGCAATCAGGTAGGAACTTTCGGACAATTCGGCCTCTCATGGAATTAGTAAATGATATTTTTTCCGTAGAAGAGGTCATGGGCTGTGAAGACAAATTGGAACTGTTCGAAGCAAAGTACAGCAGCCTGATTGCACAACGGACATCAAAGAAACATGAGTGTGCTGATCTTTTGCTGATTTCTGGAGATGACGGCGATCCACTGGAGCAGCTTCGATTGAGGCAGGCGGAAACAGTGGCAGTGAAGCTGCGAAATCTGATTGATGAACAGCCGTTCACCATTGAAGAGCCAGACGGATCTCGCCCCATTCAGTGGAAGGATATCGCCATTCTGTTTCGTGCAATGACGGATGTCGCCTGTTTCGAAAGAGCATTCCGCCAATGGGGTATTCCCTACTATCTGGTCGCGGGCAGAGGATTGTATGGCAGGCAGGAGGTGAGAGATTTACTGAGCTTTCTGCGTTCGATTGAAAATTCACAGAACGAAGTCGCGCTTGCTTCCGTACTGCGTTCACCCTTCGTTGGAATCAATGACGAAACACTTTTCTGGATGTGTCGGGAAAACAATCTGTCCGCCTCTCTCGCGGTCGTTTCAGGTCGGCTAACGAGAAACATCAAATCCAGAGACCTTGCAGGAATTGAGGGTGAAGAGATCAAGAAACTGAAGAATGCCGACGCGATTTTGCGGAAATATCGGCGTATTAAAGATCGCCTTCCGCTTGGACAACTGATCGATTCGATCACGAACGAAACCGGGTTCTGCGCAGCCCTTCTGGCCGCGCCGGGAGGAGAGCAAAAGGTCTCTAATCTCAGAAAGATCGCTGACCTTGCCAGAAATGCTGAGAGCAGCGCAACGCTTTCTCTCGATGACTTTATTCAAGCTATCGCAGACCTCACAGTACGCGAGGCCAGGGAAGGTGAAGCATCCACGAGCGAAGAAGAAAGCAACGTCGTCAAGCTTCTTACCATCCACAAGTCAAAGGGGCTGGAATGGCCAATTGTGGTTGTCCCTGACCTGGAACGCCGTCCTGTCACGTTTTCCGGCAGATTCATTATGAGCCCTCATTTCGGCCCTATTGTCCGAGGGGAAGCAGACAATGGTGAAAGAGCCTGGCCATCTGCTGGCGGAATCTTGAAAAGCCGGGAGAACGAGATGGACACCGCAGAGCGCCGCAGATTGCTGTACGTGGCGATGACTCGCGCAAGAGACCACCTGATTCTCAGCGGGATTCTGCAGGTCCAGAACGCGCCAGAAAACACCTGGCTGGCCTGGATGCTGAATGCCTTGCCCAAGGTTGCAGTTACGCGGCAAGATGGTCTTGAATCTTCAAACAGGAGTTGGCGATTACAGCAGACGTTCTCAACTGAAGCCCTCGTTCCCCCGCCTGCCCAAGTCGAGATAAGATCAACGCGTACGCATGAGAATGTTGATCCTCGGTCCTTCGAGATTATCAATCCTGACGTTGCCAGCAGGCTTCGGTTTACCGTGACAGAGCTTGAGGAATATGATGCCTGCCCGCAGAAATTCTATCTGAAGAGAGTCAAGGATATCGCTGAATATCATCCGACCGGCTCTGTTTTGCCGCAGGAACTGTCCGCAGCGGACAGGGGTACACTTGCCCATAGGGCCATGCAAAAACTACTAACCAACCAGGGCAGTATTCCTGACGCGGTGGAGGTCGCCTTCCGAGAGGCCGGGCATGGGTTGGATGATTTCCCGAATACGTTTTCTTCGGTCACATCAATGTTGGAGACATTTCTTGCTGCTGAAACCTGGAGTGAATTTCGAGAGGCGCATGAACTTTATCTGGAGACTCCGTTTTCTTTCTGCCCACCTGGTGTTGGCCAGCCTGACCAGACATTCGTTGTCGAGGGTACAGTGGATGCACTATTAGTAGACAGCGAGGGTCGAGCGAAACTTGTGGATTTCAAGACTGGGCAAGCTCGATCGGAACCCTATACATTTCAACTGGGCATATACAGCCTTGGCATTAGGGCGTGGAAAGGCGCCTTACCGGAATCTGTCTGGCTTTACTTCATGGAATCCGGCAGAAACGTGGAACTTCCAGTTAAACAGCTCGCAAGTGAATGCGAGTCACGATTGTCCGAAGTGATCGAGGGGATAATCAGATCAGAATTCGATCGTTCGCCGGACGCGAACTGTGGCTCGTGCGGCGTTTACTGGAATTGCACGCAGAGAAATGAACGTGCAGTGAACTCACTGACTCTTCAGTTCTGATGCACCCAATGAAAACTACTGCAGAAGAAAACCAGAATCCCAGCCGCAAAGACTACTTGATCCTTGCTGCTCTCGGTCTGGCAACGCTGTACGTTGTCTGGGGATTCATTGAGGCATCCCAAGTTGAAGAGGCGCTCAGCCGTAATGAATATCTCAAATTTCACATGTGGGGTGTATTCTTTTTCGGCATCGCGTTCTGGTTCATCCGACGGTTGCCGGACCGAAATGGTTTTGTGCTGATCATTGCTGGTTTTGGGCTTCTCTACCGGGCTCTGCTAATCCCCACAGATCTGATTATTGAAGATGACATCTACCGCTATCTGTGGGACGGAAAAGTAGTTGCTCACGGCATGAACCCCTTCCGGTACTCGCCTGAGCAGGTTCTCGAGTTCGCTGATGGCGAATCGGAAGTGGAATACTCGAAAGAGGAGGAGGCAGCCCTCCGCAGACTTACCGAACTTTTGAAGCCTGGTGTCGGCCAACATAATGAATTCAGGGAGATCATAGAGCAAATAAACTATCCGGAAGTGCCCACGATCTACCCGCCATTCAGTCAGTTAGTATTTGCCATTTCCTACTATATTCAGCCCGGGCATATTCCAACCCTCAAAACACTGATTACACTTTTCGAGGTAGCGGCCACTGTTCTAGTGTTTCTGTCGCTAAAGGAGCTTGGGCTGAAGCGCACTTACATTCTGATACCAGCCTGGTGTCCCTTGTTACTCAAAGAGTTTGCCAACTCAGGGCATCACGATGGATTGGCTATTTTCGCGACTGGACTGGCAATATTCTGTTTCGTTAAGAAGAGAAATATCCTGGCAGGTATGGCAATTGGAATGGGCGTTCTGGCCAAAATCTATCCGGGCGTTTTGCTGATTGTTTTCATACGGCGGCTGAGATTGAAGGGGTCTCTGGCTTTCGCTGGAATCCTGCTTCTTGGGTACCTGCCGTTTATCGGGAGTGGGGGCCTCTTTAAAGGTCTGAACGTCTACGCATCGCAGTGGCAATACAATGCCGCCGTGTTCGTGGTCGTGCGCGATATCCTTGTACCGGCGATGGAGGAAGAAGCCATATTCGGCGGCATGTTTTCAGAGACGAATGAAGACGATTCGAAACGCAGATCCGCTGCGGCTTTGCTCTGCGCAAAAGCTGTCACCGGGCTCATGCTGCTGGTTGCTCTACTGTGGCTGGCACTGCATCCGACTGCTGAGAAAAGGCCTGATGCTCTCCGGGCCAGCCTGGGGCTGGGCGCGCTGTTCTTCTTGGCCCCCGTGATCAATCCGTGGTACCTGGGCGTGCTTGTGCCATTGCTTGCCTTTTGTCCATCGTATGGGCTTCTCTGGCTCGTTCTCCTTTCTCCTCTCAGCTATACGCGCGATATAGACTATGTGGTTCCCTATTTCATTCGGTGTATTGAGTTCCTTCCAGTTTTGCCGCTGCTGATATGGGACTACAAGAGGTTGCAGGATGCAGACGCGATTCAAGACACAGACTGATGTCGCCCCACCCTCCCAACCTTATTGCCCTTCCTTGCTCCCTTTTGCATCTTCCCCTTGCATTGCTAGACTCCGCCGCCTTTGGCGGGAGAGCTTGAAAACACTCAACCGAACGCGGCCATCGAAGGAATCACACCATGAAGATCAGCTACAAATGGGTACAGGATTACTGCGATTTTCAGGGCAGTCCTCAAGACCTTGAAGAACTCTTGGCGAACCTCGGGATGGAGGTCGAAGAGACCATTGAAATCGGCGAAGACGTCTGCTTCGATCTCGAAATAACGAGCAACAGGAACGACTTGAATGGCGTAATCGGAGTAGCTCGCGAAATCTCCTGCGCGTCTGGTGGCGAGCTGAAGATTCCGGAAATCGGACTCAAGGGAAGCGACGAGCAGGCCGCCGACTTCACCTCCATTGACAACCAGGCTCCGGACCTGTGCCCGCGATATACCGCGCGTATTATTACTGGCGTGGCCATCGGACCGAGCCCGGACTGGATGATCTCGAGGCTTGAAACAGTCGGTTTGCGGTCCATCAATAACGTAGTCGATATTACAAATTTCGTTTTGCTCGAAGCGTGCCAGCCTCTGCATGCATTCGATTACGAAACTCTTGATGAGAATCGCATCGTCATCCGGCGAGGACAGGATGGCGAATCGATCACCTCCATCGATGGCACGGAATGTAAGCTGACGAAGGAGATGCTCGCGATCGCCGATGCCTCCCGCGCTGTCGCCATCGCCGGCGTGATGGGAGGGCTGGATACCGAGGTCACTGAATCCACCAAGACCATCCTGCTGGAGAGCGCTGACTTCAATGGCGTCAGCATTCGCCGTACGGCCCGCGGGCTTGGGCTGACTACCGATTCTTCATTCCGCTTCGAACGAGGGGTCGATCCGGTCGGAGTCGAATGGGCATCGAGGCGTGCTGCAGCCCTGATCGAGGAGCTTGCTGGTGGCACGACCGTCGACGGCATTCTTGATGACTGGCCGGGGCAGAAGGATCCTGCGAAGGTGAGCATCCGAGTGCCTGAAGTTCACCGGCTTCTCGGTGATGAGATTCCCGGCGAAAAGATAAAAACGATTCTTACTTCGCTCAGCCTCGATCTGACCGAAGGAGATGCTGATGCCCTGACATTCGAGATTCCATCATTTCGCAAAGACCTGGAACGCGAGATTGATCTCATCGAGGAGGTCTCGCGGGTGCATGGATTCAACAACATCCCAACAGCCTCGAATCTACCGGTCACTTCCGCGGAATACCCCACTGGCGAACGGGTCGCCGATGTCGTTCACCAGGTGATGACCGGCAGCGGATTCGATGAAATCATCACTGTCAGTTTCCAGTCCGACGAAATGGCTGAAGGCGTCTCGCCCTGGAGTAATGGCACTCCGCTGGTGAACCAGAATCCTGTACGGAAGCAGGAGGCCGTGCTGCGTCGCTCGCTGATTCCCAGCCTGATGCAGGTGCGGCAAGGGAACGAAGGGCGTTCGTTCAACGAGACGTTCATGTATGAGATCGCCAGTGTTTACCTGAGCGGAGAAAAGGCAGAGGACAACGAAGAGAAACGGGTGCTCACTTTCATACACGGTCTTGACTTCGCCGAAACCAAAGGCGTGATCGAGCAACTCACGGAACGGCTTCGAATCGGCGATGACACCGTCATCAGTCCTGCCGAGTCGTCTTTCCTCGAAAAGGGAACGGGGGCCGTCTGGAAAGCCGGGCAACGGGTCCTCGGCTATCTGGGCACAGCGTCCAGATCTCTTTCGGATAAATTTGACCTTCGCGAAGCTCCGTCCATTGCAGAGATTGACCTGGATGCGCTGGAGGAAATGGCTTCGTTCGGAGTTTCAGTGACACCTCTGCCCCGTTACCCGGCATCCGACCGTGACGTAGCGGTCATCATCCCTGAGGAAGTGACTTGGGAGCAGGTGACGCAGCTTGTCGAAACGCTCGAACTGCCCGACCTTCAGTCCATCGAATTCTTCGATTTGTATCGAGGCAAAGGCATCGAAAAAGGCAAGAAGAGTCTGGCGTTCCGGGTCGTCTTCCAATCCGCTGAACGGACGCTGACTAATGAAGAGGTGAACGAGCATCGTGACGCAATCATCGTCAGGCTCGGTGAGCAGTTCGGCGCAGTGCTGCGCTGAGTCGAAACGCACCAGAACAAATAAAGCCATCCGGTCGGCCGGATGGCTTTATTTTTTTATGGGTGATCTTATTCCTTTGGCTTGACTGCTGACGCGGTAAAGCGTGTGGAGTCATTGAAGTTCTTCAGGAATTTTTCCACGTCTGCGTCTTTCTTGAAGTTGACCTTGGCGACCCATTTCTTGGTGTCCAGCTTCATTTTGACGACCCCGTCATAATTGCTGATGGCGGTGCGCACGGCAGCGCCGCAATTCGTGGCTCACGTGGCCCCCTTGATATTGAACGAAACCGATTTGCTTGTATCCGCAGCTTGTAGCGGGGCAAAAGAATACCCGCTGACCAAGGCCGCTGCGATAGCCGTCATAAGCAGTTTAGTGCGCATATGACATCTCCTTGTGATGACTGAAACGACAAAAACGACACCGAGCGATGTTCTCGGCGTCGGAAAACTAGCGACTTTTCCCCGGATAGCCAACTTTCTGGCAGATCCGGAGAAGGCTCAACATAGTGAGTCGGGGATGGGCAAGCAGGATTACATGAGTCGCCAAAAGAGAAGCAGATATTCGAAAGAGGCTTTTACGATCTGTCCCGGATCAATGCAACGGCCTTCAGGAATCCCGAAATCTTGACCGGAAGCTCTCTACCATATCCGGTGGTCCACCGTTGTTCCCGATGAACTCGAGGAACGCATCGTAGAGTCTCCTGGCATGACCTGCCTCGGAGTCGAAACGGTTCACATTCTGAAGAGGGTCGTCAGGCAAGTAGAAGAGCTTGTCGGGCGCGGAATCTTTTTCCAACAGCAGTGTCCATTCACCGTCAGTGACACTTCCCTGGGGATGGCCGCCGTCCGGGCTCCAGCCGCCTGCCCAGGCACCGTGAGTAATGACATATTCGTGGCCAATATCACTTCCTTCCAACAAGTTTGGATTCAGACCTCTTCCTTCGATCTGATCATCAGATTCAATGCCAAAAGCATTCAGCACCGTAGCAGGAATATCGATGATCGAAGTAAGAGCTTCAGTGCGCCTCGGGGCTGCATCGGGGTGATAGATAGCGAGAGGAATGTGGGCCACCTCTTCATACATATCGAAGTTCTTCGCTACCAGGCCGTGTTCTCCCAGCAGGAAACCGTGATCAGCCATAAAGATGATCATGGTATTTTCCATCAGTCCCATGTTCTCAATCTTCCTCAACAGGTGACCGACCCAGGTGTCCACGAGGCTTGCCTCGGCCCGATAAAGCGCTGCCGCACGTCTCGTGGTGCGTTCATCCATGTGGTTCGGACCATATGGCGGATAGATGGGCTCAGGGCCGTCATAATCCTCAGGATCGAAACGCCGCACATACCATTCAGGGGGATCCCAGGGCTCATGCGGATCGAAGGTGTCCACCATCAGGTAAAAACCGTCGTGCTGGTAGTTTTTCTCCAGCCAATCGCACGCGGTATTCATGGTGCGGGCGACAAAGGTGTCCTCCTCGCTTGCCCGAAACTGAACGTTCTTAAGATGATGTTCCAGGCCCTGCGGCAGTTTATCCGGATGGGTACGCGTGAATTCACGGTATCGCTGCGATTGTTTCGAATCGTAAGGGTACGGCTGTGTGTTCAGAAGATCCGACTCTTGTCCTCTCACCCATTCCCAGCCGGTAAATCCTCGCTGGTAGAGGAAACCATCTTTCAGATGATGCGGTGTATCCGCGATCATCATGCTGGTGATGCCTGCACCTGTGAGGCGATCTGAGATCACCGGAATTCTTCGATTCAGCGGCTCCCAGCCCCGGCGGCACATGCCCACCTGCCCGGTCACCAGTTCGCCACGAATGGGCACAGTCGGGAAACTGCACACATAGGCCCTGTCAAATACTACGCTGCGCGCGAAGAAGGCGTCCAGTGATGGTGTGTGTGCCTGGCCGCCGAAAATGGAGAGGTTATCTCTCCGGAATGTGTCCGAAATAATATGGATGACGTTCATTTTATTTTTGGGTGATGGTGTAGCCGCAGGCTGCTGCCAGACTGTGAGCCTGGAATACATTTACACGAGCTCACAGGCTGGCAGCAGCCCGTGGCTACGTTATTCGGGGATACGATTCAATGTGTAATAGGCTTCCTTGTGCAGGAGCTGCTTCCCGTCTGCAGAACGCAGAGCTGTCAGCTTGAGCTCGTGCACGTAGTATGGCTCAAGCCCATCGATGACAAGCCTGACTGATCTTTTGTCCTCGCCGATTGTTGCACTCACAACTTGCAGTGCCTTCTGGTTTGTCGGTTTGTCGCCGTATTTCTGGTGGTGGTGATACGTCCAGCATTTCATCTGGTACGAGTCGATTCTGCCTGCTGTGGCAGGATCGAGTTCTTCTGTAAAGGACACATTAAAGCCATCCGGATTCGCTTTCATTTCCAGGATCTCGAAAGGAGTCTTGCCTGTCCAGACCACGCGCTGCAAGCCGTGACGGCTTCCCCAACCACGGGCGGTCTGGCCGACAAACAGTGAGCCGTCGTGGCCCCAGGCCAGTCGAAGTGAGCCTTGAGTTAGGCCCCTTCTGAATGGGTAACACGCGCCCTGATATTCTCCGCCAATCTTCTCGAGCGATACGCGTATCAGGATTCCGGTCGTGTTGTCACAGACAATGAACTGCTTATCAAAAGGCCCAAACTTGCCGTCGTTCATACCGAACTTGGCCTCGCCGTGAGAGCGCCCCATCTGCGGGTAGGGAAACCAGCAGGCCGGAGCGAGGATCTCTTTCATATTCTTCGCCGCCTCCCCCCAGAGGACGCCGCTCTTCAGGCCTTCAGGTTCTTTCATCGGCGAGTTCGGCAGATTGCACGAACGGAACCCGAACGGATTGCCCTGGAAACTGCCGGGCTTGAGGTGCGAAAGCTTGCACACCGCCACCCAGTCGCCCTGGTTATCGGTATAAAAGACGTCGCCCGCGTCGTTCATGCCGAGCCCGGCCGGCGAACGCAGTCCAACGCAAACCGGATGCAATTTGCCTTCACGGTCTACTTTAACTGCCCAGCCGCGCCAGGCTGCTTTCCCCTCAGGCTCACCGCCAAACGGGCGGTTCAGAGTGATCCAGAAATTGCCTTCGAGGTCGACCTGCGGCCCGAAGGCGAACTCGTGATAGTTGCCGCTGATACCCCACCCCCGATTGAAAGTTTCGACCTCGTCGATGATTTCATCGCCGTCCGTGTCGCGCACGCGGGTCAGTTCACCGCGCTGCACCATGTACATCCACTCCTTTTCTATATGGATGCCGAGAGGCTCGTTGAGGCCTAATAGGAACCTTTTGTACCTGATGGCTTTTGACGCATCGTCTTTCTCGTTTGCCGGCTTGGCCAGTGCAGGTGGGTCTGCGTAAGGATTGTCGATGATCCACACTTCGCCGCGCCGCGTGCATGCGACCAGTCGGGTCTTTTCTTTGTCGAGCCAGTCCAGGCCGCCAGCCTCCATCACCACACCCGGAGGAGCAGGAATAGTGATCAAACGATAGTAATCTTCTTCTTTGGGAGGAGTTTCTGCGAATGAAGAGCAAGCACAGAGAATGAGAAACTGCGGAAGGATTGAATTCTTGTTTTTCATCTAATCGATCATATCAGGGAGGCTGCAAATCCTGAGTGTCATCCTTCGCTTCAGACTCCATTTCATTGATCACCTGCAGGGCCGAGGTGTTGGAGCGATTGAGCGGGTCTGTAAGGAACCTTGAGATCGTTCGGTAGTGCTCAACTACCGGGCTGTGCGGGTAGAGCTTGCTGAAGGGCTGGTGGTACTCTTCGGCCGCCAGAAATCCTTTGGTATTCGGGAAGGTACAGCTTGCCCCGCATGCGGCCGACAATCTCACTGCAGTTGTCTTCATCTACCAGATTCTGCCGCTCATCGGGATCGTCGTTCAGGCTGTAAAGCTCGTGTGGGCCGTACGGGTAACGATGAACGTATTTCCATTCGTGATCCCGGATCATTCGAACGGGCCCGTATTCATCGCAGACAACAACCTGTTCCGCCCCCTGATCAGCTTCACCTCGCAACGCTGCAGCGAAGCTCCGTCCCGGCAGTTGATCCGCATCGGGATTTTCGAAACCGAGGTAATCAAGAATGGTCGGCATGAAATCATACTGGCTGCAGAGCCCTTCATGCAGCACGCCCTGCGGCACTCGGCCCGGCATTGAGGCGATAAACGGTATCTTGACGGACGTGTCATACATGTTGACTGGGAACGTGCCGTTGCCCTTGCCCCAGATGCCATGATGGCCCATGTTCATTCCATTATCGGAAAGGAAGACGACCAGCGTGTTGTCCCTGATGCCCATCTCGTCGAGCTTGTCGATCAAACGCCCGATGTTCGCGTCCATTGCGGTTACCGCGGTGAAGTAGCCCGTGAGCTGTTTACGGCGATGTTCGGGCGAATGCTTCCACTGGGCCCAGGGGTGGACCGGCTCGTCCGGCACCGATTCAAACGGGCAGTCTGCGTAGGTCGCCCAGATGTCTTCGGGATGATTATCCTCACTCCACGGCGAGTGCGGCGCAGTGTAATGGACGCTCAGACAGAACGGCTTTTCAGAGCCTTGCTGACGGTCGAGAAAGTCGATGGCTTTGTCCGTGAAATAGTCAGTAACGTATTGCGTGCGATTCACCAGTTCGGAGCTGTTCTCAAACATGAAATAGTTTTTGTAGTTGTCTCCCCCGAGCGAATGCGCAAACCAATAGGAGTGCCCCTTCTGAGGGGTGCCGCTGTCTCCCAGATGCCATTTACCGGAAAGGCCGCATGCGTAACCGTTTGCCGCGAGGATGTCAGTGAATCCTGTCATTCCTTCGAGGTATTCAATGGGACGATCCTTGCCACACCAGGTGACCCCGTCCTCAACCTCAATGTTTCCGGACTTCAGCCAATCGTGGACGCCATGCTGCGAAGGGATACGTCCGGTAAGAAAAGAAGCCCTCGCCGGTGAACAGACCGGCGACGCGCAGAAGAAATTTGCAAACCGCGTTCCGCCTGCAGCGAGGGCATCGAGGTTAGGTGTCCGCAGCTCGTTGTTGCCCGCGCACCCCAAAGCCCAGGGGCCCTGGTCGTCGGACAGAATGATCAGGATGTTCGGATTGGATGTTTCAGGCATTGGGTTCCTTTGACCTGGTGGTGGTGCTCCGTCAGTTTAATCGTCTGTGGTTCTCAGTATCACAGACTATTTATTTATTTAGTATCTGTTACGGATATGACTCTGGTCACGTCCGGGGCCTGCCCCCGGCGAGCCATGATTGGTGGCTAGATCGAGAGTCCCAGCAGTACCTTGCCAACAGCGCATCAACTCCAACAACCGAAAAAGTGCTCCAAACGCCCGCAAGCGGGCGTTTGGAGCACTTTTTCGGTTGTTGGAGTTGATGCGCTGTTGGCATTATTGGAGTTGTCTTTTGGTTTCTAGCTGTCAATCATCGCGCCACGGGGGCAGGCCCCGTGGAGGCGGAAAAACGTATCCGTAACAGGAACTATTTATTCGGCCTCGCTACGGGATGAGCAGTTCGTGCGTCTCGACTTCTCCTCCCTTAGCCGGGAATTGAAAACGCCAGAGCGGTAGATCGCGTTTGATTCCGTGTTCATCGATGAGCGAGCGGAAGAGCGTTTCCCAACCGGCCGGCTGAATGGCGAGCTCGCTGTCCTGGAATGGCATCGCACCGAACACAATGACTTCTCCTTTGCCCAGGCGGCGGCTGAAAGCAGCGGTCTCACCATCAGGATAAGTGAAAAGAATCAGCGCTCCCTGGGGAATTCTTAAGACTCGTGCGTTGTTGACATTCTTCACGCCCCGCATGGGACGTAGGGGCAATGCTCCTTTCAAGCGAAAGCGTTCACGGCCTGGCTGTGTGGGAACCATCGAGGCTGCAGATCGTTTCTGAAGGTCCGGCATACCTGCCAGCGCGAGTCGCTGCTTTTGCAGTGAACCCGATTCGATGTCATGGGTAAAAACATCGGGATCGAGGACGACGAGCGTTGCGCCGCTTCTGGCTTTTTCGATGAGATTCTCCGCGAATGCCTTCGACAGATATGCCAACTGCGGGACGACAATCAGTTTTGCATCGCTCAGACTGTGGAGTCCTTTACGGACGTGATTCTCACTCACAAAATTAAACCACGCGCCGAGGTGTTCACCGAGAATCGTATGCAGCGAGTAGTGGGCTTGCATGGCTTCATCTCCCGCTGCAGCGCGCGCGTCATCGCTGAAGACAACTGCGATGTCAGAGGCCGCGGGGATGTCGAGGGCAGGCAGTTTTCTCCACAGGTGCGAGAGCCGGAGCATTTCTTTGTAGAGCGCGGGAAAGCGCATCCGCGGATTGCCCCACCAGTCCAGCATCGTGACTCCGGCCTTTGCTGCCTGGCTCGACCATTCACGAACGTTTCCGGGAGTCGAGTATCGCTGAATCATGAAGCAGCCCTGGAGGATCATCTGCGTCGGCTTGCCTGCCGCCAGGTCGGTGACCAGTTTGCTCGTGAATCCGACGTGATATCGGCAGCGCGCTGTACCGTACGTGTAGTGGCAAAAAGAGGCATAGGGATCGGCACAGAAGTAATCCGTGACATCGTAGATAAGGGCCTGATCGAGAAAGTCCATATCCGCAACTGCGTTGCGATTGTAAGCCTGGTAGAGCTTGCCAGGCCCATGCTTGCGGACCATTTCGTTTTCGAGCCTGGCTGCTTCATACAGCTTCTGATTCATCCAGCGAAACGTCGCGATTCTTGAAAGCGCCGTCTGATGGTCAGGCACTCGGAGTGCGCTCTCCGGGATGGGCTGGTCTTCATAGGGAACTCCGGGCAAGCCGGGAGGCACTCCCATATCGACACCGTACAGCTTTTTTGAATCACGGCTCACCCATTCATGGGTACCAGGCATGAGGAGCGCTGTCACCTGATTGAAAGGCTCGTCCGTGCTCCGGACATCGAACAGCCACGGCTTTCGGCCATGCTTCTTCAGCCACTCGCCCATCGCCTCAGCTTTGAGGCGGGCGTAAACCGGATCGAATGAAGCAATGCCGCGATGGGGCCGAATGATCTTCGCACCCGCCTTCTTCGCCGCTGCCGCACTGACACCGCCGACATGATAGCTGGACCTCATCCCAAATCGCTTGTGTAATTCCTCAACCTTCTCCTTGCCTGCCTTCCTGAGAAAGCCTGGCATGAAAGGGCCGTTCACCCCAGCTCTGCCAATCTCATCGATGAAATTCTCTTCCTCTCTGGCCCACGTGTCCCCGTCGTAACGTTTCCGAATTTTGGCCGGATGCAGAAAGCCCCGGATGCTGAGATAAAAGTGCGCGGCCCGGTAAGGCATCACGCGATCGGTCAGCACACGCCGGTACTCCGGTCTCTTCCTTTTGACCGACCAGGGATCGCTGGTCTCAATGTACCGGGTGAGGATTGCGCGATCCTTTTCCCAGGTGACCGGCGCGAACATAATAGGATGTTCCTGCTCGAAACTTGCCGGGTCGAATGACTCGACTTGAAAGTTCTCGCCGGAGTACCAGTTGAACCGAGAGAGCTCTTCGACGCTCGCCTTTCGATGCCTGATAAAGCCGAGACGGAACGTGTGCCCCGGCCTGGGCATTCCGCCAATCTGCGACCAGGGGATTGACATCTCTACAACGAAACGATCCGCCTGATACGCAACCGCGCTCTTCCATTCGCTATTCCATTTTTCATCCGCCATGTACGGCGTATGCGCGCCCACCTTGTGGATGTTCGCCTCGCGGCGATGTCCGGCCGCGCTCACGATGAACCGCCGCTGGGTCCTGGCCTTTCGGTTGGCGTTCTTATAGTCAAGCCGCTGCATGAACGGCGAGTAATAAGGTGTCTCCGGCCTGGAGAAGATCTGCAGCTCACAGTAATCGCCCGGCCATGCATCCTGGATTCGCCGGCCGGACGCCGCCTCTGTCTTCGTCCGTTTCGTTTCTATTGCCGCCTTCAACTCTTGCATTCTTTTCTCGATGCAAACGAAGGCAACGGACAGGGCATCATCATCGAAAGCCACACGCACGGTCGTCTGGTCCGCTGGGATCCGTTTCGGATTCGCGTCCACTCGGAAACCGTCCAGTGGCTCTGAAGAAATCCAGAAACGCTCATCAAGCCTGCCATCGATAGTGCAGGACTCGCTGGATTTGTGGATGGTGAAGGAGTGCTTCTGCCGTTGTGTCTCTCTTTCACGCGTTTCGTTGGATACACAACCAGCGATCCACAGCGTCAACACGAATCCTGAAACAACTCGCCAGGCAAGTGAACTGAACGTGAACCTGCGACATTCTGTTCTGTTCGTTTCTTGTCTGATTCGCATGGGGCTATCATCAACGCATGCCTTGCGGGCTGTCAATCTTTCCCACTTCACTTGCAGGAGAACGCAATGCCCTGGAAAGCCGAAGAAGCCGATCCGGAATGGCCGTTCGAACTGATGGCAACTGACTTTCTGCTTAAGCCAGAAACGACCACGCTGCTGAGCATCGATATGCATGAAAGCGACATGAAACGCGATCTCAATTCTCCCATGGGTGAGAGGTCGCCCGGGCTGATCGAATACTGGAATGAACGCATGGAACAGACCGTTCTGCCCAATACCTGTCGCTTGCTCGAGTTCTTCAGGGAACGCCAATTGAAGATTGCCTACACCCGCAACGGACATGTGACCTCGACCGGCGCAGAGGTCACAGCGCGTTTGAAGAAGAAACTCAAAACACCGCTCTGTGCACGCCACTCTGGCGACAACGACATCGATTCGCGGTTGGCGCCGAGGGAGGAGGATTTAGTGGTAGACAAGCTGACTTCCGGCGCATTCACTTCGACCTTCCTGGATCACGCTTTGAGGAACATGGGCATCACCGCGGTCATCGTCACCGGCATCGTGACGGATATGTGCGTCTTCGGAACCGCCCGCACCGCAGCCGAGCTCGGCTACGACAGTCTCATCTGCGAGGATGCTTGCGTGGCCTTTTCAGCCCGGTCACACAACGAAGCGCTCCTAATGCACGCCAGGCGGTTCGGGAGAGTTGCCGGTACAGAGGAGGTGATTGAGGAGTTGTCGCGGTAGTCGGATCGCATGTAAGGAAGAGAGCGAGATGAACACATGGCGGATGTTGCCTTTGAAGTGAGCTTCTTCAGACATACAATCCAACAGACGGCCATGACCTCCAAACTCCTATCGAGGTAACAAGAATGAGGCTGGAAGATTATTTCGATTTCGAAAACGAAGACGAAATCAGACTAAAAGGCTCACGAATCTGCATCGAGACCATCGTCACGGACTATCTAGACGGGCTCATGGCCGAACAGATAGTGGTGAATTATCCCTCCCTCTCGCTCGAACAGGTTCATGCAACGATCACGTATTACCTGCACAATCGAGAATCTGTCGACAACTACCTCGAACGCATCGATGACTGGAGCGAGCAGCGGCGGCGTGAGCAGGAAAGCGGCCAGACGCTTCCAGTAGTCGATCGATTACGCAAGCTGCGTGCGGCGCTGGCAGAATCATGAGTGAGGTCAGGTTCCTGCTCGATGAAAATCTTCCGTCTGCTCTGGAGAGAGCTCTCTTGCGTCGTGAGCCGACTCTTGACGTAAGCCGTGTAGGGCAGAAAGGTGCTCCGCCACTTGGTACCGGTGACAGCGAACTGCTGCTTGTGTGTGAAGCTGATCGGATGTTACTCGTGACGCGTGATCGATCTACCATGCCGAGGCACGTTACAGAGCATCTGCATTCCGGGCACCACACACATGGAGTTTTTCTTATTAAGAGAAATTCGTCCCTCAGCGAGATCATTGAAGATCTCATCCTGGTCTGGAGCAGCAGTGGATCCGAAGAATGGCGTGACCAGCTCCTTTATCTGCCTCTTCAGGCTGGATAGGACGCGGCAATGCTGGGGAATCAGCGAAACATGCCTT
>JASLXP010000577.1 GCA_030740295.1 Planctomycetota bacterium
CGCCGCCACGCATCACACAAAGCCAAACGAGTACAGCTTCGCCTCCACACTTTCTAAGACGAATCGCAGCCGGTAGTTCCCGCGGACCAGCTCACCGCCTACCTGCCACGCGACCTTTGCCTCCAGGCTATCGCTCTCAGAAAAGAAACTCTTCTGGGCCTCAAAGCCTGGCACCACTTCAGCATTTGCCGCGTTGCGGACCTCCACCTTCACTCCATCCAGACCGGCGCCGTTCACCACGAGTCGGCCGCCTTCATACTCGAATGGTATGGTGGTGATCGTACCTTCCAATGCCCCTCGTTCCCTTTGCACGTATCCCCAGCCATCCACGCGCAGCCTGGCCAGGCCCACGCCCCAGGGACGCAATTCCCATGAATAATCGGGCTTGTTCCAGGCAGTGTGTTTCGTCGTCAGATAATCGGGCGCTTCGGGATCGGCAAAGTAGCTCGCAGGCATGCCGCAGTAATAGAGCCAGAGCTCGTTGCCGACGCGCACCGGGATGCACGTGCGGTCGCGGCCGCTGTCCCATTCGCCGCAGTTGCCGTGAGGCATGTTGATCGCACCGCGTTTAACGCGCCAGTAATGCCGGCCGTCACGTGAGATTGCCAGAGCCTTCTGCACGTGCTGATTGAAGTGAAAGTAGAACGCATCGTAGTGGAACATGAGGTGGCCATTCTCACGCCAGATGACCGAATCATGAATCTCCTCCTCCCATGGATTCTCCGCGGCATCCGGATCGATCGGCAAAGGGCCTGAGCAGTAAGGCGAAACGGGTGAGATGACGTTGTCCGGATCTTCCCGCAACCACACAGTGCGCTGCCAGTGAATGAGATCCGGGCTCGTGAAGATAACGGCGCCTCGCCCCGCATGGCAGCCCATCAGCAGCATGGCCTTGTAGCGCCTCTTCGGATTCTTGTCGTGATCGTCGCGAATCAGATGGAAACCAACCGAAATATCACCGACGAGCACCGGCTCAAGATCGGGCAGCGTGTACCACGCTTCCGCATCCGCCGAGACGACTACCGACCACGCCCGATGCTCGACCCCATCGATGTGCCTGTAAGTGCCGCAGATGCCCTTGTAACGGCGATCCGGATCGCGTTCATCAGTGTCCTCAAGAAAGACCGGCCGCCAGAACACACTCGGAAACGGCTCGCCATTGAGCGACAGTTTCGACATGTCGTAAGGCTCATCCGCCAGTGAATGCCATCAGTACTGCTGGCCCGGCCGGGCATCCAGTTGCTGCGAAGGTTGCCCTGCCCCATGTATTGCATCTTGAAACCGTCTTCCGTCTTTCGGACGTCGCACCAGGCAAAATGGCCGTCCAGCGGGTGTTCGATTTCGCCTTCGAAGGTCAGTGGGGCAGCTTCCTTTTCCCATTGTCCCAGGCAGTGCTCCACGCCGCGCATTTCAGCAAGCTCGAGATTGTCGAGGAAGACAATCTTTCGAGGCTCCGCACTCGTTAGTGCGGGCACTTCGAGCTGATCGAAATAAAGCTGATTGGCCGCGCTCATCATGAAACCGATGCTTGAGTATTTACGGCAGTCGCGCTGAACGAAGTAGTTTCGAGACGGGCAGTCGTAAGCGCCGCGGGCTTCGTAGTGATCGCCAAAAGTCGCGCCGCCGAATCGAGTGAAAAAGACGTGACGCCGCGTCGTGTTCAGAAAGAACATCCAGATGACACCGTGCTGATCGACGGCCAGCGCGGGGCGCCAGAATTCTTCAAGATGAGATCTGAAAGAACCGGTCTTGCCCACGCTTGGCAGCGAGCTGCTTACCCGGCGCTTGAGAAGAATCTCACTCGAGCGAAGGAAGTCATGAACTTGCCAACCGTCACCTTCGTTGACCGCATAGGAAACTGTGCTCCCTCCACCCGGCCTCATACGACCATAGATTTCAGGATGCCGCTGCAGGTCGACCTTTCCCTCGCCCTGGTAAGCGATGACGACGGTCCCGAGGTCCGTCACCGCAATCGACGGCCAGGAACTACAGAAGTAGGCCACCATCTCTGCCCCCGGCTCGCCACGACTGTCCTTCCGTTGGCTCCCATCAAACACGGAATAAAACACCCGGCGATCACGCTCGAACGCGATGTGACGTTTGCCCGCAGAGTCCACAAATACGTTTGGGTGTTCACCATTCTCATCGACCAGGGTTTCGCCGCGCCCGATGACAGTTTCATACAGCGCCTCTTCTCTGGTCATATAGATCGCGAGTGAGCCGTCCGGCAGAAACAGAGCATCTCCCAATGTACACCCGGCATCGCCAATCGTGATCGGATCAGCCCAGGCCGAGCTTTCCTTAATCTTTCCAACAGGTGAATCACCCGCTGCATCGGCTGAGGACATCCGGATGCCACCCTAGTGCTCAAAGATGACATGGAGCCGGTCGGCCTCATCCATTGCAAGGCAGACGTTGCGCAGGTCGTCAGCCTCGTAAAAAGGCGTCCCTGAATCGGCTTTTCCTGCCAGCACGACCGGTTCATTGAATTCGCCGCCCACGTCATCGGGAGAATTCGAGACGCTCAACTGGAGAAAGTTCTGTTCACGCACATTCCGGCTGTCTATGAATGCGCAGAACCATATGCCCTTCGAATTGCGAGCAATGTGCCGTCCATGATTGGCAAAGGGCATGTTGACTTCCAGCTTGGGCAAAACCGCGGAGCCGGGCAGGACCTCTTCATCAAGATGAAAGCGTCGCGACTTTTGAGTGATCTCATGCATGACAGAATGCGGCTTTCTTTATGTGCTGTGTTTGATACAAAATCTTCCGTCACCACTAACCCATCCGCCAGAGACGCTCAACCGTTTCCCTCTATGCCCACCCAGCAATCTCTCTTTGATCAGCCGAACGAGAAACCTAAGAAGCTCTTCCTCCTCGACGGAATGGCCCTTATCTATCGCTCTTACTTCGCGCTCATTCGAAACCCGATGTACACCTCACGAGGCATCAACACCTCGGCGGTTTTCGGGCTCTTGAACACGGTGCAGGAGATCCTGAAGAAAGAGCAACCGACCCATATCGGGGCGGCTTTCGACACTCCGGAACCCACCCACCGGCACAAAGAATTTCCACAATACAAAGCACAGCGCCAGGCCATGCCCGAAGAGCTCAGCGCTCAGATTCCTTACGTTTTCAGACTGCTCGAAGGTTTCAAAATTCCTGTCATTCGTGTGCCCGGCGCGGAGGCGGATGACATCATTGGCACGATGGCCAAAGAGGCCGAACCAGCCGGCTTCCAAACCTATATGGTCACGCCCGACAAGGATTTTCAGCAGCTCGTGTCCGACAAGACGGTCGTGTACAAACCAGGACGTCAGGGCGGGCAACCTGAAATCCTGGGCGTCGCGGAAGTTCTGGACAAATGGAAGATCGAGCGCATCGACCAGGTCATCGACATCCTCGGCCTCATGGGCGACAGCTCGGACAACATCCCGGGCGTCCCCGGCGTCGGCGAAAAGACGGCACAGAAACTCATCGCGCAATTCGGCACGGTTGAGAACCTGTTGGAGAACACGGACCAGCTAAAGGGAAAGCAAAAGGAACGAGTGGAAGAAAACGCCGATGAGGCCCGCCTCTCAAAGCGATTGGTCACCATCCTCACAGACGTGGAACACGGCGTGACGTTCGATGCTCTTGAAGGTCAAGAGATGGACGAGGCCGCGCTGAAGCCGCTTTTCATGGAATTGGAATTTGAGACTCTGGGAAAGAAATTCTTCGGAAAGAATTTCAGTGTCGGCTCCACCCGTGCGACCGTTCAGAGAGAGAAACGGGAGAAAGAAATACAGGCCACTCTTTTTGATGACGAGCCGACAAAGATGGGCTCACTTGAAGGCGTGCCGCACGAATACCACATCGTAAAAACAGCCGAAGAGAGAGCCGCTCTCATTGCTGAGCTGAAGAAACAGAAGGCCATCTGTTTTGATACCGAGACCACCGGCCTTGACCCGCGGAAGGCCCTGCCCCTCGGCCTCTCGTTCTCGTTCAAGCCGCATACCGGCTACTACGTCGTCTGTCCCGACGATTATAAAGAAGCCATCGCGGCCATCGAAGAATTCCGGCCCATCTTTGAAGACGAGGCCATCGAGAAGATCGGGCACAACATCAAATACGATCTCACGCTCCTCAAATGGCACGGCTTTGAGGTCAAAGGCAAATTCATGGACACCATGATCGCCCACATGATGACCGAGCCCGAGGTAAATAAGCTGGAGCTCGATCACCTGGCGACGCTTTACCTCAACTACGAAAAAATCCCGACCAGCCAGCTCATCGGTGAAAAGGGCGACGATCAGAAGAGCATGCGAGACGTGCCGCTGGGTCAGCTTGCCGAGTACGCATGTGAAGACGCAGACATCACGCTCCAAATCAGCGAAGTCATCCGGCAGAGCGTAAGTGAACGGGAGGCTGAGCAGCTTTGCTATGAAGTTGAGTGCCCGCTGACGACCGTTCTCGTCAACATGGAATACGAAGGCATCCGCATCGATACGGACGCGCTGCGCGAGTTTTCAGAATACCTGGATCAGGAAATAGAAAAGCTTCAGAAGAAGGTCTTCGATGCGGCAGGGGAGAAGTTCAATCTCGATTCGCCAAAGCAGATCGCGGCGATCCTCTTCGACAAAATGGACCTCGATCCAAAGCCTCAGAAGACGGCGACCGGCCAGTACTCAACTAAGGAGGCCGAACTGGTTCGCCTGTCCAAGTCGCACCCCATCATCCAGGACATTCTTGACTACCGTACTGCTGCCAAGCTCAACTCGGTTTACGTCAACCAGCTTCCAGCCACGGCTGATCCCGACACCAACCGCGTGCATACCCACTACAGCCAGGCTTGGACGGCTACCGGGCGTATGCAGTCCAACAACCCGAACCTGCAAACCATCCCAATTCGAAAGGAGCTCGGTAAGGAAATTCGGAAGGCATTCATCCCGCGTGACGAAAACTACCAGATCCTCGCAGCCGACTACTCGCAGATCGAGCTCCGCATCCTCGCCGAGCTCAGCCAGGACCAGGGACTGGTCGAAGCATTCATTAACGACGAAGATATCCATACCATCACTGCGGCGAAGGTCTTCAAAATCGATAAGGAAGAGGTCAATCGAGAAATGCGCAACCGCGCCAAGGCAGTGAATTACGGCATCGGATACGGCGTCGGTGTTCAGCGACTCCAACGCGATTTGAACATCACTCGAACCGAAGCGAGGGCGCTCATCGACGGTTACTGGGAACAATTCCCCGGCGTCGCGGCATACCGGGACAGCACCCTCGAGTTCGCCAGAGAGCACGAATACTCCATCACACTTACAGGGCGTCGCCGATACTTGCGGAACATAAACTCTCGCAACTGGACTCTTCGGGGCAGCGATGAACGTTTCGCCATCAACTTCCGCATCCAGGGCACTGCGGCAGACCTGCTCAAACTAGCCATGATCAAGGTTTATCGAACGCTCACGGAGGGCGGCTTCAAAACAAAAATGCTGCTCACTGTTCACGACGAACTGGTCTTTGATCTTTTCAAGGAAGAAGCAGAAGAAGTTATGCCGCTGATAGAGCGAGATATGAAATCCGCGCTTGAAATGAAAGTGCCAATCGTTGTAGAAATGGGCACCGGCGAGAACTGGTTGGAGGCACATTGATCTTTTTGTTGCTGCAGGCTGCCAGCCTGTAGTTATCCCTGTCATAAGGTGACACACCCTCAGGAGGCCGACATGAGAACAGCACACTTAACCATTGCACTGCTTACGATATCCGCATTCCTCACTTCCAGTGTGAATGCTGAATTCAAGAATCCATTCAAGAAGAAGACCGACAAGCAGCGTACTAAGGAGGTCAATGAAGCTATTGACCTTCTCAAAGGTAAGGATCCGAGCATCAAAGAGATGTTCAAGAAATCTAACGGGTACGCGGTCTTCCCAAATGTCGCCAAGGCCGGCCTGGGTGTTGGGGGAGCGATTGGCAAGGGCCAGCTCTTTCAGGATGGAAAGCTCCTCGGCTCAACATCCCTGAAACAAGCGTCCTTCGGCCTGCAACTCGGAGGGCAAACTTACAGCGAGGTTATCTTCTTTGAGAATGCGAAGGCACTGAAAAAATTCAAATCCGGAAAGTTTGAGCTCGGCGCACAGGTCTCAGCCGTCGCCATCACGAGGGGGCAGCCGCTGGAGCACAATTCAATAATGGCATCGCAGTTTTCACAATGACCAAAAAAGGATTGATGTACGAAGCCGCAGTGGCCGGGCAAAGGTTCGATTTCAAACCGGCGAAGTAAGTACCTAATCGCCCACACTCTTCAAAAGCTCCTCAGCCAGAATCCGATTAGCTTTCACTGAGAAGTGAAAGTCTTCCGTCAGGAAGATATCTGCTTCTGAAGCTAACCTCTCGCCTGGATCCACTAATCCAGCGCCCGGTCTTAGTTTCAAGAATTCCTGAACGGAACCAATGAAGGCCTGCCGCACCTCCTGCTCTGAAGGTTCAAGCTTCATTCCGTGCGAAACCAGGTAATCGTCAACGCGGTCGGCAATGGCCTTTATCTCAGTGGGCCGCAAATCATATGGTGAGGGGAGAAGCATTATCTGAATTTCAGGCGGATCAGGTGCTTCGCCCACGAGCCTGGATAACTTCCAAAAGCAGTAACGCAACCGTTCTTTCAGTTCGTTAAACAGGCCAGGTAAACTTGCCAGGTAGAGACGTTGGATTCCGCCCTGGTGGAGTGAGCCTTTGTTAAAGCTCTCAATGAACCCCTCATGTGCATGCATCCTGTCTTGAAAGTTTTCGTCATATTTCAGATCGGCTGGCCCGAAACCCTGTCCCGGCAAAACTTTCAGCTTTTTTCGTTCTTCTCTTAACTTAGTTCTGGCTACGATTCTCTGGCTTGGGCTAAGCTCTTTGGGCGGTGAAAATGTTACGTCCATGACCACTGGGCCCATTTCGCAGTATTGGCTTCCTTCTTTAGCCAGATAATTTGGGCGTGTCTCGGGCAAAAGCTCGATGAGGTCGTTAGAAAGTGTAAACGCGAATATCACTAAGTCAGGGTCGAACTGAATACCCAGATTTTCATATCGAAGGATGTGGTCGAAAGCGCTGCTGGCGCTCATCCCAGCATTAATGACCCGTACATTCGTTCTTCCGTTTTTTATTAGCAGTTTCTGAAGCAACTGCGGAAAGGCATGGGCATTCGGACAATAACCTTCTGTATTACTGTCACCGAATATCATGATGCGATATTCGCCGTCCGGTTTCTGAAGGGGGTTGTCTTCGTCATTCGGGAAGCCATACCTGTCAAAGCTTTTGACAAAATCGCCGCCTGGCGGATCAGTCCATTTGGCCATCTCGAGCATTTTACGCTCCCATTGAAAATTCCACTGTCGAGTCAGGCCAATAAAATGTGTTCCCGGTGGAAAGGGCGACTTAAGAATCTGCTCCTTGAGTGAGAGTGGCGAATAAACCGCTCGAACTGCTGGCTCCTCGTTACCAGACGAAAGGTCTGCCAGCAGGTTTATGACTCTGGATGCGAGAACGCCGCAGATAAACATTAACAACCCGAATATGGCGAGCCGGGCCTTCTGTCTATTCTCTTCTTTAGGTGTCATGCAGGACTGCCTCGCCTCTTACACAAACTCAGGCACTGAAATGTTCCTCATTGCCTCCTCTTTATTCCAGCCCATATCCTGAACGATGTTAATTCTGTATTCCTCAAGTAAGGAGCGACCCTCTGGTGACCGCGATAATTGGGAATCCGGGATCGCATTATTCAACACCTGCAATGCTATATCAGCAGCGACCTCCAGACGTTTAAATACATATATCGCCTGATTTGCGTAAAGCCGAGGTAGTTTAGTTCCGGCAGCGAAAGTAGAGAGCGGCTGCCTGTCGTACGCGGTTCGGCGGCCTTGGCCAATGATTCCTCCATTCAAAAGGATTTCCAGGGCTGGAACGGTTTCCACTCCGAAGTGTCCCATCCGCATTTCACCATATTGATTGGACGCCTTTCTAATAGATGAAATAAGAAGTTCGGCGGCCGCTCTTGAATAGATTTTGTAGCCACTTTCCAAGTCAGGTATTTGAGACCTGCCAGAAATCCATTGAGTGTTGATGATTCTGCCTTCTCGAGCGAGGACGAATTTAGTGCATTCCCAAAGGCAGGCGTTGTGCAGCAGTTCGAATTCTCCACGCCAGAAGCCCATTGGCCGGGCAATATCAGGCCGGACGCCGACAACCATTACTTGATCCGTATTTTCTTCGTTCTGAATCTGTAGATGAAGGCGAACTAAATGGGGCAGATCGAATATAGAGTGATCGTTGTCATCGTCCCTGACACAGAAATGGGTGATGTCATGGTTCTTTAGGAGTTCTTCAAATCCACTGGCTACGGTCAGACCTTTGCCGCCATTTTCAGGAAGCTCCAGTATGCGGAATGAGCCTCCAGATTCCGTTTGAAATTCATCAGCTAATTCACGAGCCAAATTCGTTGCCCATGGCGCACCATCAATCGCGACCAACACATTACTCCAATCCACAAAACGGGGGCAGTCTTTGAGGGTAGCCCGCAAGAGATCCGTGACCTGTACGGTATTACTGTCCTGGGGGAACCAGACAGGGACGACCATTCCCAGGTGGTTCCGCATGATTTCATTGAGCACGTTCATGAGCATTGCGCGTAGTATGTCTATGAGTAGTGGACATACTATGCGGAAATGTAATTCGAGCGTCCATCTATCTGCCACTCTCGGTGACCATGTTCCGCTGGCCTATCAGTTCCTCACAGATATGCCCGGCCTTTTGCAGCATGTCCTCTCTGCCTCGGCGCAGATAAACATTGAATCGCCAGAGAGCACGGTGCTTTTCGAGCAGGACTTCTACTTCCGGATATCGAAGGTCGCTGAGCGAGACGGGCGATCCGCTGTCGACTTTCACTTTTACCCGCGCTTCTTTGAGTGCCATTTTGGCGGACGGACAGTACACGAGCACTTCGCCGTGAGAGATCCCCAGTGCGTTGGCGACCTCTTCCTCCAGTTTACCTCTCTCGCCATCCTCGTTGAGATGAAAACGCTTTTCAAGATCGGCCTCTACGCCTGGTCCGACTCCAACACCGCCCATCCCACCCGGGCGGAGAAGATATGCACAGCGATAAAATCGGTGTGCATTGAGATCATCCACAAGCATCTTTGCATCCGGATCTTCTTTGCCGCGCTCGCCAAGCAGATAAAGGAAGCTGTCGTCACGGAGGTCAAATAATTCTTCCTGACGTATGCGTCCAGCATCCAGCGTGAGCTCGAGCGCTTTTGAAATCATCGCGCCGGAGACCACTTTGCCGTGATGATAATAAACGCGCTCGGTCAGCGTGTATCGCAGCCTGAGTAGATGCACAAGCTCAGTCAGTGCGTCCGGCCTGAAACGGCCGCTCTGCTGAAGATCAAAAACGAGCTCGCCGTTGTAGACGGTCAGGTAGCGATAGATGCGCTCGTCGTAATCCTGCCGCAGCCCACAGAAAAAAGCGTCCCGTTTGAGGTAATCAAGCAGGTCTGCGCAGACGGTACCGGCAATAATCTCGCGCATAAGCTTGAGGTCCGGATCGAGGCCTGAATCTTTTGACAGGATGGCGCTGACGGAATCTTTGAGGCCGGTAGCTTCGAGGAGCGGGCCAATGGGGGCGTTGTCAAGAAAGTAATTCAGGCGGTCGGGGCTTTCGTCGTGCCGGGCAAAAACTCGGCGTTCGTCTTCGAAAGTGTGGCCGAAGGGAATGTGTGTGATGTCGTGCAGCAGAGCGGCCATGCAGATGGCCGCTTCTTCATTCTTGAGCAGTTCGCTGCGGCCCGATTGCGCCCGCAGAGCGGTGAGCATTTTCTTCACCAGCCAGCATGTGCCCAAGCTATGTTCGAAGCGCGTGTGTGTAGCGGACGGAAAGACGAGCGATGAGGTGCCAAGCTGCTTGATTCCGCGCATGCGCTGGAAGGGCTGCGTGTCCACAATCTCGACCTCAGCCGGGCTGAGCTCAATATCACCGTGGATTGTGTCGCGTAGGGTCTTGTTGCGCATGAATGATTCTTAGAGAGTGACAGGTTCGTAACCTGCCTTATGAGAATTCCGGCCCACGGCCGGAATTCAGACACGTCAGCCAGCGGGCGGACAGGCCGCCTGAGTCTTATTTCTCGATCCGGAAGAGAAACAGGACAGGATTCTCTCTGTATTTTTGCCGCTGCACTTCGGGCACAGCAGTCCTTTCTTTTTTGCACGAGACGGTTGGATTTTTTCGAAGACCTCTCTGCAGTCCTTACATTCGTATTCGTAGATTGGCATTCAGCTCTCCTGTCTCATTGGAATTCAGGTGCGGGGAATTTAGCGGCTTCTCCAGGGCGTTCAACAATTGCCTGCAGCGCGGAATCAGGCCACTTCAGAGCAGAGGTGTCAGGCAAAGTAAAAGCCTTTCTCTATAATCCCCCGCCTCAATCCACCTGACTGAAACAGAACAATGTGCCGGCCCCGATTTATGAAAGCTTCACGAATTCTCATTTTCCTGCTCTGCATGTTTGGTGTGCGATGGATGGCACTGCAGGCCCCGACTTCATCCCTGCTTGGTTCATCATCGAGCCTCTATGCACAGAGAGCCCCCATCCAAAGTAAGAAACGCCCAACGGCTACAAAAAGCAGCAACACCTGGATCTGTTTCGTTACGGCAGGCGTCGTAGGCATCGTCGTTTTCTTCCTCGGCAAGTTAGATCAACAGCAGCAGGAAGCGGAGGAAGAACGCCGGGAAAAAATGAGGGCTGAAAAGCAAAAGGAAACTGAGAAAGAGACTGATGATGAGCCCGCCGCAGATGGCAAGGAGGAAAAGGAGACAGAGGACGCGGACGATAGTGACGATGAAATCGATCAGTAAGTCGGTGATGTTACGTCAGCCCATCATTGAGCCCGGAAAACCATGAAAGCAATTATCCTCGCCGCAGGTGTCGGGAACAGGCTCGGCGGCAGCGCGGCCGGCAAGCCCAAATGTCTGTTGAACGTAGGGGGGCGGACCCTCCTGCACCGGATGCTGGACAGCCTGCAACGGTTTTCGATTTCCCCGGTGATCGTCGTTGGTTACGAGCATCAGCAGATCAGGGATGCGGTGGCCGCCAGTCATCCCGATCTGAGCGTCGAATTCGTCAGGAACGATGATTTCACCGAAGGCAGCATCGTCTCGCTCTGGTCGGCGCGCGAGCATCTTGCGCATGACTGCCTGCTGATGGATGCGGATGTTCTGTTTCCGGACGAATTCCTGCAAAGACTCATTGGAACACGGCATTCCGATTCGTTCCTGCTTGACCGCAGATTTTCCAACGATGGCGAAGCCATGGTTGCCGCGGCAATGGATGGCCAAATGGTTGGCTTCGAGCGCGGCATCTCTGTGGATTACGATATCTGTGGTGAATCGGTCGGATTCTTCAAGATCTCTGCTGCCACCGGCCAGCATCTCCTGAATGCCATTGAAGCTCGTCTGAAGAACGGTGAACGGGACGAACATTATGAGGCCGCCATTCTCGATACACTTAAGGAGCATCCGTTCGGCTATGAGGACGTCACTGGATTGCCCTGGACGGAAGTGGATTTCCCCGAAGACGCGGAACTGGCACGAAGCGAAGTACTTCCGCTGATTGAGTCTTCGCTGCCCACCAGAAAGTACACTCTCCTGAATCCCGGGCCGGCGTGCACGACGGATACTGTCCGCTCCGCTGCCGCATTGGTTCCGGATCTCTGTCACCGTGAAAACGATTTCTTTGATGTCATGCAGGAGGTGCGTGCTGACTTGGTCCATCTCGCGGGAGGTGTTCCTGATACTCACACCACCGTGATTTTCAGCGGTTCCGGCACAGCGTCGGTCGAAGCCACCATTGCCGGTGTCGTCCCGGACGAGCAACGAATCCTCATCATCGACAATGGCGTCTACGGCGATCGCATGGCAAAGATGGCCCAGGCCCACGGACTGCAATTGCGCCGGCTGAAGTATGAATGGACTGAAGCCGCCAGACCGGAAGATGTCGACAGCATTCTTTCTGAAGACGATTCGATTTCACACATTGCCGTGGTGCATCACGAGACGACCACTGGCCTGCTGAATCCTGTTCGTGAAATCGGACAGGTCGCGGCAAAGCACGGTATCCGATTGATCGTCGATGCCATGAGCTCCTTCTGCGGCGAGAGACTGAACGTGGTAGAGGACAACATCGATTTTATGGTCAGCAGCTCAAACAAATGTATCCAGGGCCTGCCAGGGCTCAGCTTTGTCGTGGCCCGACGTGACTTCCTGCACGAGCTCGAGGGACGACCGGCAAGATCGGTCTATCTTGATCTCTACAACCAGTGGAAACAGGAAGAGGCGGGCAACACGCCGTTCACTCCGGCCATCCAGGTCTTCTTCCACTTGCGACAGGCCATTGCGGAACTCGAGGCGGAGACGCTCGAAGCGCGCTGGCAACGATATGCAGACTGCGCTCAAGCTCTTCGAAATGGCATGGCTGATCTCGGTTTCGAGATCCTCGTTGATGAAGGTGTGCGCTCCAATCTGTTGACTGCTTTCCTCTTACCTGAAGGCATCGAATACGATTTGCTTCATGACTCGATGAAGAAGCGTGGTTACATCATTTACGCCGGGCAGAGCGATCTGAAGAAGATCGCTTTTCGCATTTCAAACCTCGGGAATCTGACTCCTGACGACATGAAAGGTGTGGTAGTCGCCATCCGTGACTCCATGGCCGAGATGCGGGAGACCCATGCGTCGTGATCCGGAGCACACATTTTTTGCTGGCTCACAGGCTGGCAGCAGCAGCCTATTGCCACAGGATGTTTTCCCATTCGCGGGCTGACAAGCTGGCAGCAGCCCGTCGCCACGTTCTTGACAGGCTCTCGATAAATGCGGGTTCAACAGGCAACTGAATTCTTGGGTAAGCAACTTGGCGAGGCGCCATCTCTGGCGGTGGTCCTTGGCTCCGGGGTCACGCTGGATGGGA
>JASLXP010000578.1 GCA_030740295.1 Planctomycetota bacterium
CGGGGTTCCCTCTCGAAAAAGACGGCCGGCAACTTTATTCCGCAGCTCTGGCTCGGCGGGATCATCCGCGGCCTCTGCTGGTTCGCGGATAACGACCGGGGCTGGGTTCCGAGCAAAAACAAACCGGCCATCACGATTTCACGCTCGAGCGAAGCCGTAACCATCGGACTCCACATCATTGCGGAAGAATTCTATCTCGAGGCGCCGCGCAAACTCGTTTTCGGCTTGCTTGCCACGCCTCCGAAACCGCTGCCGAAACAGCATCGGCAATACAACCGCGGCAACAATAAGGTCATCGGAGTCATTGGCGGACGGCACATCAGCAACGCCACATTTGCGCCTTTTCTCATTCCATTCAAGAAGATGCACTTTGATTACTGGCCGAGAGACTACAACTGGAAACTCGCCGAATCCGCAGCGAAGGTGCAGAGGGAAGCGGATATCGGCAAGTACCCCATCGGCGGCGCACACATGCTTTACCACGATCGGCGATACGTTCCGGCCGGGCCCCACAGCGCGTATTTCAATTGGGAGTGGGGCAACGGATGCTCCTTCCCGCAATCAAAGGTCGATTGCCTGGTCTACTACATGAACGAGTGGATTCGCCGCGACATCATGGACGGCCTCTACATCGACGACGTCTTCCCCATGCCCGATACCAACACCGCAACGGGCGCGGCATACGTCCTGCCGGACGGCCGAGTCCAGCCGGGCAACGCTCTCTTTGCATACCGCGAATACCTCAAGCGCCTTTACACGCTCACCAGCGAGCTCGGTAAACCGCCACTGCTGACCACCCATCAGACGAGCTCCATGAGCATGCCGTTCCAGGCATTCTGCACACTCGCTTACGATGGCGAGGATGTCGGTCGCTTCGGCAATACCAGCGTCACTTTCATCGATGCCTGGCCCCTCGACCGTCTGCTCACTCTCGATGTGCCCGAGCGTACCGGGGTCATTGTTTCGTTTATGTACAAAGAGGAATACGCCACTCGAAAGCGCAACAGGGACCACTGGGCGCACATGGTTCACCGCATGTATCGTTCGGCCTGGGCCGTGCGCTTTCTGTTTGATTTCAATCAGTGGTCGCCGCAGTGGGATCTGGTGAATGTCATCCGCAAGTACTCCGAGCCGGATACCACAGCCTTCCTGTTCTATAAGAAGGAAGCAGTCAAGAAGACTGATGTGACATTCGACAAGCCGCTTCTCGAGGAACACCTGCCTAAGAGAAGATTCTGGCGGAAGAAACGACTCCGCGACGAAATCAGAAAAGAGCCCGTTCGCGTCACGGTGTACAAGAAACCAAAGACCGCCCTTGTGGTCGCTACAAACTTCGTAAAGCTCCCTGCAAGAACTGCCATCCATCTGGATCTCGAAAAAATCGGCATCCCCACCGAGGCCCATCCAAAAATCAAGATCGCCGATGTTGATGCCTGGAAGCCGCCGGCCGGCGATGACATTCAAAAGCTCAAGAGCAACCTGCCTAAAGCCGAAGAGACGCCTCTGCAGCAGGAGGTGTCAGAAGGCGAAACCGGCTCACTGGATCTGAAGGCGCTGGAACGCAAACCGGAAATCCTCGATATCGAGAAGGGCGTCCTGCGGGTGACCGTGAAGCCGCACGATTTTCGGCTCATCGAATTGAGCTGGTGACGCGGCGAGTGGGGCGTCTGTGCCGAAGAGAAAGATCCGTGGCTGGCCGATATCATGCTGCCAGTGTGCAATGAATTGGATTTCAGAAACACATCCTGAAATGTTGTAGAGGCCCCTTGAAAGATCTCCCATGTCTGAATCCTTCCTTTCCGTAAACAGCCTGAGTAAGAGTTTCGAAACTCGCGCGGAGCCTCTGCATATCCTGAATGAGGTCACCTTTGAGCTATCGCTCGGAGAAAGCCTCGCAGTGATGGGGCCTTCGGGTTCGGGCAAGAGCACGCTGCTGCACATTCTTGGGACGCTTGAACCTCCGAGCCGCGGCGAGGTGCGGATGGAAGGCAACGATCCGTTCGAACTGGATGACGCCGGGCTCGCAGCATTCCGCAACGGCACCATCGGCTTTGTTTTTCAAGAGCACCACCTGCTGCCGCAGTGTTCGACCCTGGAAAATGTTCTTCTCCCGACGATCGTGGCCGATGCAAAATCGGATCACGAAAAACGTGCCCGCGAACTTCTGGAGAACGTCGGGCTTTCCGATCGCATTGAGCACCGACCGGCCGAGCTCTCTGGCGGAGAACGACAGCGAGTCGCCATCGCACGGTCCCTGATAAACGAGCCAAAGCTGCTCTTATGCGATGAGCCGACCGGCAATCTGGACCGCGTGAACGCAGAGGCCGTCGGCAAACTTTTTCTCGATATCTGCGAGCAGCACAACACGGCAATGGTTGTGGTGACGCACAGCACAGCGCTGGCTGCCACGTTTCCGAAACGGATGGAACTGCTCGATGGTGAACTGCATCCGATGGAGTGAGCCATGCATCTGAACACCCTCCTTCTTCGAAGCCTTGCTCATTACAGGCGCACCAACACAGCCGTCATTCTTGGGGCGGCAGTAGGCACAGCCGTCCTGGCCGGTGCATTGATCGTCGGCGATTCCGTACGGTGGAGTTTGCGTGAGCTGACCCTCGATCGGCTTGGCAGTGTGGACGTTGCCATCGTTGGCGACCGATTCATGGGGGAGGGGCTGGCAGAGCGGCTTGCCGTCAGCGAAGCGCGGCCGGCCCCAGCCATCATGTTGCGGGGCACGGTGTCGAATGCTGAGACACGTTCCCGAGCGACCAGGGTGAACGTGATGGGGGTAGACGATCGTTTCTGGCACTTGGGGAAAGATATTCCCGAAAGAATGCCCGGACGCCGTGAGGTCATCCTCAATGAGCCGCTCGCAAAAGAAATTGGGGCAAGCCTCGGCGATTACGTTCTGCTGCGCGTAGAGAAGCAGAGCTCGATTCCCCGCGACTCCACGCTGGGTCGCAAAACGGAAACTGTCAGCGCGCTCCGACGCAAGGTGATTGCCATCGTGCCTGCTGAAGGCTTCGGACGTTTCGGCCTTCAGCCCAGCCAGCATCTGCCGCTTAACGCATACCTCCCACTCGCACCATTCCAGAACGCCATCGGGCAGCCCGGTAAAACGAACGCCGTGCTGTTGCCCAACCCGGAAAACCTGGACTTGAAAGTGAAAGAGAAACTCACCCTCGAAGACTACGGTATTCGAGTGCGCCAGGGGGAAGGCCACGTCACCGTGGAAAGCGAGCGTATGCTGCTTGAGCCCGCGCTCGAGAGGCTGGTGTCCGGGCTTGGAGTCGAAGCTGAGGCTGTTCCTGTCTTTTCATATCTGGCGAACACGATCAGGCTGGCGGGCAGCATCACAACAGAAACTGTACAGACGAATGGGGACAGCCGACCAGATACAAAGACGAGCGTGAAAACGATCCCGTATTCGTTAGTCGCTGCGCTGCCGGAGGAGGTGCTCACATCTCGCTTGGGATTCTCTGCGGGGCCGAACCAGACTGACGAAGATTCCGTTTTCCTGAACACCTGGGCCGCGGACGATCTGGGCGTGAAGCTCGGCGACGCGATTGAGATCTCCTTCTACGTGAGCGGCCCCAATAACGAGCTGCGCACCGAAACGACGCCCCTCAAACTGGCGGGCATCGTCACCATGGAGGGACTCGGAAGCGATCGTTCACTCACCCCCGAATATCCAGGCATCCACGAAGCCAGGACGATGGCCGACTGGAACCCGCCGTTTCCGGTCGATCTGAAATCTGTGCGACCCAAAGATGAGAAATACTGGGAGGACCATAAGACGACACCCAAGGCATTCGTCTCGCTGAAGACCGGCCAGAAACTCTGGAGCAGCCGCTTCGGCCGGCTGACCGCCATACGATTCTATGCAGCCGACCTGAAAGCCGGGGAAGTCGGGGAAGCGATTCTTCAGAAGGCCGATCCCGAAGCGTTCGGACTCAGCACAATTCCTGTAAAAGAGCTCGGCCTCGCAGCGAGCAGTGGTGCGACGGACTTCGGAGGGCTCTTTGTTGGTTTCAGTCTGTTCCTTATCGCATCGGCCGCGGTCCTGGTGAGTTTGCTTTTCCGTCTCGGCATCGAACAGAGGGCTCGTGAAGTGGGCCTGCTGCTTGCCTCGGGGTTCACTTCAAAGCTGGTGCAGCGCCAGCTTCTCAAGGAGGGAGCCCTGCTGGCCGCTATCGGCGGCTCCATCGGTCTGGCCGGTGCGGTCGCTTACGGATGGCTAATGCTCGAAGGGCTGCGTACCTGGTGGGTCGATGCGATCGGGACGCCTTTCCTGAAACTGCACGTGGCGCCGGTCTGGCTGGTGGCCGGTTTCGCAGGCGCATTCTCGATCGTGCTTTTCTCCATCTGGTGGACAGTTCGGAAATTAAGCAAGGCATCTGCCAGAAATCTCCTGGCTGGCGGCGGCGGACAGATGGAGGGGACAGGCAAGGGCCGGGGACTGAAGATTGGAACAGCCTGCATCATACTTGCCGCTTTCTTGATGGGCGCTGCCGCCGCAGGCGTTTTGGATGATGCGGTAATCAAGGCCGGTGGAAAGACAATGAGCCTGCCCCTTTCCGCACTGGCCTTTTTCTCGTCCGGATCGCTCCTGCTGGTTGGCACGCTGGCCCTCCTGTCGAGCTGGTTTCGCCGGGAGGCGGATCCGCGACCGGTCGGCAAAGGCGCGGCCGGTCTCGCCAGGCTGGGGGCAAGAAATGGATCGCGTTATCCGGGGCGAAGTATCCTGACCGCTTCGCTCGTCGCGTGTGCAACCTTCATGATCGTGGCTGTGGCGTCGTTCAGACATGACCCATCGCATGCCGAGCCCGACATCAAGTCCGGCGATGGAGGATTCGCCCTTTTGGCCGAGAGCGACCTGCCCATCTACCAGGGATTGAATTCGCCAGGTGAGCGATCCAGGGCCGGCCTGGCGGATGCGGAAGAGACACTCACAGGCACCCGCATATTCCGCCTCCGCCAGCGCAGTGGTGAAGATGCCAGTTGCCTCAACCTCTACAAACCGCAGAAGCCAAAGGTACTGGGCGCACCAGCGGAGCTCATCGAGCGTGGCGGCTTCAAGTTTCAATCGACATTGGCATACAAGGGCGAGAATCCGTGGGCCCTGCTTGACGAAGAACTCGAGCCCGACGTCGTGCCTGTCTTCGGGGATTTCAATACAGTGATGTGGATACTTCACCTCGGGCTTGGAAAAGAGATGAAGCTGCGCGCTGAAAATGGCGAGCTCGTAAGGGCCCGAATCGTTGGCATGTTCATGGAAAGCATTTTTCAAAGTGAGCTGGTGATGTCCGAAACGAATTTTCTGAGACTGTTTCCAAGTGAAGCCGGTTTCCGTTCGTTTCTGATCGAGACGCCTTTCGAAGGCATGACGGAAGTCTCGAACGCTCTCGAAGGCGGCCTTGCTGACTATGGCTTCGATGCTGTTTCGACCGGCAAGAAACTGGCAGATTACCTTGTGGTTCAAAATACCTATCTTTCCACGTTCCTCACCCTCGGCGGGCTCGGACTTGTGCTGGGCACGCTTGGCTTGGGCACGGTCCTCCTGCGAAACGTGCTGGAAAGAAAAGCCGAGCTGGCAATGCTCCGTGCCCTTGGATTCAGGGCAGGCCAGTTGGCTTTCGTCGTATTGGCAGAGAACGGTCTTCTTCTGGTGGTCGGTCTGGCGGTTGGGACAGCTTCAGCCCTGATCGCGGTTGCACCCCACCTGCTCGGCGGTGGCGCGGATGTACCCTGGGCCTCTCTGATCGGAATGCTCTGCCTGGTCTTTATTACCGGGATGGCATCCGGAACAGCCGCAGTCGTTGCGACGATCAGAAATCCGATCATCAGCTCACTCAGAGGTGAATGAGATGAGTGACGATTTGCAGCAACCGGATGAAGAGGAAGGAAGACAAGCGAATTCAGGAGAAGGGCAGGCAGATTCGGAAAAAGAGCTTGCCAATCCACCCCGGCAACCCATCAATCCATCATTCCAGGATTCCAGCTTTGCCACATCCCTGGATTCCAGCGCTCAGTCCCAGGATTCAAGCACCCCGGCAACCCAGGATTCCACCACTCCACCGCTCCACCACTCCACCGCTCCACCTCCAGACAGTTCTGTTGAACCCAGGCCACCGTTCCCATTCCTCAACATCGTCGTTCTGGTGATGTGCCTGTTTATGTATTGGCTGACGGTACCGGCGAATGCCCTCGACCCGTCGGTCAATCTGCTGATCAAGTATGGAGCAAAGGTAAACCATCTGATCGACCAGGGGCAGCATTGGCGGCTGGTCACGACCATGTTTCTTCATGGGGCTTGGTGGCACCTTGGGGTGAATCTGTTTGGCCTGGTGATGCTGGGCACGTGGGTGGAATCGGCCTATGGACATCGCCGATTCCTGTCTGTGCTGGTGGCATGCGGCGTGGCCGGCTCGGCGGCCAGCTACAGCATGAGCCCGGAAATAGGGGTCGGGCTTTCCGCGTGTCTGTTCGGCTTCATGGGCGTGCACATTCTCTGTCTGCTGAAGCTGCTGCCGATCTTTCACGCCAGGACGGGAAAGATCTCGTGCCATCTGCTCATCTCGCTTTTGATGGGTTTTGTCTTCGTGGCGTTCAATCTTTATGTGGGCTGGATGTTTCCACAGATAGACAACTTTGCGCATATGGCCGGGCTGGTAACAGGTGCCGTGCTCGGTCTGGCTCTGCCCGTTCCCGGACGGCAGAAATCGACGACATTCACTCACCTGCGATTGACCTTCTCCTTCCTGATATGTCTTGGGCTGGTCGGCGGCGCGATGGGGCAGATGTATCAATATTCGAATTCCGTGACCGATGCAGAATTGGAGAGCGACCTCGCCAGTGTATCGAGAGAGGTAGAGAAGAAACTGCTGGCGAGTCCACCCCAAAAACCTCCTTCGGCTCCCGGCATAATGAAAGGCTGGCTTAATAAAAGTCAAAGCGAGCAGCATCTCCGGCGAGGCATCGCTTATCATCGCAAAAATGACCTCGAGAAGGCTGCTGGAGAATATCGCAAGGCCATCGAGCTCGATCAGAAATCGAAAACCGCCTACTACAATCTCGCCCTGATTCTGATTCACAAGAACCAGCAGGACGAAGCCATAGCGCTGATTCATAAACTTCTGCTCATCGACCCGGAGTATGTCCAGGCTTACATTCTGCTGGCGGATGTCTACAACATCAGGGGAATGTTCGAGCTGGCCTATGAACAGTTGATGACTGCGAAGGATATCGCACCGGACAATGCTGCAGTGAGGCGTGAGCTCGGCCGGATAAGCGCGAAGTATGGGGCACACAAAGAAGCGCTCGAACATTTTCGTGAAGCCATCCGCCTGAATCCAAACGACTCCCGGACAGTATTCGAAATGGGATCGCTCTTCGTAAAAACCGGACATGAGTCCGAAGCGAGAGCACAGTTGATCCAGTTGAGGGAGCTGAACCCCCGGCTGGCGAAAGAACTCGAGAAGCGAGTGACTCGCCGGTTTGGGAAGGAGTAGGGAGGGGACCTTCTTAGTTAGGGTCTGCCAGGAAACAAGTGTGTCAGCTCATTCGATACTGATACTGGATGCTCGATGCTGGATGCTGTCAGGTCTCTGCATGTGTCTGATCTAAAACCGGGGTCGTAAGCGAATCGAAATAGCGAGAATCCAGAATCCAGAATCCAGAATCCAGTATCCAGTATCAGATGGGGCAGATAGGTCTATTCCGTGACATACTCTTTATCGTTCTCTTAATCCTTCCCATAATCGGATCCTGATCTTTCAGGCACTGTAACACGCGGCCTCGGCAATCCCGATCAGGAGAAAGATTAAGATAACGATTAAGAGAATGTACCTGTCAACAGTTGATCCTCCTCAAGCTCACACCATTCCATCATTCCATCCCAACACACCATGACTTTTCCCAACACCCGCACTCTGAACACCACCAGATCAAACTTACTCATCACTCATTACTCATTACTGCTTACCCTCATTCCCTGCCTCGCGTGCAGTGAAGACGCCTGGATAAATCTCGTGGCAGACGGCGGTGTATCGCACTGGCGAACGCCCGGAGACTGGACCGAAGTCGGCGAAGTATCCAAAGACCCGGCCAATGAACGGAAGCTCACGGTCAAGGAGGGCAAGGACGTCATCTACAATGGTCCGAGAGGCCGTACTCGAAATCTGCTCAGCAAGATCGAGCATGGAGATATCGAGGCGCACATAGAATTCATGGTGCCGAAGGGCTCGAATTCCGGAATCTATTTCATGGGCCGTTACGAGATTCAGGTGCTCGACAGTTACGGCAGAAAGACGGTCAAGCATGGCGATGCCGGCGGCATCTATCAGCGCTGGGATTCGAAGCGGGGCAAGGGAAAGCAGGGCTTCGAAGGGCACCCGCCCCGCGTGAACGCCAGCAAAGCGCCCGGAGAATGGCAGACCTTCGAGGTCATCTTCCGTGCCCCCAGGTTCGGTCCCGATGGACAAAAAACAGCGAACGGCAAATTTGTCAGAGTCGTCCTTAACGGACAGGTCATCCACGAAAACGTGGAAGTCACCGGCCCAACCCGTGCCGCGGCCTACCGCGATGAAAAACCAAAGGGCCCAATCATGCTGCAAGGAGACCACGGCCCGGTCGCCTATCGGAATATTCGGATACGCATCCTGAAGGATGAGTGAGATCGTATGCAGCAGCGGCCATCTGGGGAGTGCTCCGACTTGTTCGGGCTTTCGGAGCCTCCAAGCTACCTCCTCGACGCCCTCTTCAGTCGCTGCTCCGCCAAGTGGCACGTCGCCTTAATCAGCTCAGTCCTGGTGCTTTCATCCATCCCGAGACAGCCGAAAACCACTTCATCGAGAGTGGCGCGCTCGGGGGATGGGGAGAGCGGGGCGTCCGGGCCGTTCCAGCCGCAGTCCTCGAAAATGTTTCTGAATGGGCGCTGCAGGTAGGGGAACAGAACCTCGTCCCAATTCACGTCGGTGGTGAAGACCTGGCGGAAGACGGGGAAGACGTCGATGTCCTCGCCGTATGTATTCAGCACGCCCTGTCCCTGGTTTGTGCGCCCGAAGATTTCGCTCATCATTACGCCGAGGGTGGAGCTCAGATAAGCCATCAAGGCCAGTTCTGAAAAAGATTCTTCGTGAACGATCAGCCCGTAGAAACTGTTCGCGACCGCCAGCTCCGGATTGTAGAAGCAATTGAAGTGGTCGTGATGATGGCGGCTGATGAGAATCTTGTATCCGTTAAATGCCTGTCTCGGCAGCTTCCACCAGGGCGACCGGCGGCGGGGGCCAGAACGGTTGTGGTAACCGTTTTCCTCACCCCACTCGATGTAATCTTCCACCTTCAGACCGGTGGTGATGGTGTCATCCGGAATCCGAAGAAAGAAGTGTTCAATGTCAGCTTTCGTGACGAGTGGCCGGTCGACCACCGAAGGCGAGCGCACCAGCGGCTCAACAAAACAGGATTCGATCCAGAAGCGCGCATCGAGAGCGGCTTGCGATGCGACCTCGGTATGCCCGTTCTGCTGATTCGTCCTGTGCAGGAAATAAAAGCCATCGCACCCGCCAGTATTGAGGTAGGTCACCACGTCTGCGACCTCCCACATCGAAAGCCATTCATGGCTGTCCATCAGAGCATGGAAGCTGAGCGGCGCCCGCAGGTAGCGTCCGCCCCACTTGTTGCCCAGATATTCGCCGTCCCGATCCGATCCTTCTTTGAGCAGGTGTTTCTGATTCACGGGTAATACCTGCAGCCCGCGAATCTTGTCCGGCCGGCTGACAGACATGACTTCTGCGGTCGATTCCTTCGAGAATGCTTTCTTGAACGATTCGTTCGCTCGAATGAAGCGTACTGTATCGTCATCGCCGCCCTCGCCACGGGTGTGGCACAAAACTATCACCGTGTTGACGTCCGCCACTTTGAACGAACGGTCAACGCGATTCTCGATGATCGCGCGCAGTTGGGTGCGCTTGAGGAGATGTTCCTGCAGCAGCGAGCCATAACCGACATCGAGCCAGGCGTTGGACGTAATGTAGCAGAGGACACCGTGCTCTTTCTTGAGAAGTTCGAGTCCTCGAAAATAAAAGTACAAATAGAGGTCTGCGTGCCCGCTGATGGTATCGCCGATCACCCGCTTGTAGATCTGCTGGAGGCGTTTCTTGGTCAGGGGCAGTCCGATTGATTCGTAAAGTGAGTTGATCTCTTCTTTCCGAAGGTAAGGCGGATTGCCGATGACAATATCGAACCCGTCGTTCGCCCCTCTGAATACTTCGGCGAAATCGATCTCCCACAGCACATGCCCGCCGGACTTCTCAGGCACAATTCCCAGATTTTTCAGGAGCCGTTCCCTGGCCTTGGCGATGGCCTTTTCAATGGCAGCACGCTCGGCAAATTCTTTCGTATCGATGGCCCGTCTCTTGAGCGCACCGAAATCGGCAATGAACTGTTCACCAAACTTTCTCTGATGCAGCCTGTCCGTGCGTCCCAGCGTCTCTTCCATAGTGATCAGATTGCCGTAGTCATCCGCCATGAGGCCGCCGACCAGCGCGTCGCCGGTAATGAGGCTGAAGTAGAGCACGGGCATCTCATCGGGCGATGGGCACTCGCGGAGAATCTCCAGCCAGAAGCGCAGCCTCGCAATGCGCACGGCAGAACGGTCGATATCGCAGCCGTAGAGGCTGTTCTCGATAATGTGCTTCTTGAGCTGCAACGCGTTCGAAGGATCGACCCACATCCCGCTGCTCACCCGAGCTTCGAAGTCTGGATCCGAAACAAGCAGCTCACCCAGTCGAGACATTGATTCCGAAAGCAGCCGAAGCATCCCGACCGGGAAAGTGCCCGTGCCTGCCGCGGGATCGCAGATCTTCACCTCATGGAGGCTTCCATAAAGCGAGCGGAGATCGTCCTGTCGTGAAGCACTGGAATGCTCGATGGGATCGCCAAACAGAAGATCCGCTATCAGGGATTTCGGGGCCTCGGGGCAGCTCAGTTCCAGGAACTGGCGCAGGCTCTCGCGGCACATCAACGTCACTTCGACCGGGTCCGTATAAAAGGCACCCTGCCCGTGCTGATCGTTTATCAACTCTTCGTACGCATAGCCAAGGACGGACGGGGTGATGACACTTTTGCCCTCGCCTTCGAATTGAAACTCATACCGGTTCAGCAGGTTTCTAAAGATGCGGCGAAAGACCCAGCCGTGGATCTTGATGTTCCGGCTGGTCCAGTCTTCGTTCGGCGCAATCAGGTCAGACTCAATATAAGGCACGTTGCCGAAGCGCTGACGAATCTTGCTGGAACGTTCGTGCGGGATCTGACTCAGGCATCGATGAAAGAGCGGCGAAAGAAAATCTGACCAGAATCTTCCCGGCGGTCTTTCGTCGAGATGCTCCTGCAGGTAGTTCGGATTGCCGTCCAGCCAGCCGCGGTGTTCGAGGAACTTCAGGAAGATGAGCCGGTGAATCAAAGTCTCCGCAAACTCGCGATTGTCAGGCGCGGTGAGTCTCTTCACATTTTCCTGAACGAGCTCAACGGATTCACGAACGGAGACAAAAAAGTAATCATGCCCGCTACTCGGCGGGCTCTGTTTCTGTTTGGCTGTCATGTGCAGTGCAGGAGAGGCGGGACGCTAAAGATACTTACGAGTGGGACCGGTGACAAGGTGACCGTGGGATCGTAATACGTAATGAGTAATACGTAATGAGTAAGTGTGGACGGGAGTGCCGGTTCTGTTGGGAGGGGGGCGAGTGGTGAGAATACGATTCTAGATTCTGGATTCTGGATGCTCCTCCATAAAAGCACGGCATCCAGCATCTCATCTCATCTCATCTCATAAGCCATGCCCCCTCCTCCCCACTGTCATGTCCAAGCCCGATGAACTAACATAGCCAAACTTACTCATTACTCATCACGTATTACTCTTTACGCTTTGCCTCTCTTCGCCCAAATCAGCTACCGACCCCCGCCCTGGCCGGGCGGGCTATACTGGATACTTGCCATCGCGATGCTTGCGGGCGGAGTCCTTCTGTATCTTCCGGCACGTCTGGGACTGGAGGGCAAGCTGAGAACAGCTCTCATCTCGCTGAGAGTGGCAGCACTTGCTCTGATTCTCATCTGCCTGGCCAGGCCGATGATGAAGAAGGTTCTTTCCTCGGAACACGACCCCAATCTCGCCATTGCTATCGATGTTTCCGAAAGCATGGGCATAGAAGATTATGACGGGCCTGCAAGCCGCCTGAATCGATTCCTTCGTGAATTCGAAACTTCCGGCCTCAGAGATGAGCTCGTGGAAAAATACCGGCTCCGCGTATTCGAATTGGATACCGAGGCCCGCGAGGCGCGACCGCTCGAATCGCTTAAGGCCCAAGGTGACCACACATATCTCAAGCGAAGCCTCGAAGAACTCGCTCAGAAAGGGACGGACGCCAATACTATCGCCGCGATTCTGGTAACAGATGGGGCTGACAATTCCGGCGAAGACCTGTTCTCCGCGGCAGAGCAGTTTGCGCGAAGGGGAGTGCCGTTACTGGTGGTGGGCATGGGGACGGAAGAGGTGAAGGATCTCGAAATCGTCAGCATTGCGACCCGGAAAATCGTTCGAATGAACACCACCGTCGTCGTCCGTGCAAAAATCCGGCAGAGCGGTTTCAAGCACCGCCTTGTCCCCATCGAGATTACGCGGGCCGGGGAGGCGGTTGCCAGCAAAGAAGTCGCGCTGAAAGACGAAATCACCACGGTCGAATTTGAATTCACGCCGACCGAAGAAGGGCTCCTGCGCCACAGGCTGCAGATCCCACTGCAGCCGGGCGAAGTGATTCTTAAGAACAACGAGCGCGATTTCACTGTGAATTCATCCCGGCGGAAAATCCGTGTGCTCTATATGGAGGGCAGCCAATACCGGCGTGCAGACAGAAAATTCTGGGAGTTCCAATATCTCGAGCAGGCTCTCCTCGAAGATGAAGATGTGGAGGTCACCTGCCTGTTCCGGGACGACGTCGTCGCGGCCGCGGAAGCCGGCATCGGATATGTCACCCATCCGGACAAAGGTTTTCCTCGGGAGCGAAAAGAACTATTCAAATACGATGTCATTGTCAGCAGCGATATCGATATCGGCCTTTTTACCGACGGCCAATTAAAGAACACGGTCGATTTTGTAGGCGAATACGGCGGCGGCTTTTGCATGATCGGCGGCTGGACCGCATTCGGCGCAGGCGGGTACGACGAATCCATTATCGATCAGATGCTGCCGGTTGATATGGCCGGGCGCGACGACCGGCACGTCGAAAATGTCAGCTTTAAGTGGAAGCTCACTCCCGAGGCATTTGAACACCCCATCATGAGATTGCTGGATGACCCGGCAAAAAATCGATCCGTTTGGCGTTCGATGCCTGATTTCAAAGGCTACAGCAACGTCATTCGTTCTAAGCCCGCTGCGACGACATTGGCAGAGCATCCGACGGATCGCACGAAATACGGCCGAAAAATAATGCTCGCAGTGCAGCATTACGGCAAAGGCCGTTCGATGGCTTTTATGCCGGATACGACGGCAGGCTGGGGTGAGGATTTCGAAGATCTGTTCGGAGAGACCGACGACAATCGTTACTATAAAAAATTCTGGAAAAACGCGATTCGGTGGCTCGCGGCGTACCGAATTAATGTGCCTAACCAATTAGTAACCATACAGACCGGCAGCATTCTTTATGAACGAGGCCAGACCGCCCGCATCGAAGTAGGTGTTCTAAATAATCGGTATGAACCGTCTCGCGACGCGGAAGTCGAACTGGAAATCAAGCCACCGTCCGGGGAACTGATTCGACGGAAGCTGGCGCCGGACTTATCTCAGGATGGTCTTTATCCCTGGCAGTTGCCGGTGAATGAAAGCGGTCTCTATCAACTAGTTTCGCGTGCCCGCGATGCCAAAGGGCTCATTGGCGAAGATCGTGCCGTGTTTGCTGTTCAGCAAAGCACTGCCGAGTTTCGGGACTACGCGCTCAATCGCTCTCTCCTGGTCAGCCTCGCCGCCCTGACGCACGGCAAATACTATTCGATCGCAGAAATAGACAAGATTCCCGAAGATTTAACCGCGGCGAGCAAGAAAACAGTAAAGACTGAAATTAGTGATATCTGGGATCACCCCCTGATTTACCTGATTCTGTTAGCACTACTCACGATTGAATGGATCGTGAGAAAGAAACAGGGCCTGCTCTGACTGCAGGCGTGAATAATTGAGAAGACCAATTTTGTGGAGTCATGCAATGTCCAGCCCTTATATGCACGACACATCCTTCTTCCCGCAAGACGATGTTGAGATCCCCTCCAGATTGGAATCGCTGCGCGTCTGTCAGGTGAAAAATGCGGTCGCCAGGAAGGCCGGATGCCTCGTTCCTGTTGCGGCCCTGGATGCATGCGGACCGGACGAGCCATTGGGCTTCGATCCATACCAGGACGATGCGCTGCTCGCTCTGGCGAAAGAGCACAACGCCATCATTGCGCCGGTGATCTGGTACTGCCCCACCGGCTATACGCACGGCAAGCCGGAAAACGGCACGTTCGATATGCAGGTGCACTCGTTCTCATCGTACCTGGAGAACGTTTTGACCACGCTTTTTGAAATCGGTTTTCAATCCGTGAGCATGGTCACTTATGTGGACGATAACGATCCGAGCCGCAGCGCTCCGCTGGTATCTGCCTGCGAATTTGTTCGGGCGAACCTGTTTAATGATCTATGGAAGGATCCTGAGATTGGGATCAACTGGTGGGATCGCCCGGATCGGGACGAATTGAACTGGCAGCGTTACGCGCGCTACGAGTTGAAACGACCCAGCCAGCCGGACTTTTCCCTGCAACCCGGAGACTCGCCCCTTCGGCTTGAGCAATTAACTCCGGATCTTTTCCGGGATTGTGTTGCGAAAGGTTACCCCCTGTTCATTCCAAGCGCGGTACTCGAAAACCATGGGAATCAGAATCCCATTGGCTGCGATGGATACGAAGCCCAGGATCCGCTGCTCATGGCTGCGGAACAAGCTCCTGCCGTTGTTGCCCCGACCATCTGGTATGGCCCGACCTGTTACGGCGTTTCCGGGCCCGAGCTTGCCACCACCGATATCGATGGCAATCGCTATCACAAATTTGTTGAGGGCATCATCACCGGCATGGCAGCGATGGGCTGGCGGGACGTTACATTTGTGCAGGTGCATCAGGGGTTGGGCGGCGCTCAGGCAAACGCGACCTTGATGGCGATCCAGGCATATCGTGCTTCGCTGGCGTCCCGTAACGGATTCGGCGCCGGGTGGGCAGCCAGCGGAAAACCGGCCCCAGCGAAGGTAGAGATGATGACCCCGCCCGATGGGCAATATGACCACGCGGGCAAGAACGAGACTTCATGGATGCTCTACCTGCGCCCGGATAATTCCGACCTGAGTCTCATCCGCGAGAACGATTACAGGTTCTGTTGGAACCCCGGCAACGAAGCCAGACTCGCCACCGCAGAATGGGGAGAGACTATGTGCAAAAAAACAGTTGCCGGTTTCGTGGAAGCCATCAACGCGAAGGTGAGGCCGTAGCGGCGAGCTGCGAATACATCTTGTGGCCGCAGGCTGGCACCAGCCTGTGAGCCTGGAAAAACATTCATGACCCAAGGTCGGCCCGAGGAAGTAACGATAAGCGTAAGAGTTGGTCGCTGGAAAGTAGTTTTTCTGGTGACTGCTGCCATCGCCTTTGCCGGCTGCATGACGCAGAGCCTTCCTTTCCGCTCGGGCTCGCACCTGTGCCGATTAATTCAGACGGACGAATGGATCGGGCTATCGAACGGGCTTGTTCGCGTCGGAACCCCTGGACTGAAAGTCGGGCCGGCAGAGACACCCTTGCCGCGTACCGCCGAAGCCACGCAGATTCGACTGCCCGCGCGTTTGCAAGTGACCGTGCCGCCCGGCACTCCGCCCGGCAACTATTACCTGAAGGTGAGCGGTGACTGCCTGCCGCTGAAACGATGGCTGATTGTCAAGGAATGACATCCGAGTAAGCCAGGCGCTGCAGGATCGGTCCGTTTCCTTTCCTGCGTCACTCCACTCTTCCTGCTTTTACAGATGCCATGGCGCCCGCATCGGAACATTCACCAGCCGATTGGCTTCGGGATCGCCCATGAATTCTTCTTTCATGGGATCCCACTGCAGTTTACGTCCAGTGCGGATCGCGATATTGCAGAGATGAATGAGGCTGATGGAGCGATGAGCGTGCTCGACCCTGGGACGCCGTGACGGGTCGATACGCTTCTTGAGAGCTTCATCGAAGCTGATGAGGCGCGGCGGGTTGGGGTAGGCTTTGAGCTGCGACCAGAGATCGTCGGGGTCAGTACCACGGCCGCTCCTGTGGAATACTTTGCCTTTGGGGCCTTCAAGGAAGGGCTGAGGCTCTTTGTCGTAATCGCCCCACTCGTGGCTTTCGAGAATGATCCGATCACCATTTTCGTACGTGAGTGTGAGACGCCCCCACATGCCGCACGCGTCCGGATGAGCGGGCCAGGGCGCGTAGGCCTCAATCTCGGCCGGCCCGGTTTCGTCCTTACCGAGCAGGTATTGGATGGGGTCGATCCAGTGCTGGCCCATGTCCGCGAGGCCACCACCATCGTAGTCCCAGTAGCCGCGGAAACTGCGGTGCACCCGATGGGCGAAATAAGGCTTGAACGGCGCTGGGCCGAGCCACATGTCGTAATCCAGCTCGCCGGGCACTTTTTGCGGGGACACGTTGTGCTGACCGCGCCATTGTTTGACCTTGAAGCTGTAACCTGTTTTGGGATTCATACGAACCGTCAGCGGAGAACCGAGCAACCCGCTCTGAACAAGCTTGCGGTAGCGTTCGAAGCCGCCGCGCCCATAGTTGTTAATGCTGAAGATACGTCCATACCGGCGCACGGCATTAATCACCGCGCGCCCTTCGGCGATGAACCGGGTCATCGGCTTTTCGCTGTAAACATCTTTCCCGGCCTGGCAGGCCGCGATGGATATGAGAGCGTGCCAGTGCGGAGGCGTTCCCACGTGCACGACATCGATGTCTTTGCGCTCCAGCACTTCACGAAAATCAGAATAAGGCTCACAGCCAGGACCGGCCTTCTTCAGGCCCTGGGCAAGATGATTTTTGTCTACGTCACACACGGCCAGTGTCTGTGGCGCACTGCCTTCCTTGTTCTGTCGAATGTGGTTGCGGCCCATACTTCCCGTGCCAATCACGGCACGAGTGATGACCTCACTCGGCGCAGTGTGGTTCGGCCCGCCAAGGACGTGGCGCGGTACGATGTAGAAAGAGGACGCGGTGAACGCGGTGCTCAGGAAGTTGCGGCGTTTGAGAGTTGTGTCGGACATGGGCTGACGTAATGCGGAATGCGTTATCTGAAAGTTCGATTCTATGAGGTCAGAACGGGCGAAGCCAGCCTCTGGTTGTGCCGGCGCTCAGCGGTTGCTTTAACCAATATGGTCTGGGGGCATGTTATTCCTTGCTCTCGCTCCACTGAATCTCGGGAAACAGATAGGACGCTCCTCGAATCTCCTCATGCCGGATACGCCCCCCGAGGTGTGCGGCCCACGCAAACAGATAGACCAGGATGAACGCGGCAATGAGGATTCCCCGGCGATGCCAGAGGTGAGGTTTTTCGCCTTGAAGGTATTGAAGGAACACGCTTAGCGTGGCTACTCCGGCCACCACCATCAACATGAATGCGGCACGGGCGATCAAGGCATGAGGATCGCTCTGTTCGGACTGTATGGACGGATTTGAGTCGAGCCCTTCATAGGCATAGCCGCCTGAGATATAGGCAACCACACTTGAAAACGTGCAGAAGAGCAGAATTCCATAACCGATCTTGAAAACGATCTCTTCGCGGAGTTTGTGCGCCAACAGAAGGATGGCAAGGGCGATCAGGCAACCGACCACAGGCAGGTGAACGAATACTAAATGAAGACGGACAGCGGTCATTTGGAAGGGATGGGAGTGTTGGAGTGTTGGAGTGTTGGAGTGTTGGAGTGTTGGAGTTCTGGGAGGTCTTGCCTTCCATTCGTCTGTCCCTTTTCCGCTTCTGTCTTATTCGTCTGTCCCCATTCGTCTGTCCCTAACTCGCTTGCCGTCTAATTCGCTTGCCCACTCTTTGTGTTCGACCCCAGCATTTCATCCACCCGTTTCCAATGGATGATTTCCATGTAGACAGCCCACACTTTCACCCAGCGTGAATAACTGCGCACGTCACGATTCAGTTTGCCCACCCAATAACCAAGCACAGCGCCCGCGAGGATCGGAATTTTCAGCACGATGGCGATGGCGACAAGAACGGCCACCAGAAAAGCATGGCCTGCATTCTTGTTGAACGAGCCCTTCATCATACCCCAGAGAGTCGGCTGCTGATGCCGTTGGCTTTTGTAATAGGCCAGTGTGTTGCGTTGCAGATCAGTCAGTTCCATGGCGATTAAACTCTGTGGGTGTGACTTCTCCGCGCAGCGCGGAGACAATTACCACGGATGGCAAAGCCATCCCACGGATGAAGACAGAATAAAAACTTCTTCATCCGTGGGATGGCCTTGCCATCCGTGGTATTTCTATCGTAGCTGCGGTTGCGGCCGAAGGCA
>JASLXP010000579.1 GCA_030740295.1 Planctomycetota bacterium
ATTGTCAATCTGTGCGGCATACATCGCGCGGCGGAAATCCAATTCTTCCCGATCTTCCTCGCTTAATGACTCCCATGCAGGCAGTGTGTCGGTCTCGACAGCAGGCTTGAAGGCAAAGCCCTTCCGTTCCACTGTATTGAAACCTCTGACCTTTGGCAGCTTTTGGCTCTCGCTGACCAGCCCCATCCTTTTCATTCGATCCAGCTTTTCTCTGCGCAGCACATCCCACCCCCCTTTATAGCGCCCCCGGTACTTTTCGATCAGGTCGTCGGGCGCCTCGAGGGGAAAATGAGGGACGTTAAAGCACGCGTGCAACAGGAATGGCTTTCCCGGCTCCTGCATTGCCTGGTCGATGTAATCGAGCGCGTTGTCAGTGAAGAAATCGGTCGTGTAGAACTCCTCGCCCGGCCGATACGGATTTTGTGGATTCTCACCGGCCTCGATGAAAAGTCTTTTGTCACGATACACGTCGCATGCTTTCAGGACCTTCCAATAGCTGTCGATATGCGGATAGATGCCGGTGAATTTCTCAAAGCCTCTCACCTCCGGCCTGGAATGCGGCTCGTGTCCTGCGTGCCACTTGCCGACCATCATCGTCTGGTAATCTGCGTCCTTCAGCACTTCAGCAAAGGTAACGCATCTGTTGTTCAGGTTGCCGAGATAGCCTTCCCCGAAATCACGATACACCATCATCCCGATGCCGGCCTGATGAGCGTAGAGTCCAGTAAGCAGACTCGCTCTCGCCGGACAGCAGCGCGCGGTGTTATAGAACTGTGTAAAACGAACTCCGTTCGCGGCAAGCTCATCAAGGTTAGGTGTATCAATCTCGCCGCCAAAGCATCCCACGTCTGAGAAGCCCATGTCATCGACAAAGAGGACAACGATGTTCGGGCGCTGCGGTTCTGCGGGTTCCGCGTTCATGTGAAACAGAGCCAGTGAGAGTAGCTGAAGTGAGAGTAGCTGAACAGTGTAAAACACCTGTAGGATTGGCATTCGTGGCGTCTTGACGACACGTGAACTGGACACCAGGTCTGCGGCGTTGGACTCTCCTACGCCTTCGGACCTCCGGCATCGTCCGGCACGTGATTATAGTTTCGCCTCGGCAGGATCTCTCGAGCTCGATACTCATTCAGGAATCTGGTCAGGCGCTCAATCGTCGCTTCGGCCCAAATCTTCCCCTTTTCTGCGGTGGCATTCAGAGGGTCCCCTTCCACGCCGCTTTCGTTGATGCGTGACCAGTCATCGCACATGGCCACCGGGCCGCCGCCCTGGAGGTCTACCCAGAACTGTTCGGCCCAACGCGGTTGATTCTCTTTCACAGCGCGTTCCATCCTTACGCGCTCCGGACAGATGTGAAGGTAGAGCGAAGTTTCGAGCTCCCCCGCGTGCGCGCAGCCGCCGGGGTAATCACTCTCGCGATGTTCGCCAATGACGTCAGAAATTAAATCCCAGTGACTGACCGTGCCCACGTGTGCCTCGGTTTTGTTCACCACCTTTCGCGACGCAATGGTCAGAAACGTGGGATTGGATCCATGACCATTGAGAAAAAGAACTTTCCGAAATCCCATTCGCACGAAGCTCTCTGCAACGTCCGCGTAAAGCTCAATCAGCGTGTGCGGGCCGATGCTGATGCAGCCAGGGAAGCCCATGTTGTGTTCGTTAAAACCGAACGGTATCAGCGGCGCTACCGTGCATAGATCGGGTCCCCTTCGCGCCGTCTCATCGCACAGATGCTGAACGATTAAGTTATCCACATCGCATGGAAGATGAGGGCCGTGCTGTTCCATGGTGGCCGCAGGGATAAGCACAACCATGTTGGCTTCGGCCATGGCCTTCACCTCGTGCCAGTCATGGTGTTCGATGCGGGGACTTCGTATCTTCATGATGAGCTTGAATGAGGAATCTGGATCAGTCTGGTATGCGGAGTTTGTAACCGACCCCTGCGGTGTGTCGCAAGGGGAGAAGTTCCTATGGCTGTCAGGCGTCTCGCCGGCTAAGCGACCTGCGGTCGCTCCCGGTGCCAGCGGGACGCAGGCGTGGCCAAGTGGAACATCGAAGCTTGAGGCAGGCTGCCGAGACCCAATTCATTTCCGAGACAGATACTACGTGCCGGCCCCCCCCTCCGAAATTCCGTACCTTGGGGTAAACAAGTGAAGTTCTGATACTATCTGGCCAATCCTCGCTTCCCTTTTTCCTACCGATCTCACCAGCCATGAAGCACAGAACTTTTTTCGCCTGCAGCCTGTTTGCCCTGTTCCTTACCTCTGCTCGCGGAGATGAGCCGCAGAGCGCCACGTCCAAACAGGTGGCCGAATGGATCACCCAGCTTGAATCCGAGAAGTATTCCGAGAGAGAAGCCGCGACAACCAAACTGGTCACCGCCGGGAAGGTTTCTGTTGCGGCCCTGGAAGTGGCGATGAAATCAGGTAAAGCAGAAACCGGTATCCGTGGGATGACTGTCATCGAGCGATTGGCTGGCTCGAAAGACGCACCTACAAGTACAGCGGCCAAGGATGCGCTGAGACGCCTCGGTGTTGACGAAGACAAGATTGCCTCGCTGTCGAATGAGCCGAAACAACAGGCCGGGGTTGCGACTGCGGTGCTGCAAATTGGTGGTGGCCAGGGCGGCGTCATTCAGATCGGCGGCGGTGGCGGTCTACAGGTTGTGCCCGGCCAGGTGATCCAGCTCGGTCAGGGACGGGCGACAATATCAGTGAGTGTGACGACTGCTGTTGCTGCAAAAGGTGACAGCGTATCCGTCACGAATGTCAACGGCGTGAGGACGATCACTGTCAAGGAAAAGGAGAGGACGGTTGAGATTAGGGAGCAACAGGGAGATGCCCTGGAATTACTCATCACCAAAACCGCAGGTGGAAAAACCAAAACCGAGAAAATCGAGGCGAAGAATGCAGACGACCTGAAGAAGCGGCATCCGAAGCTCTACGCTCTCTACAAGAAACACGCCGGGAAATAAGTCGCTCGCAGGAGCAATTGTTTTCACTATGGGCTCGGTGTGAAGCTGAGCCGGAGAGACTCACGCCAGAGCAGAATGAAACAGCCTGGCATCCCCTTCAATGCCGCCTGCCCGCCAGGGCAGATTCCACTGCATGTGGAAATCAACATAGACATCGCGGCGATCGCTGATGTTGATCTCCACTGCGGTCGCTTCCCAGGGATCGAGGATCCGGTCGTCGCACTCTATCGCCAGCATCTGCACATCCAGGTCAGGTAACTCATCTTCGGTAAACGGCACGAGGCAGGTGACAAAGATGTGCCTGCCCGAGAGCTGGCTCGATAGAGTGAAATGCCAGGGGTTGTCGTAACCTTCGAGTGGGAACGGGCACGGATCGAGGGATGGTGAAACATCGGCAGCATCCTCATTCGCGCTCTGAATGATCAGGTTGCCGCCGTTCCCTTGTGTGATGAGGCGATTGCCAACCAGTTCGCATTCTGCGTTTACATGGAAGTGCTGGCGGTAGGTGTGTTCTGTATCCGTCTCCGGAGTAAAGCGGTCTATCAGGATCCAGTATTCATCTCGCAGATAGAAGAGCTTGCGGCGACAACTGGCCACTCGACGCTCCGCGGGCAGATGACGGTAGCCCTCATGCGCGCCGCTGAAGTAGGCGTAGCGCTCCTGCGAAATCCAATCATCGACCCTGGGCGCCACCGTGTGCGTCCATCGCCATTCCGCGGTTGCCTCGGTCATTGGAATGTGATCTTCGTCATCCACGGTGGCAACATTGTGGGCCGCGCTGCTGACCCGCCAGAGGCGCTCAGGTGAATCGCCGTATGGACCGCTGCCGTTATCGATCAGGATCGGGCGGCCCCGGCTGTAAAGCTCAAAACCAAAGATAGCTGTGTGGTCGTGGCTGCTGACTACAGTGCCAAGCTCACCTGCCTCAAGTGCAACGCAATCAGAATCTCGCGACCAGCCGCTGCGGATGAAGTAGTAGTGCGACGCAGGCAGAACGGTATCCAGCGGCAGACTGGCAAACTGTGAACTCGAGCCGGTCGGAAGACGCTCGTAATCCGCGAGCAGATTTCTTCCTCCACTGATCAGGTGGCCTTCGATGCGCGGGTTCCAATCGGGATCGAGGGCTTCGGCGATTGCTTTCAGCTCGGGCAGTTCGAATTCTGCGGCCCATCCGCGGAGGCCTTCGAGATTCGCGGAATCAGGCCATTCGCGATGCTTCTGGCCCGAATCCCCCATCATCGGTGTATCGCCTCCCGGTGAGAGGGCCTTCCCGCAGGCTTCAACACTCAACCGCAGCTTGTTCATGAAATCATGGCTGACGGGGATGCCGTTATCTCTGGCAACGTGCAGATAATCGATGAAATGTCTTACCGTTCCGTAGTGATATCCGGAGCGTTCACGGGTGAAGCCGTCGGCCTCCAGGAGCACATCCA
>JASLXP010000580.1 GCA_030740295.1 Planctomycetota bacterium
CAGTTATCGCATAAGAGTGATGGCAAATCTCAAAAGTCAGCCAGCCATCCTCGACAAGAAGGGGAGACCTGAACACACCAGACCCGCGAGCGCCTGTGTCGGCGAATCTGATGACAGCATCAACCTGGAGGAAACTACATATGAGCAGATTTGATTTCTTTAAGGGCGTCACAGCAACCCTGGTGATCCTGTTGTTTATCGGACACGGCCCTGGATATGTTCATGCAGAGCACCCGAATGTCATCCTGGTGATGGCAGACGATCTGGGGATTGGAGACGTCTCCCCGACAAACGCCGAGTGCAAGATCAAAACACCACACCTGCAGAAGATGGCGGACGAGGGGCTGACTTTCCTCGACGCGCATACCACGAGTTCCGTCTGCACACCGACACGCTACGGCCTGTTGACCGGACGGTACAACTGGCGCTCGCGCCTCGCGCGGGGCGTGCTCAGCGGACGAAGCAATCACCTCATCCCCGCAGACCGGCCGACGCTCGGACACCTGCTGCACAAGGCCGGCTATCACACCGCGATGATCGGCAAGTGGCACCTTGGTTGGGACTGGGCTCGCGACGGTAAGAAGATCGATTTCACCAAACCCGTCAGGAACGGCCCCGACATTAACGGCTTCGATCAGTACTACGGACACTGCGGCTCGCTGGACATGCCGCCTTACGTCTGGGTCGACACGGGCAAAATCACCGCGCAGCCCGATCGGGAAGAAGGCGTCAGCAAGAAAGAAGACCGTTACGGCTGGTATCGCAAGGGGCCGATCGGATCGGATTTCAAAATTCCCGAAGTGCTGCCGCATCTGTTCGACAAATCGGTGGCGTATGTGAAATCCCGCGCTGAGCAGGCGAAGAATGGCAAGCCGTTCTTCCTGTATCTGCCACTGCCCGCGCCGCACACGCCGATCGTTCCTGTGCCGCCGTTCAAAGACGCAAGCGCGCTGAATCCTTACGCGGACTTCGTCATGCAGATGGATCATCACATGGGCCAACTGCTGAGCGCGGTAAAGGAAGCCGGACTCGATGACAACACGCTCGTCATCTTCACCAGCGACAACGGCTGTTCACCCGAGGGCAACTTCCAACTCCTGCAGAGTAAGGGCCACTACCCGAGCGCGATCTACCGCGGTCACAAAGCCGATATCTACGAAGGCGGTCACCGCGTGCCGTTTATCGCGCGCTGGCCAGGCCAGATTAAAGGTGGCGGCAAGACCAACGCGCTCGCGTGCCTGACCGACGTGTACGCCACGCTGGAGCAGATCACCGGTCAGCAGAAACAGGCCCTTGGCGGCGAGGACGGCTACAGCCTCGTGCCGGTTTTCAAGGGAGAGTCGAGCTCAGGTCGCGACACGCTGATCAGTCACTCGATTGGCGGGTCGTTCGCCATCCGGCAGGGCTCGTGGAAGCTGTGCCTCTCCGCCGGCAGCGGCGGCTGGAGCGCTCCGCGAGAAAGGGACGCCAAGAAGCAGGGGCTGCCACCGATGCAGCTATTTAATCTAGCCGATGACCCGGCTGAAAAAAAGAACCTGGTGAAGGACAATCCGGAGAAGGTCAACACACTATTGAAACTGCTTGACGAAGATGTGCGCAATGGCCGTAGCACGCCGGGCGAGAAGGTGAGCAACGACAGGGATGTAAAGTTCCTGCCCAGAGGCGTGACGATCTCGGCAGGCGCATGAGAGCTCACGGCTGGCCTGCTCTGGGCAAGGCCCTGAATCCAAAGAAGCCTGTAGGATGCGCTGTAGGATGGTCGTGCCGCATAAATGAGTTCTCATTCGGAGGGACCATTGGGCACGTAGTCAGCCGAACAAACAAAGGACAAAATGTATCTGCCGCCAACGGTTCGGCCTCTTTCGGTGGTTCTGCGTGATGCAGGTTGGGTTAGTCGAGAAACCTGTTCCCCAGACGAGCTTCGGCAATCCGTGGATCGACGAAAACGTTGTCATGGATACCGAAAAGTTCTTGGGGAAGCAGGGCCTCTTCAGGACCGGATTCTGCACTTGCCGTGGGTTCGTGGCTGTAGCTGGAGAACTCCAGGATCACGGCCCCTTCTTTTCCAGCAGTAAATGCATGGTTTGTGCTTCTCGGCATCCAAACCACTTCATCTCCGGCGGAAATCGGCATGTGAAAAGGCGTCAAATCGTGGTAAAAGTGCTCTCTCCCCGGAGGCAAAACAATACCAGAATCTTCCAGTCGGTGATCTCCGGGTAGATGCGAATCTATCTGCATGAATCCAGATTTTGTATCTTTCTTATTAAGCTCTGCATAGTCTGACTCTGTCCAATCCATGGAATAAGCCAGATGCATGGTGCCATACATGATGAGATAGCATTCGATCTTTCTCGGATGTTTATGGACGCAGCAGAACTGCCCCTTTTCCACAACCATCACCTTCACACAAAGCCCACCCAGACCGATGGATTTCAACCACGCCTTGGGGAACCTTGACATTCCCAAAACATTAAGAAGCTGAAAGATAGCGAATCTTTCATAAGCGCTCTTCTGTTTGCTTTTGGGATCGTTGACGTCCTTATAGTCATCAAAAATCAGGCCCGTGTTGTCGTTTACATAACGACTGAAATCGATGTGTGGGAGACCTTTTTGAGCAAGCTTACAGACTCGTTTCATCCAAGCTTTGTAGGCACTCCGAGTAATACCGTCTTTCCGTCCCATCTAATCTCCTCCTCCTCATACGGGGTATCAATTAACGAAGTTCAGCAGGGCGCGCCCTCGACGTTCTTTCTTTGCAAGTGCGGGCAGCCAAGGCTGGCCTGAAGGATAACGGTCAGATCCGTAAATCCCAACTCATTCCCAAATCGACGCTGGGAGTACGACTTCGCGAAGAACACGGTGACTGAGACGGCTCCGCTTCCCCTGGCCGCGCCGGCTCAATTCTTGCTGGCAGGGGTCGCTTCAGAGCTTTCACCTCGACTTAGCAATTGATCTCTATCAACCACTCAACGAGTCTCGACTAATGGACAAACTGCGTGTCGCGGTCGTCGGATTACGGTTTGGCAGAACCTGGATGAATGGCTTCCTGCGTCACGCACGTTGCGAGCTGGAATGCCTCTGCGATCTGGACACCGTGAAGCTCGCGCAGATGGCAGACGAGGCTGGCCCTCGGTTCACCACGACGGACTTGGATGCGGTCATCAGTTGCGACACCGTCGACGCGGTGGCTCTGTTCACTCCGGCCCCGCTTCATGGGGAGCAGTCCATCGCGCTCCTGGAGGCAGGTAAACATCTGCTGAGCGCCGTTCCGGCCGCTCTGACGATCGAACAGTGCCGGCGACTTGTGACCGCGGCTCGCGATTCAGGCCGCGTGTACATGATGGCCGAGAACTGGCCCTATGAGCCCAGCGTACTCAAAGCCCAGGAGCTCTACCGAGACGGCAAGCTGGGCAGGATCTACTATGGCGAGGCGGAGTATCTGCATCACATGGAGTCTTCCTGGTTCGACGCGGAGGGGCACCCCGCCTGGCGTCATGACTTCCCGCCGCTGCTCTACCCGACCCACGGACTCGGCCCGTATCTCCATCTGACCGGCGACCGCTTTGTCGAAGTCACCGGGTATGCGGTGTCCGGCGAGCGGCCACCGGGAACAGAAACAGAGACCGACTGGCTCCAACTCGCGGTGTTGCGTTCCGAGAGGGGCACGTTGTTCAAGCTCATGAACTCATTCTGCAACGTGCACCCTGGCGGCCACTACCTGTCGCTCTACGGCGATCGCGGCAGCTTCGAGACCGGACGAGGCAAGGAGGGCCGGTTCGTCGCCACCTACTGGAGTCACGAGGACGAACCGGTGGAGATGCATCGGGAGAAGTGCGAGTACCCGCCACTGCCCGAATACGTGGAGGGCATGGGTGGCCACGCCGGCCCTGCCGTCAGGATCGTAGAGGACTTCACGCGAGCCGCGCTGGATGGTGAGCCATCGACGATCGATGTGGGCCTCGCCGCGAATATGACGCTCCCCGGGATCTGCGCAGTGGAATCGATCAAGACTGGCCGCACCGTCGAGATACCCGATCCAGCCGCGTGGTAGGTTGAGCCAAAAATCCAGTTTTCATGCAGGTCTGATGCTTATTGCGTTGTCTTGCCCGCCGTTTGTTTGAGATTGTTGCCGAACGTCACACATCACGGGGCAGGCTCAACAGAATTCTCTTTCATCCACTGGGCGTACTTCGATCTGTCAAACAACTCCAACTGCCCGGAGCGGTTGTAACCGCCCATCTGAGTTCCCCTGCCCGCCCAGATTGGATAACGCGCGAAGACTTCACCGCGGCCTGTTGCACGAGGGACTTCTATCCGCTGCGGGGCACCCTCGACATGTGGACCAAGATCGGGTGGGATCCTAAGAAGGACACGCCAGCGATGGCAATCCCTGCATCAAGAAACTGGTTGAACATCCAGTCCTCTGCTCCACCTGGAAGTCCTTTGCCAAGCATGGGCGCGTAGAGGGCCCATGGCGTCTTTCCTTCAGTTTTCTTGTCCGTCGGAATGACGAAAGCGGGCCGGCCGTCGACCTTGAATGCCTCACGGCGTTGAGAGGGTGGTTCTATTGCAGTTTCGCTCATCACGTAGGTCCACGGAACAAGAATGCAGCAGCAGAGCCCAACCGTTTTATGGAATTCAATCATCTTTCGTCCTTGCTAGAAATACCGAGGCAGCATCTTCGAAGCCATCTTACGGAGTTCTTCGATGGCTCCCTTGCGCGCCTTGGCTCTTCCCTTTGCTTCCTTGTATGCCTGCGACTGAAAGTATCCCTGTGGTGGGACCCAGACGGTTCGGAAGCCGATGTGGTAATAGGTTTCGGCAGGTTTCAGGCCGAAGCGTTTGGCGCATCCGTAGGCGTGAATGGCGTGATAGAACGAGCCGCCACGAAGGCAGCCGTTCTCGTGGCCCATGTATGACAGCAGACGATCTCGTTCCGGGTTGTTGGGGTAAGGCTCGTGCCAGTCGCGTGTCCATTCATACACATTGCCGGACATGTCCAGGCAGCCGTAGGGCGAGGCGCCTTTCGGCTTGCTACCAACGGGTTGAAACATCGTGGGCTTGTGTGTCTTCAGATTGACAAAGACCCCTCGCTCAGCGGTCGGCAGCTCGTTGCCCCAGGGATACAGCCTGCCGTCCGTTCCTCTCGCCGCTTTTTCCCATTGCTCCTCTGAAGGGAGCTGCTTTCCCGCCCAGTTGGCATATTTCTGCGCTTCTCCCCACAGCACGCGCACCACGGGATAGAGGCCAAACTCTCCGGGCTGCTTTTCGATGGGCGACTTCCTGCGCTTGTCCGCCGACTTGAACCCAGACGCCCGAACGAAACGGTTCCAGCGCTCGTTGGTCACCTCGTACTTGTCGATGAAGAATCCGCCAGCCCATACTTTTCGACGGGGAAACCATTCTTCGGCTGCGATCTGGTGGTAGTCCTTGTATCCCAGCTTCGCTGCCAGTTTCTCTGCTTCAGGTTTGTCCATGCCCATGATGAACCAACCGGCCGGAACGTAAACCATGAGGGCAGAATCAACGGGATGGACAATTTCAGTACCCGCTTCGACCTCACCGGATACCGGTGGAGTCTCCGCTACACCATGTGCGACACAGACGGACAGAAGCAGAGCATCCCGTATGGCTTGTTGGAAGGGCAACTGAAGAAATTCCTTTCAGGAGAAGAAGCCAGTAATCTGCCCCCTCAGACTAAACAACCAGGAAAGGGAACTCAATGAACAGTCAGTGGCACACCATCCTCTTTCTGCTGTCATCTCCAGCATATGCCGCGCCTCTAATCAAGCCTCTCTCAACTGCACCAACGCTCCACGATCTCACCAACGACCCGGACGAACTGATCAACGTCGTGCACGATCCGGGGTACCAGGAAGCGCGCAGGCAACTGATGAAGGAAATGATGCACCGGGTCATGCTGCAGGAATTCCCGCTCCCACCGCGGGACCTGCTGGTGATAGGGGCGCATTAGCAGAAGGAAAGGTCATGAACGAAAACCACCCTCGACCCAGTTTCCTTTGGATCAATACTCACGACCTGTGCGCAAGCCATCTCGGGTGTTATGGCGACGACTATGCGACGACTCCGAATCTGGACAGACTGGCAGCGGAAGGCATCCGTTACATCAACGCTTTCACCGCAGGGCCGATTTGCTCGCCATCTCGCACGAGCATCTTTACCGGCATGCATCCCACGACCCTTGGGACCCACCATCATCGTAGTTTTGCGATCCGGCCGGAGCATGTCCGGCTTCTGCCGCAGTACCTGATGGATGCCGGTTACATCAGCACGCACATCAATACGGATATCAATTCCTACATCCCTCAGGACGAATGGGCTGAGTACCTCAGGCCCGATGACCTATGGGAGAAGCGGCCCAAAGACAAGCCGTTCTTTGCGGTCTTCAGCTTCTCAGAGTCGCACGCCAGCGCTTTTAAGATGACTCCCGACGAAGTTCGCAAGAAGCGCTCGAATCTGCTTCGGGAGGAGGAACTCCATGATCCGGCCGATGCGCCGGTGCCCAGCTTTATCCCGGACGTGCCGCTCTTTCGCGAGAGGATGGCGCTCTTCTACGACACGGTGACGCAGGTCGATTACCGGGTGGGCGAGGTGCTTACGAAACTCGAGGAGCACGGCCTCGCCGACGATACGATTGTGTTTTTCTGGGCTGACCACGGTTCGGGCTATCCGCGCGCAAAGACGCACGTCTACGACGACGGACTCCGGATTCCGCTCATCGTCAAATTTCCGAAGAGGTACCAGCATCTTGCTCCACACCCTCCCGGCAGCACGGTGGATGATCTGGTGATGCACATGGACATGGGGGCGTCGCTCTTGAGCCTGGCCGGCTTGTCTTGTCCCGAACACTTTCAGGGACGTGCATTTCTCGGCCAGCAGAAGGACGAGCCGCGAGACTATGTCTGCAGCGCTCGCGATCGGCTGGACAACTGCAACGAAGTCATTCGGACAGTCCGAACCCCAAAGTATCGATACATCCGAAACTTTCTTCCGCATCGACCTTACGCTTCGTTTTATCCGGATGGCGGATTCTTCTCGGAAGTCCCATCGGAAGGAACGCCTGAGCGGGACTTCTGGGAGACCTCCTGTCTGCCGGGAGTGCAGAAGATTCATGACCCTGACGGCGTTTTCCTGAAGTTGGGGCCGCCGGTCATGGTCGGTCATCACGGCTTCCCTGAGAGCTACCGGCGATTCCCCATCTGGCAGGATTCAAAACCTCACGAGGAACTCTACAACCTCGAAAACGATCCTGAAGAAGTCCACAACCTTGCCGACGATCCCGATCACCAGCCCATCAAAGAGCAACTGCGCAGTCAGCTTTTCGATTGGATGCTCGAGACCCGCGACCTCGGCCTGATCGACGAAACAGAAATCGTTGTGCGTGCCGCGGAATACGGCGGCGTCAATCAGGAGGTCGGCAACCATTGCAATAACCTTGAGCGGATCCTGGCGACCGCGGATCTTGCTCGGTTGGGGGAGCAGGGGAAGCAGGAGTTAATCGAACGCCTCGATGATCCGGACAGCGCCGTCCGCTACTGGGCCGTAACCGGTCTGCTCTCTTTCGAGCTGGATTCTGACATCACAAAGCGCCTGGAGTCT
>JASLXP010000581.1 GCA_030740295.1 Planctomycetota bacterium
TGGTGGTCGGACGCCTGCGGACTGTGCGTGGGAACCCGGGTCGTGCCGGAGCGCACCGAAGAGTTCCGCATTCGCAGCCTCATCCATTTCGTTGTTGGCGGGCCCATGACATGTGGAGACAAAGTCGCCCGAATGGCGCCACAGCAGTTTCGGTATTATACGATCAATATGCCGGTGACGGGGCATGCGGCGCGGCCGCTGGACCTTTTCGACAGGGAACTGCCGGAAGTTTACCATTTCCCGAAGGAGCGAACCGGATTCGGCCACGACCTGCTGACGCTCCTGAACCTGACGGATGAACCACGCGACTATGAATTGCGGCTTTCGGATTTGGGCATTGACGGTGCGTCTCTGGCGTTTGAGTTCTGGACGAAGGACATGGCAACAATAGAAGACGGGGCTCTGAAGGTTGCCCTGCCTCCTTTGACAGGGCGCCATTATGCCCTGCATCAGGACAGGGGAACTCCCCTGGTGGTGGGTACGGATTTCCATCTGTCCATGGGGGCGGTGGAGATTTCGAATACCCAGTGGAATCCAGAAGCCAGGACACTCAGCGGGACGATAAGCAGACCCGACAAGGAGAGCGGCCACATATATCTCTGGATCCCTGAAGGCTTCGATCCACATCTCGCAAGAGCAACGGGGGCACGCATCCGTTCTTCGGACAGCGTTCTTGCGCTGGAAGTGGAAGCGTCATCCGACCCTGTTCCGTGGCAGGTTGACCTGCTCCCCTAAAACTGGTCCAAGTTGAGTGAGAGTCTCAGCCGACCACAAGGTCGGAAGGAGACTCGAAGATGAAGAAGTACACGCCGGAGCAGATTGTCTCGAAGTTGCGGCAGGCGGATCGGGAACTGGGCAAGGGCCAGACGGTCAAGGAAGTCTGCCGGACGATCGAGACAAGTGAGCAGACGTATAAGTCCTGCGAAGCTCCGGCCCGAAGACCGGAGTGAAGCAGGATGGAGGCGGCTGAAATCGAACCCGCAACGAGCCAAGTAATTCCAAGTACTTACGGGAAAGTGTTGACGAAAAGTACGAGAACCTCTCCAATTCCCGGGCCCCAATCGCCCCATGCGACTCCGATCTGGCCAAGGTGATCGACACCTGGAGCGATCTGTCGGAAGTCGTCAGGACAGGAATCCTGGCCATGGTTGAGGCGTCAGACGGCAAGAGTAGGCAGTGACCCTTCGGCCAAGACCGCAGCTGACGCTTGCCTTTGCCAAGCAGTGACCTCGCCCTCAGTCCGCCTTGGCGGGCTGCTGCCAGATGTTCAGGCCCCTGGACTTATCCGCGCCCGACTTCGGCAGGAAGAGACTGATCAGATAACCCGGTATCACAGTGCCCAGGAAACTCACGACCGGATACCACATCCACGATATCCTCACCACGTCCTCGGCGCGGGTAAACAAATACCACCGGCCATCGACGCGACCGAACCCGTATATGACCCATAACACAAGGCCGTAACCAATAAGACTGCCGGCAAAGGCGCTCCATGCGCGCGTGCGGCGCGTTGCCGTGCCCAGAACGAAAATGCCCACGGTGCACCCGCCAAAAGGAGATGCCATTTTGTTCATCATCTCGACTATCGACCCGACCCCACTGAAAAGAAGGGCCGCAATCGTGACCAGCGCCGCCCAGAAAACCGTCAGACACCTGGCAAGGAACAGACACTTTCGGTCCGTCATGTCGGGTTCGATCAATCGTTTGTAGTAATCTTCGATCGTAACAGTGCTGAGCGTGTGGATGCCCGAGTCGATGCTCGACATGGCCGCGGCAAACACCGCGGCGATAACAAGACCCGCCAGCCCGTGCGGCATCTCAGTCAAAATGAAGTGCGGGAAGGCTTTGTCGCCCTTGGTGATCCCTTCGGCCATACCCGGATGCAGGCTGTAGTGAGCATACAAAGCCAGCCCCAGGCCAAACAGCATCAACGTCACGGGAAGTGTCAGAAGCGGCCTAACCCAAAGCGCTAAGCGCGCATGACGTAGGCTTTTTGAGGACAGGTATCGCTGCATGCTTACCTGATCAGAGACGGTATTGAGACCATTAACTATTCCCCCCAGGATAGCAGCAAACGTCGTCATCCGAATGGTCGGATCAAGGCGAAAGTCGAGCATCCTCAACTTGTCGTCGCTGACCAACACTTCAACCATCTCTTTCGGTGAGTCATGCAGCCCGATAACAATCAACGCCCCAACCAGTCCGCCGGTGAACAGGACAAACTGAATGACGTCCGTCCAGACGATGGCCTTCATGCCTCCCAGCAGCGTATATAGCGCCGAGACCATTGCCGTCAGAACAATACACTGCCACGTGGGCATGCCGGTGAGTTCGGTGACGACTAGGGACGTGGCGCTGACGATGGTCGCCATCCACGCCAGGCGCATGAGGATGAAAAAAATGCTGCCCAGGGCACGCACGGGGTAATTGAAACGCCTTTCCAGGTATTCGTAGATGGAAATGACGCCAAGTCGGAAAAAGAAGGTGATAAACAAATAGATGGCAATAGGTACGGCTAG
>JASLXP010000582.1 GCA_030740295.1 Planctomycetota bacterium
CGGTAAAGGGCCTTCAGCCACCTTACCAGGATGAACTCCCGGCTCTCTCCCTGCTGAACCAGAAAAGAAGAGAGCACCGGAGCGAGGATGAGGGCCGCAGCAATCGAGCCCAGGAGGGCGAAGCTAATCGTGAACGCCATGGGCGAGAACATTTTACCTTCGACGCCTTCCAGCGTGAATATCGGAAGGAAGACGATGATGATGATCGCAATCGAAAACACGATGGGGCGGCTTACCTCTTTCGCAGCGGCCAGAACCACGGAGAGTTTGTTCTGGTCGCGATTTTCCGGGCTGCTCAGGTGCCGGAAGATGTTTTCGACCATCACGATGGCGCCATCGCCGAGCATACCGATCCCAATGGCGATCCCGCCGAGTGACATGAGGTTGGCCGAGATTCCCTGCAGGCCCATGAATATCACGGCAACCAGCGCGCATATCGGCAGGGAAAGTGCCACGATGAAGGCAGTCCGAACGTTACCCAGGAAGACCAGCAGCGTCAGCAGCACGAGAGCCGTTCCCTGGATAAGTGCGATCTTCACCGTCCGAGTGGCGTGGTGGACCAACTCTCCCTGCTCGTAGTAAGTCTTGAGCTCGACGCCTTTGGGCAGGGCTTCCTGAACATCCTTCACCTTCTTATAAACCCGCTCGATTACATCGGACGTATTCTCTCCGAACAGTTTGAGGATAATGCCTGAGACCACTTCCTTCTGGCCATTCAGACTCACGACTCCGCGACGTATTTCGTTGCCATAGGTAACTTCGGCGACATCGCTCATGCGGATCGGTGCACCGTCTTCGACTTTGACCTGGAGGTTGCGGATATCGTCAAGGCTTTCGAGAAAACCCAGGCCGCGCACAAGGCTCTCCTCCGACGAAAGAACCAGGAACTGACCACCGACGTTGCGGTTGTTCTCCTGAACTGCACTCACGAGGTCTTCGAGAGAAAGCTCGTATTTCAGGATGGCGTTTGGATTCACCCGTATCTGGTACTGGAGGACGTGACCGCCGATGGACAGAATGTCCGTGACGCCGGGCACTGTCTGGAGCTGGAATTTGACGACCCAGTCGTTCAGCTCTCGAAGATAGGTGTTCGGATCTTTCCCGCCGGTATCAACGCCTTCGTCGATGGTGAGGTAGTAGATGAAGATCTGTCCCAGCCCGGTGGAAATGGGACCGAGAGTGGGTGGCTCATGCATTTCAGGCAGGTCAGCCATGGCACTGGCCAGCCGTTCGGCCACGAGTTGCCGGGCAAAATAGATGTCCACATCGTCTCTGAAGTAGATGTAGATGACGGCCATGCCGAACGCGGACGTTGACTTGATGAGAGTGATGCCGGGCAGGCCGTTCATCACGGATTCAATCGGATAGGTGATGAGTCGTTCAATCTCCTCCGGCGCCATGCCGTGGCCCTCGGCAAAGATGGGCACCATGATGGGTGAGATATCGGGGAAGGCGTCTACCGGCATTCTGCGGTATTCAAAAACGCCGTAGCCGATGATGCCCAGAACGGCGACGATCACGAGGCCGCGGGCGTATAGAGTGGTTTCGATGAGCTTATCGATCATTGCTGAAGTTCTCCTTGAAATTTCGCTGAGGCGAGCGTTCAGTGCCCATGGCCCGCATGGGCATCAAGACCGCTCGTGATGATGTGGGCCTTCAAGGAGAAAGCGCCGCTGGCCGCGTAACGCCGGCCTTTCGAGAGCCCGGACAGAACCTCTATGTGGGTCTTATTGGATCGCCCGGTCTTCACAAGCTCCGGTTTGAATCCTTCATCGGTCTCCACGAACACGACTGTCTCGCCCTGCAACAACAATACGGCGCCCTTCGGGACCAGCACGGGCACTTCGATGGAGCCAACGGCAATGTCCGCGTTCACGAACAGGCCCGGCCGCCATTTGCCCTCCGGGTTAGGCAGTGCGATCCGCGCCAGCGCAGTGCGTGTGGATGCTGACAGGACGGGCGAGATGTAGGAAATCGTCCCCGAAGCCGTGCCCAGGCCATGCCCCGCAGATAGGTGGACCTTCTGCCCCCTGGCGACGTACGGCAGGTCCTTCTGGTATACGCTCAGGTTCACCCAGACCGTACTGAGGTCAGCAATGAGGAACAGGTCTGAATCATCGCCTACGACTTCACCAAGAGAGATGTGCTTTTCAACGACCGTTCCGGCAAACGGCGCGGTGACCGGCAGATGAGTGATGCGCGCGGCCTCGCTATGAGTCAGCTCCTCCACCCAATCGTGGGACAGACCCAGAACCAACAATTTGTCCTCCGCGATCCGGAGCTGATGTTGGGCGAGCTTGAATGTCTTCTCCGCGGTCAACAGCTCCACGTCGGAGTCGAACGCGACCTGCTCCATCCTGGCCGTAAACGAACTCCTGGCACTTATCCACTCGCCCAGCGATTCCAGAAGTTCCTTTTCCTGCTCCAGATACTCGCTCTCTGAGGCGACAGCGATCTGTTCTCGGAGCGCCGGATAGGTGGTCACCGCGGACATCTGCTCCTGCTTCGCGGTCAGGTATTCCTGACGTGCTTCAAGGAAGTCCTGCTCAGCCGTCAACCGTACTTGCTCAAGCAACGAATCGTAGGCCGAGGCCGAGGAGTCCAGGTCTTTCTGGGCCTCTTGCAGAGCCCTCATGGAACCGACGTTTTCCCTGAGGAGCTGCTGCTGGCGTTTGAAGTTCGCTTTTGCCAGCTCGACCGTGGCCAATGCCTCGATGATTTCCTTCTTGGCTTCTCCGACGTTAAGACCTTTTATTTTTTCGCGGGCCGCCGTGGCAGAAATACTGCCTTTGAAGACGGTGAGCATTTCCAGGGTGTTCTTGTAGATGGGCTCCTGGAACTGGAATAGCTTCTCCGCTTTTGACAGAGAGACCTGTGCCAACTCTCTGGCGGTGAGGGCCTCCAGGATCTCCGCTTTCGCCTCTCCGACTCGGAGGCCCGCTATCTTCTTTGCCGCGTCTTCGGAACCAGTCACGCCTTTCAGCGTCTTCAGCATCTGTGAAGTGGCCTCGTGGATGGTCTTCTGCCACTCGAAGAGCTTCTTCTGCTTTTCGTAGGCCGGTCGGGCTAACCCGATCTCCGTCAGATTTTCCAGCAATTCCGCCTTGGCTTCGCCAATCTTCAGCCCCTCGAGCTGGTCTGCGACTTTCTCCGGATCGGTCTCTTTCTCCAGGATGGCCAGCATTTTCCGCGTGTTGGTGACGATGAGACGGATCCTGTCCAGCTCTGCCTTCGCCAGATCGAACTCGTTGTGAGCGCTCATATGTTGCAGAGCGGTCTCACCAACGTCCGAACTGTCCAGTACGGCCAGTACGTCACCTTTCTTCACTGTATCGCCCACATTCTTGAGAACCTCGCGAGCCACACCTTCGGCCCGGGGGACAACGTGGACGACTCGGTTGTTATTGAAGGAAATGCTGCCAGGCAGGGCCACGGTCTTTGACAGCCTTCCAGGCCCAGCCGCCGCCACTTTGATGCCCAGTTCTTTCAGCATTGAGGGGTCAATACGCACGATTGCGCCCTCTTCCTGGTCGATCTTCCATTTCGATGGGGCTTCCCCTTCCTTCTCATGCCCGTGGCCTTCGTGTTCATCATGGCCCTCGTGTTGGTCGTGCTTTTCTTTTGACCGAGCTTTGCCTTTTGTCTCATGTTCGTCGTGTTCTTCGTGCTCGTCATGGCCCTCGTGTTCGTCGTGCTTTTCCTTTGAACGAGCTTTGCCTTTTTTCTCATGTTCGTCGTGTTCTTCGTGCTCGTCGTGGCCCTCGTGTTCGTCTTCGTCGTGTTTTTCTTTGCTCTTACCCTCATGTTTTTCTTTCTCATGCTCCTCTTGCTTCGCTTCCTCAGCCGTGACATGCGGCAGAAAACTTCTTGCGGTCCAGCCCAAGAAGAGAATGGCTGCTACGAAGCCGATGACTGCGATGAACTGTTTCTGTTTGGGATTCATGTGTTTTCCTCCATCGGGATTGCCGAGATCGCGCCCTAAAGCGCCTGAAAAGCCCAGATTCGATATGAAAAAGACTGAAGATTACGAATAAGAGATTGAATTCGTATGACAGGTCCTCTAAAGCTCGCCCCATTATTCGAATAGCGCGGACTTAAGCGGTTTTGGCATTGCTTTCACCATCGTGGCCTGGGCGTCTCGCCCGTGGTCAAAGGACCTTCGAGACGCCCATGCCACGCTCGTTTAAGTCCGCGCCATTACTCCATTACTCTTTAACTCCATTACTCATTACTCCACACTCATTTCCCCACCAGCCCTTCCAGTTCGGCCTGGGCTTCCTTCAATTCGCCCAGGGCTTCAACGTATTCGAGTTCTGATTCGGCGAGGGTTTGCTGGGCTTCGAGAAGTTCCAACTGGCTGATGTCACCGGCCTTGTAGGCGAGATTGACCAGGTCGAAAGCCTTACGTGCGCCGGGCACGATTTCTTTGGCATACCGTTCCACCTGCTGGCGGACAGAGATGTAGTTGCGCAATGCCTGGCGAAAACGGGTCGTCAGTTCCTGTCGCCCTGCCTGTAGTTCGAGTTCGGCCTTGCGGCGATTAGCTTTCGCTTCCGCAATGGCGCCCTGGTTGCGATCGAATATCGGCAGAGGGATGCCGAATTCGAGAACGAACGTCTGCTCGCGTCCTCCGCCGTCTTCAGGTGCCGTCTCGACGCCAAAGCCCACTTCCACATTCGGCCAGCGTTCCTTCTCGGCGACCTTCTGCTCCAACTCGGCCAATTCTTTTACACGAATAATGCCCCGAAGTTGAGGGTGTTTTTCAAGGACAGCCGTCAGAACGTCCTCTCCGTCGGGTACGGCCGTTGTCTGGTAGAGTTCTCTCGCCTGGCCAACGCTGTTCAGAGTGGCGTCAGGGGCGCCCATCAGGAGGAGCAGCTCTCTGACTGCGATTGCCTTATCTCTCTCTGCCGCCTGCAATTCGACCCTCGCCTTTGAAAGGGCGACCGTCGCCCGCACTGCGTTCACTGGGGAGACATCCCCCGCGTCGACACGCCGCTGGCTGGCCTCTGCGTTCCTTCGCGCAATCTCCACCAGCCGCGTCGATACAATTACTTTTTCCTGAGCCGCGAGCAAGGCATAAAAGGCCCTCTTGCTTTCGGTGTTTATCTCCCTTTTCAGCATCGCGTACTCATAAGCAGAAATCTCAACTTCCTTGCCAGCCGCGGCCATCGCCGCCTTCCGCTTGCCCGCCGTCAGAATCTCATGCTTGACAGCAAAAGTATTCACCGACTTTCCAAAATCACCGAAGCTGTCGGTAGCCATTTCTTCAGACTCGAACTCAAACTCCGGATTGGGCCGCAATCCAGCCTGCTGCCTTCGGCCCCTGGCGGCCTCAATACTCTCACGACTCGCTTTTAGCAGGGGATTGCCGGCGCCAACGATGTCCATCACCTCTAACAGAGACATCCCGTCCGCCTTCACCTGGGGCAACGCAGGAGTGTCGGGTGAGGGGGTAGCCGGAGTGATCGGGTCTTCAGCCCGGGTGGAGAGCGTGCAGAGGGCAAATATCAGGATTTCGAAAAGACTGTGCTTTCGCATTTCTTTCTTCAAGGAAGTTGGGACAGAAAAGTAAGAGTTGAAACTCCTCGGTTGCGGCCGAAGGCGGCGGTTGGGCGAGACTCCCATAGTTGGGCGTGACGACGAGGAATGTGAAACCACCACGCGAAACGTCCGCGAATGGATTCAGTTCCGTTCAGGATGTGGGGAACGAATCAGATGAGCAGGTGGGACGACCGGAGCATGAGGTCGGTCTGAGTGGGCCCATCTGTTAGAGGAGGCGGTGCTTCAAGCGCCGTTGAAGAGCCGGCAGGGCCAAATGCAATCAAATGCGTCAGACACACGGGGTTGGCAGTCAGGGCCTCCGAAGCTTCCTTGACTGCTGATGAAGCATTATTGACAACCGCCTGATGGCAATGACAAACCGCTTGATCGGAGTGTTTTTCAGAGGAGTGGTCCCCATCATCGTCCGCACAAAAATCCATACAGCAGCAGCACATCACCGAAAGTAGTCCAAGTACAAGGACCATCCCCCAATGCATGTGAGTCTTTTGCCTGAATGTCGAGAGGATTCCCTGATGCATGTGTTTTAGTCTATTGTGGCATTCTTCTGATTTCAACACGTGTAGAGAGCCTTTCTCTGGACCTAGCTCCTGCCAAGACAGGAATTAGCACATTAAAGAGTTCCCCTCCGATCTCAATTTCGCCAGCGACGCTAACCACTCCGGTTCGCACTCCCCCAGACACACGCATTGCGTCGCTCACACTTCAGGCGGGGAACGACTGCCCATGTCCCCTTCGCGACCAGGAAGCCTTCAACGCCACCGCCTCGCTATCATGCACCGCCATTTCCAGCGTCCAAGGCTCGACCGTGACCATTCAGATGCTTTGGTCATGGCCCTGGAGCCGGCCAGGCGGGAAGTTGCAGCCTGACAGCACCGTCTTTCATCCCTACCGATTTCAGACGCTGGTTCCCAGAATTGGATCTGTGGACTTTCAGTCCTTCCTGGACGGTTCGCTTCTGCCGGGACGTGAGTTTGACCAACATGGGGTCTTTATCAGGCGGAGTGCGTGTGTTGAGTTTCTCCAGGAGACCTAGGAGGTCACTGCCGGTCAGCCAACTTGCCCTGCCTACGGTTTGGTTGCGTTGGGTCATCGGTGCGAGGTATTCGATGAGGGGACGATCATCGGTATTGATGGGAGCGCCAGTGAACATTTCTCTATTGGCCGTCAGGTTGCCGGCGTAATACAGGAACGGCCTGGCGACCGTAACAGAATCCGATGATTGGCCGTGGGATGCAGCGAGACTCCTTGCGGAGCGAACCATAACGTCCGGAATGAGCGGCGAGGGATCGCTGTGCCCAATCAGCGCGACGATGGGTCTGGCCTGATAGAAGTCGCCTCGCCAGAGAGTGACCTGCGGGAAAGTTTCCAACATCGTTCTGGTGATGCTGGAGAACTCCCGCCTGGAAGTCTGGAACAGCGGGAGCCACTGGCAGTAAAGGCCTCCTTCGGACAGGCGTCTTTTCACTGACTGAAAATGCGCGATGGCGTAAAGGCTGCCACTTCCCGCTTTCCACGGAAAGAACAGATCGCCGATGATGACATCATACGTTTCCCTTCTTCCTGCCAGGTAGTTGCGCCCGTCCTCGATAGCGATGCGTACCCTGGAATCAGTGAACAGACCGTTTGTGTACCTCTCGAAGTGTTTCTTCGATGCGGCGACGACATCCGGAACCAGCTCGCAGACGGTTACCTGCTCGACAGGAAAGCGTAGGGATGCACCGGGTGTTATTCCGGTAGCCAATCCAATGAACAGAACTGACTTTGGCTCCCCGTGAACAATCAGAGGAAGTTCGGCCTGCCTTCGCCCCTCAACAAGTCCCACTGAACTGCCAAGGGTGTAGTGGTTGTTGTAGCGAATCTTCAGATCGCTCCTCAGTCGGACGACCGAAACGATTCCGTGATTGCTTTCCCAGGTTTCCAATAGTTCTTCGTCCACTTCTGACTGCCATAGAACAGTTGCCTTGGCAGGGAACAGGACAAACAGAAGAAAGGCTACGGAGACCGGAGTGACTATCCTCGCCAGCCAATGCCTGAGAAATACGATTCCAAGCAATGTCCCCAATAAGCCATACACGGCAGCCACCAGATAGATGCCGCGCCAGAGCCCAATGACGTTGAGCATGACGAATCCCGCGGTCAGCGCCCCTGCGATGGCACCGAGGGTGTTGGCCGCGGTCAGGTGCCCAAGGGTTCTTCCGGGACAGTGGTCTTCCGAACTGCGATAGAGATTCAGGAGGAATGGAAATACCGCCCCGATAACAATGCCGGGCGCCAGCATGACGATGGCAGCGTGATAGAAGACGCTGCCCACGTAAGACCACCAGCCGACTCTTGGACTGAGATAATCCAGGCCATGGGTAATCGCCGTCAGCACATGGGGAGTGGCCGCGGTCAACAGGCTAGCCAGAGCAAACAAAGAGATGAGGAAAGCTACGGGAGTTACGTTCAATTCTGAAAGTTTGCTCGAAAGCACCGCGCCAGCGGCCAATGCGATGAGAAACATCACCAGGACAGCAGAGAATGTGTAAACCGAATTCTGCAAAACCTGGGCGAACATCTGCGTCCATAAGACTTCGAGGGCCAAGGCGGCGAAGCCAGTGAAGAAAGCGAGAAACGGCGCGAGATATCCAGGAATCTGGTGGTGTGAGGGAGTAGGGGCGAATTCTGAACGGAGGGTGTCGTGCAATACTGGAGTATTGGAGTGTTGGGGAGTCGGTGTGGCGGAGGCATTCAAGACAGCAGGCCTGTTTCGACCTAAAACGAATGCCACAGCTGCGATGAACAGGTTCAGGGATATGGCTATGAGATAAGAGTTCCGAAATCCAAAATGAAGGGGGAGGAGGAATCCGGCCGAGAAGGCACCGAGGACGGCGCCCGAGGTGTTGATGGCGTAAATAAGGCTCCCTTCGATGCCTATCTCTCTCGAACTTTCTATCAGGGCTTGAGCCATGACAGGCAGGGTTCCGCCCATGAAGAAAGAGGGCAGAAAGAGAAGGCCGAGGGACATGGCGAACTTTGTTGCGAGAAAGAGGCCTGACTGTTCACCGAAGAGACCGAAGATGTGTGGGTAAAGCGTCCGATAAAGACTCAGAATGACGAAGTAAGCGAGTGCGGACAGTGCTACCCCCGTTTCGAGGAAAGCGTAGGTGCGCAGGGGATTCCGGCAGCGTTCGACCCGCCGTCCCCAGTAGTAAGAACCCGCGGAAAGGCCGAGGAAGAAAGAGGTCAGTGTCGTCGCAGCCGCATGGGCGGTATTGCCAAACAAGAGCCCCAGCTCCTTCATCCAGAGCACTTCATAGATCAGCCCTGCCATTCCGGAAAGAAAGAGGCAACCGTAAACCAGGCCCCGTGCATTCAAGACTCTGGGATCGGCCAGAGTCTTGTTGATTCTTTCACGTCCTTCACAGGCTGAGAGGTTCCGCATCGTGTTACTGCACGGGCATGGGTCATCATCCTAACTAATTACTCAGAGGTCTCGGGCTCATGGCTCTGGTGAGCCTTGCCATCAAGATGAGGGTCACAACAAGCGCTAGCAAAATAGAAGGCGAGTGACCATAGAACTCGGATCGCCATCCTTACAGCCCGCGGCGTTCGTCAGGATCAGAATTCACAGGCCAGCAATCTCACCATCTCAATTATTGGTCATTGTTAATGCTCGTGGCCGTGCCCCTCCGAGCTCCGTCGAATCCAGTTTGCGAGCATTGAATCAAGATCCTTCTGAGTGAAATTGCCCCGATTAATCTGAGCCCCATTCTTTTTATACCAATCCTTCATCATTAGACCAAAATCTTTCAAAGAAACATCGCCTAGTTTATCCTTATTTTTCTTTAGCCAATCTTTGACCATTCCATCGAATTCCGCCTGAGAAATCTTGCCCTCAGCGTTTCCAGCTACAGCTTTCTCTTTGTTCTTAATCTTTTCCGCTGCGGCGTCTTGGTTGCCCTGGCCACAGCCAGAAATCATGATAGCAACCAAACAGGGAAACAGGAGCGATATGCAGATGCGTTTTTTCATCTTTACCCTTTCGTTAAGAGGTAATAAGAGACGACTTTCCTGATTTCAAAACTTTAGTATCCGGTTCACTCCAATTTATACTTCAGCGAACCGGGCACACCAAGAATTACGTACGAACCTTTTGTTTTCAAGGTGACTTCAACGGCTGCCAAACCCTTGTTCTCCCAGTACCAGCCATGTGACCCCTCAAAGGGGGCAGTGAACGAACCGTCTGATTCCTGCTCAGTACCCTTCTCGAAACTCTTGAAGGCGTCAGTAGAGTTGCCTTTGGGTTCGCCGTGAAAATCATAGTACAGCTTTACACCATCTGTTTTCCATGAGTATTCAAGGACTGCGCCCTTCACCAAATGGAATTTGTATTCCTTACCCTTTCCAGCCGGGATAGAGATAGTGATTGAATCATTTCGCGGGCGGGGAGGTTCTGTCGAATCCTCTGATTCGGCAATATTTGCCGTGCCCCCCGCTTCTCTGGCCATGTTGAGATGCTCTTGGCCATGTGAGGCTTTACTGAATGCGAGATCATCTACAAATGCCTGATGAGAGTAACCGTGCATCTGCAGCAAAAACAATAGAAAACCAGCGACAATTAACCCAACGTTGGAGGCAGCACTGAACCGCTCAAACGATGCAGATCTTCTCCAACCTGCAAGGAGAAACAACATGGCAGTCAAGGCGAGAACTTGCCCGAGTTCTACGCCGATATTGAAAGAAATGATCTTGAGGAGAAGCCCCGCATCGCCTAAAGGCAATTGCTGCAGGCGTGTCGACAGCCCAAAGCCATGGATGAGGCCAAAGGCAAACACCAAAAATAGGAGATTTGGCGACTTCACCTTCAGGTATCTTTGGAACCCATCTATATTATCGAAGCCCTTATACAACACCGTCAATGCAATTACGGCGTCGACCAAAAAATAGTTGGCTGTGATCTCCATAAACGTGGCGAAGATAAGCGTGATGCTATGCCCTAACGTGAAGGCCGTGATGAACTTGACAATGTCTTTGAATTTGGTCAGAAAGAAAATGACTCCAAACAGAAAGAGCAAATGATCATAGCCGGTCAGCATATGTGACGCGCCCAGCCTAACATATACTAGATAGCTACCGTCCAGCATGGACTGCTTATCCGAATCGGAGATGCCATGAGCGTAGATCTGCGATAGTGGCAAGAAGGCCACGAATGTTATCAAGGCGTTTTTCATAGTGCTTTTAGAGTTAGAGGCTGTGAATTTGCGCATCTCATCGATAGTTTCGGCAAGGAGGTCGTCGCCTCTGGCCACAGAGACGAGCAGCCACAGGGGTCAGCCGTCGTGGACGCCAGAAGTCATAGAGTGTTGCAGGCTCTCGCGTCCTATCGGGGGAAAGGATTGGCCACCTGGCGGTTAATAGGTTAGTAAATCAATCTGGGGTAGAAGTCTCGATCTGGAACTCACAACCAAAGAACCTTGGGCGCGAAATACTGCCCTGGATTCCAGTCCGGTCAAGATGTGGAGGGGTATCAGATGAGCAGGCGGGACGACATGATTATGATGTCCGTTTGAGTGGGCCCACCTGATTGAGCGCGCGACACTATCGCCGACGAGATCGACAGGTCAGATGCCAGAATATGCGTGTGGCAGACTGGTCTGAAAGCCAGGGCGGATGAAACATCTTGCTGAACGGATGAGACATTTACCGTGGCAATCTGAGGGCAATGGCAAAACTCGTGATTGGAGTGCTGTTCAGAGGAGTGATCCCCAACTTCGTCGACGCAAACGTCCAGACAGCAGCAGCACCCCACCAAGAACAGCCCAAAAATCAGGACCATTCCCCAGTGCATGTAGAATTGTCGCCTGAATGTCGAGAGAATCCCCCTTCGCATGCCGTTGAGTGTATTGCTCCTGTGATTGAAACTCAACAATTACAGAGGGCTTTGTGCGCCTGGCAGGCATCCTCCACAGTGTGGTTGAGTATCGTCGGACCCTGCTCTGTTCTGAGTATCGAATGAGCTTTACAGCCGAGAAACGGAAACTCGAACATGAGCACGACCACCAACCTGAAGACTAGTGTCCGGGACACCGTCGAGACGTTAATCGAAAAGCAGTCAGCCCGGCTTGCAGGAGCGCCATTCGGAGATCGCTGCATTACCGTGACAGGCACGGTGAACCGCCGTTACCGTTCCCTTGGCGGCCGGCGCGGTAAGAGCTTCAAGACTTTTATCTTCGACACCATTCTGCCTCAGCCGAACCCAACTGCGATGGACTTTGGCATATGGCCCGTACTGGAACGGCTCGCCGAAGAAACGGGGGATTCGTCTTACGGCGAACTTCTGAACGCAATGATTCAGGCATTCGCTGACTACGGTTTTGATCCCAGATCCGGCCTGGGCTATTTCGGCGCGATGACTCATTTTGATGTCGTGAGACTTGGCCCTTCTCCGTACATGGGGGCTGGATCGCCCGGTTTCAAATTCACCGCAGGTCTCCCATACGAGAAGCTCTGGGAAAAGATGCCCGAGCAGATGGACCGGATGTTCAAGGCGTTTTTCTGGGGAATGATCACGCGGCCGGAAACCATGGATTACAACCGGTATGGGTTTTACGGTTTCGATGATTCAAGACGCGAGCACACCATGCCCTATCAGCCCGGGCATATTGCTTTCGCCGGCGCCGGCGCGTGGATGATTGAGGCATGGGCTTTCCACTATTCAAAGACCGGCGATGCGGAAAGCCTGGCACGCGCTCAGGCAATGGCCGACAAATGGCTGGCTCTGCAAAGTCCTGAGACCGGGCTCGTCCCTCACTTTCTGGGAAGCAAGAAAGAAGGCGAAACTTCCATGACTGCCCAGACCTACTGCAACATCGGTGACGCAAACGCAGCGATTGCCTACCTCGATGCAGCCAGGACATTGGAGGGCCGTTCGAAATCCGTTGCACTGGCAAACCAACTGAAAGAGATGGGACGAATGCTGATCACAGGATTGGCGAAGTACTGTTACGACGCGCAACACGACGTCTTTCAAGAGTGGTTGCATGTAGAGGATGGCAGCGTTCACACAGAGGCGTACACGTATCACTTCCATTCACAGGAACAGAAAGATCACTGGACAGCCATCGATCCGACTCTGGCAGAAGTTGCGGTCCATTCCGGCAATCAATATTACCAATCCGGGCCTGCATACTGGTCCTGCGGAGTAGGGATTCCGTTGTGCGCTGCAAAGGCCGCCGAACGGACGAACGATTCCTACCTGTTGGAACGTGCTCGCTTCTTTGCCGATGGCATCATGCAGTCAGCGCCGGAAGAATCCGGCCCGTGCAATGAAGCAGGCCAATGGATCTTCCCCGCGTCTGGTTCGTATCTACAGACTATGCTGCACCTGTACCGCATTACCGATGACGAGGAATTCTTGAAGAATGCCAGATTGCTGGCCTCAGCCGAGCTCGAGCGTCTCGCCAGCCCGGCGCCGGAAGGTATCCCCGAATGGTGGAGATTCCCGTTCCGCAGCGGGTTCCTGTTCTCGCTCCTCGAACTGCATGCGGCCGAATCCCAAGGCTGATGCAGACAAAGCGAATTTCATTTTCGAAAAACTGACTTGTCGGAACCTGATTCATGAAAGCAGACAGCGCCATGACTGATGACCTGCATTTCGTAGAAAGAAAACCCGTCCGAATCGGAGTCGTCGGATGCGGAGTGGTCGCCGACTATGGTCATCTGCCAACGATTCACTCGTTGGCAGAGACAGAGCTTGTCGGTGTTGCCGATCCGGATGCGGAGCGTCTCTCTGTCCAGGTGGAGAAATATGGTGTCCCGGGATTCGAATCTTTCGAAGCAATGCTGGGGGCGGTTGAAATGGATGCGGTCGCTCTCCCGGTGCATCCCTGCCTCAAACTTGAACTCATTCGCGTGGCTGCCGCGAACGGGCTGCATGCCTTCTGTGAAAAGCCACTGACCGAAACGGTCGATGAAGCAGAAGAACTCGTGCGGATGATGGACGAAGCCGGCCTGTTCGTCGGCGTCTCATTCGGTTACAGGGGAAAGCAAGTTGTGCAACGGATGATGGCGCTGCTGCAGGATGGGGCCATCGGCCGGCTTCGGGCTGTACACATCGTGAATCTCTGGGACTACCACGGCCTGAGAAGCATCAAGAAGAGCGGAAACCGAAGGAGACGCTCTCTCGAAAATCTTGGCACTCTCGATTGCGGCGTGCACCACCTGGACCTTGCACGCTGGTTCGCTGATTCAGAATACTCCACACTGCACGCGGTTGGGACGTCCGTTGAGGCGGATAACAAGATGCCGGATCACATCGTGTTCCAGGCAAGAATGGAGAATGGGGTCCTTGTCTCTATCAACGAAAGCGGCGTCTGGGGGCACACGGCCGCGGAGCGGCCACCTTACGAGATGAGTTATCATCTATTGGGTGAAAACGGATTCATGACCGACCGCCAGGGCGAGCTTTCAATCGTGAGCGGCGAGAAGCAGTGGACCGAAAAGCTGGCAGAAGACAAAGCATGGGAAGATTGTTACCGACAGTTTGTCCAGGTGATCTGTGGCGAAGAGATTCCAAACCGATTCCTGGCCGATGGCAACGACGCGCTGATAAACATGCAGGTGGCCGAGGAAATCCTGCGTCAGTGCGGCGATGGTTGAAGAACGGTTGATAGTGCACGACAGTGCCTTGCTGTTCCCGAAGAAAGACATACAAAGAGGTGCATGATGAAGATCAAGTTTGCCCAATACGGAATTTCGCATGACCACGCCACGGGCAAGACCCGTGTCATGCGTGAGAACGAAAATGTCGAGCTCTGCGGTGTCTTTGAGCCTTCTCCTGACGTGCGCGATTGGCTTGGGGAGAACAGCGTCTACGAGGGCGTGCGCTGGTATTCATCGAAGGAAAAGTTCCTTGATGATGATTCGATTCAGTGTATCGCATGCCAGGGGCGCGTATCTGAGAATCTCGCTTTCGCGAAGGAAGCTCTGGAGCACGGCAAGCATGTCTGGCTGGACAAGCCCGCAGGTGACGATCTGGATGAGTTTCGATCGGTGCTTGATCTCGCTCGCCAGAAAGGTCTGCTGTTGCAGCTCGGCTACATGTTCCGGACGAACGCGGCTTTTGAATTCATCTACGACTGGGTGAAGTCCGGTAAGCTCGGCCAGATCTTTTCCGTGAGGGGCAGGATGTCTTCACCTGGCAACTCGAGTGATGATCACTGGAAAAGGTGGGATTCACGGGGCGAACGCGAGGGCGGGATTATGTTCGTCCTGCTCTGTCACTTGATCGATCAAGTGGTTGGCCTGCTCGGCCGACCCGACAGCGTGACTCCTTACCTCAGGCACGAGGGCGAGAAGTATCCCTGGTTTCAGAACAACACCGCTGCAGTCTTTGAATACCCTAACGCTCTTGCCATTGTGGAATCGACCTGCCTGGAACACGATTCCGGCAAATCCAGAAGATTTGAAGTCTATGGTTCACGCGGCACCGCCATCATCGAGCCGCTCGAGCCGCCTTCACTTCGCCTCTGCCTGGATGAGGACCGTGATGGTTTCAAGAAAGGCTGGCAGGATATCCCGGTCGAGGCCCGCCCTCGTTACATGGACAACCTTGATTCCATCATCGGCGTCATCAGGGGCGAAAAGGATCCGGATCGGACCCTGGAGCATGAGCTCGATGTGCAAGAGACAGTGCTGCGCGCCGCTGGGCTGACTTGAGCATTCGACGGTCGCCGCGGTACTCCTAAGAGACTCATTCAATCACGACTGACTCTACCGCATACTTCTGCACTGCGTCGTCATCCAGTTCCACGCCCAGCCCGGGTTTATCCGGGACAACAGCATAACCATCCTGAACAAGTGGCTCCGCGAGCAGGCTGTGTTCGTGAACGAAATTGCCGCAAAGATCACTGCCGAGAGTGCAGTTGGGCGCTGCCGCAGAAGCGTGCATTCGATAAGCATCGTGGACTCCCAGATCGACATTCGAAGCGTTCCAGACGGGCACTCCGCCGGCCTCGGCAATGCGTGCCATATCGAGAAAACTCCAGTCCGATGGAGCGACATTGATTCCGTCCACAGCGTTGTGGTGTACGGCATCGATCACCTGTAGAGGGTTCTGCAGATGGGGGGCAATGAGGACGCTGGTCTCCTCTTTCAGCCGACGGTAGTCCTCCCAACTGTCCTTTGGGATCGGATCTTCAAACACGATGTCATAGGTCTCGATCTCACGAGCAAGCTCCAGGCTCTGCTCCACGGTGTGGAAGCGGTGTCCGGGATCGAGCACGATGCGCAGATTAGGCGCGGCCTCATGCATGGCGTGGACTCGATCCGCGACGTTTCCGTCGTCAATCGTGCACTTCATCTTGATCCCGTGGAAGCCGGCCTCCGCCGCCCGTCTGGCCGCCGCCGCAGAAGCCTCGGCGCCCATCCGCTGAATCCAGTAATCCACCAGAATCTTGTCCTGAAACTTCCCACCAAAAATCCGGCAGACCGGCCAACCTATCGCTTTTCCAATCAGATCGAGAAGTGCAATGGAATAACCCGACCCACCGAGCGTTCGCGGCTCGAACTCCTCGATGTCACGCCCAAGGAGATCCTGATGCGGCTCTTCCCTCTTCCCAAAATACGGGCTGCTCATCCCAATGCCGACGGGCCCCTCGTCCGTGAAAATCTTCAGCACATCCTGATTGCGACGGCTGATCGGCTCCGGATAGCTCGCCGAAAACTCTTCGTAATCGGGCGGCGAGAGTATCCCGGGCACAAATGGAACACAGACGACTGTACGTTCGATTCGGGTGATCTTCACTGGAATGTCCTCACTATGATCTTGGCCCTCAATTTCGTTGACTCCATTGGGTGGTGATTAACGCTTCCGTTTTCTTAGTCAGGATCCGGATTCAATTTCGACAGCTCTAGCTTCGAAGGCTCGGGCTCGCCGCTCATTATCGGGGATTGCCACTATCTACACCCTTGCGGTTCCTGAGTTCCTTCAATTTCTCTCCCGCCGTCTTGTGATCCGGCTGGGCCTCCAGGATCTCCTCATAGATGGCTATCCCCTTTTCAAACTGCATGTTTCTTGTGTATGCCTCGGCAAGACGGAGCTGGGCCGGGATGAACGTGGGGTTGATATTCAGTGATTCTTTGAGACTGGCGATGGCAACCAAAATCTTGTTTGCCCCCAGTTGAGCGACGCCGAGGTTGTAATGGACACCATGATTCTGCGGGTTCAGTTTTGCGCTCTTTTGCAGGAACGGGATCGCCTCGACGAAGCGTCCCCTCATTATCATTAATGCGCCGAGATTGGTGTTCGCTCTCTGATGTTCGGGATCAAATTCAAGGGCCTTTCTGAATCCTTCAATGGCATCTTCGATGATGACGGCATCTCGCGTTTTCATTCCCAGCGTTCGCTGCATCTGGCCGGCATTGAACGCTGCCTCTGCAAAAGCTGTTTTCAGAGGATCGAGGGCCTCGATCCGTTCCCGGTATCTTTCAGGCGGATTGAGAACCAACTCCCGCAGGTTTTCGTATTGGCTGAGGAATACCTTCAGCAGTATCACAGACTCTTCGGGTTTCCCTTCTTTTGACGCCTCTTTCGCTTTGGCATGAGTCAACGTGACCAGGTCCAGAATGGCGCCTCCATCCTTCTGGATTTCGATGGCCTGGCGCAGGCGTTTTATCGTTTCGCCGATGTGGCCTGTTTTCTGGAGCCGGTTGGCAATGCCTCGGTGCCACCTTGCCTCCTGCGAAACTTCGATGGATTTTCTGTTCTGCTTTGCCTCGGCTGAATCTTTGAGAATGGTGTAGCCGGGAGACCGGTTCGGCTCCATCTCGAAAACGATGCCCATATAATTTCGGAACAGTTGCTTTGGCATATCGAATTCAAGCCGTGCGTTGTCGTCCGTGTGCAGCAGAAGCTCCGGGTTGCCACTCTCCGTAAACCTGGCGATGCCTTCGGGCCCGGTGACGTAAAAGCTCAAAAAGTCTGAAACACTGGCGACGTCGATCAATTCCAGATCGGCCTTGATACCGGCCTTCTCCAGCCGCTTTTGAATATCCCTGTAATCCAGAGACAGCTTTTTTTTCGAGCCCACTATCAGGAAATCGATCGCATTGATGCACCAGACGTGTGACTCCGGATAAACCTTGTGGAAGGTGCGCAACACGAGCTGAAAGGTCTCCGGCGTTACCTGGTAAGACTGGAACCACTGGCACATGATCCCGTCATCTTTCAGGAGCTCTGAACACTTCTCCCAGAATTCGACCGTGAACAGATTGCCGATTCCAGCTATCCAGGGGTTGGATGGCTCGCTGCTGATCACATCGTATTTCCTGTCGGTGAGGAAGACATGATTGCGGCCGTCACCAATGACGACCTTGGTTCTGGGGTCAACGACCGAGTGATTGTTGAACTCGCCGAAGTAGATTCTGGCCGCGTCGACAACGTCTTGAGAAATCTCGATCAGATCGGCCCTCTCGGGATCGTGATGCAATACCGAGCCGAGGGTCATCCCGCTGCCCAGGCCGATGACCAACACTTGCTTCGGGTCGGGATGAAGCATCATCGCGACGTGCCCTGCCATTTTCTGGGTTGCTATATCCAGGCCCGTGCTGGCATCTATCTTTCCATTGACCATGAGAATGATGCCACCCGTCGGCTCCTGCTTAACAGTGACAGTGCAGGCTGTGCCGTCACGGGACCAGAGAATTTTGCCCTGCACTTCGATCTCTCGTTCGAGGACCTGCATAGGCGTCTCGCCCGGTCGCAGGGATCGAACGGTGTACATGTAAAGACCGCTGTTCAGGCGCGGCATATCCCAACGAGGTACTATGAATGTCAGAATCAGGCCGATTACCACAGCACCCGTGCAGAAGGAAAACTTGGAGACGGCTTTGAATCTCTGGTGACTCAGAATGAGAAGCGCGCAGGCAATGAAATTAATAAAGCCGGCTGCAAGGATGGAGTTCTGAATGCCGAGGAAGGGCAGGAAGAGAAATCCTCCTGCCAGTGACCCGAGTATGGCGCCGAGGGTATTTGAAAAGTAGGCCTCGCCAGAAGAGCGGCCAAGGGACTGTGGACGCCGCGTCCAGATAGTCGTTGTCAGCGGAAACATCAGCCCCATCAGCGAGGTGGGGATGATCATGATCGCAAACAGATAAACGAACTGAACAAGCTGAAGGCGCCCGAAAGAATCCCGATGTGCGGAGAGCACTTTGACCATCCAGTTCGGCAACTCGCCAATAAGCACGACCATCAGAATTCCGGAAAGGCCGATGCCGAGCTGTGTGACTGCCGATCCAAGAATCAGATCCTTGTCGGGCCTTACCCACCTGGTCAGGATGATGCTGCCAAGCCCGATGCCGAAGATAAACGCGGTGAGCATCAGGCTGAATGCATATGTCGATGACCCCAGAATAAGGCTGAATGATCGCGCCAGAGCGACTTCGTAGACCATCGCTACAAAACCGGATATGCCGAACGCCACCAGCGCTGCCTTGCTTTCCAGAGATGTGAATCGTTCCTGTTCTTCAGGTGTCTCATCCGTTTGGCTCTCTTCGGTGGCCGGATGGCTTTCATCGGATTGAGCTGCCTCGACGCCCCCGGTCTGCTTTCTATGAGTTTCCAGGTAGAAGATACAGAGCAGCCCGATTCCAACATTCGTCGCGGCGGCGATCCATACGCTCAGATTAATTCCAAGCGAGGGGATTAGAACGAATCCCGTCAACACGCAGCCCGCGACGGCCCCGAACGTATTGATCGCGTATACGAGCCCGACAGTGCGTCCCACCCCTTCATACTCACGAACGAAATGCCGCAACAGCAGCGGCAGCGTCGCGCCCATGGAAAGCGTCGGCAAAACAAGAATCGAAGTACAGACCACCGCCCTCAACAGATGCAGCCAGACGGATGTCCCCTCTGCGGCCTGGTACACCGCAGCATAGAGAGGCGTCGCCGCCGACAGAATGAACGGCAGCACAATGCAATAGATGCCAATACCGATTTCGAGTACGCCGTAGAGCCAGACCCTGTCCTCGCGGCGGTCCGCCACCCGTCCGCCCCAGAAGCTGCCCAGGGCAAGCCCGCCCATAAACGCCCCAAGAACGGTGGATGTGGCATACACGGAGTTTCCGAAGACGTGCCCTATCAGCCGAACCCAGACTATCTGGTAAACCAGACCGCAGAATCCGGACAGGAAGAAACAGGATAGAAGCAGAAACTGTCGTGTGCGGTGAGACTGCATGAGCGGGATGAATCAGAAACGACACCGTCTATTGCGACACCACCCGACCGCAGGTCTCAATATACAACGTTGGATTGGGTGTTTCGTTGGATGTCAGCTTATCGAAACTCAGGTCAGAGATAAATTGGAGAATGACTGCGGAGAATGACTGCGAGGTGCGTGTACTGTTAATCAGAATAAGTACCACGGATGGCAAAGCCATCCCACCGAATAAGACGTTTAAATCCGTGGGATGGCCTTGCCATCTGCGAACGGCTACCGTATGAAAATGCTGGTAAAGCCTTGGTCAATGCCCGTTCTGAATCAAACTCGAAGGGGAGAACACATGTCAGCCAAACCCGATCTCAATACCGGCAAGCTGGTCTGGTCCGGTGAACATTGGATTAATGGAATCAGCGTCGGAGACAGCACAGAGCCCAGCGGCTGGTTCAGCCAGTATTCCATTCGCTACAGCGAAGCCGGTGAAGGGAACGTTTTGCAGTTGGTGATCCCGGAAAAGGATATCTGCTGCATCTGCACCGATAACAGAAAAGTCGGCCAGTGGATCGCAGATGGCTTCTTCTCAAAGAGCAGCATCCTGACACCGGATGCTCCTTTGGTCGATGCCGCGTTCAGGAGGGAAGGCAGCACAAATTCCGATCCAGCCTGGGTGGTCGATTGGGACGGCCATCAGGTGGTGGCCCGATGGAACGTCACCGAGCCGCCTGTCATTGCTTACGGTCCGTTCAGAGAAGGCATCGAGTTTTTCACGATGCTTTTCTTCACCATGGATTCGACCATTGAATTGGACGGCTCACCCATCGAAGGCAAGCCTTACCTCCGCGACATCTGGAAACCATCCATCGGCGGAGATCGCAGTTCGAGCGTGTTTGCGTTGAGCGAATCGATGATTGAGACAACAGCCGACGGTGACCGTTGACTGCATTTCATGGGAAACGCGGGCCGGAGCAGAGCGGCGACAGGGCTGCTGGTGGCAGCCTGCCGCTACACGAGAATCTACTCACCAAACTTCCGTGCAATCGCCGCAAGGCCCTTGAAGAAATAGAGAAGCGTAAGCGAGCCGATGACAAATATACCGGCTGCCGCAAAGTAGAAGAATGCGTCACGCCCTCTGAAAGATGTTGTCCAGGCATCCACGAGCTGAGGGTCCTCATCGCGGAGCTCATACATCCGGGCTGATTCTCCATCAAGACCGGAAACAGGGGAAAGCGCGGTAACCTTACCGTAGTAGAGTGGCTTCTCAGCGGCGTGACAGTCCGTGCAGCCGTTGACGCCGAGTGACTGTGCGCCGGGCCGGACATCGTGTGCATAGGCCCATGTGTAAGGTGCTGCAGCGGGGTGATCGGAATTCACAAGAGTTTCACCCTCAGCTTTGTGCACCTTGCCGGCAGCGACATAGACCACTTCACCCTTCTCAACACTCTCCTGTAACTTGCTGATGATTTTGGTTATCTGCTTCTGATTCGGGAGAGTGGCTTCCTCCTTCATGGATTTCTTTTCTTTCACGATGCCCTGACCTGCATCCTTGACGTCCTCGACGGGAATTGGCTTCAGGGCGTCGCCATCAAGTGTTCCGAACCAGGCGGGCCAGACCATGCGGTGCGGAGTGATTTTCTGCGACTCGTCCTTAAGAAAGACCGTGCCAACGATCATTGGGAGCTTCTGCCGGTGCCGGGTGGCGATGCCGAGCTGGTGCGCCATCGAGGTCTGGAATCCGCCGGATTCCGGTCCTGGCCATGGGCCTGCATGACATGAGGTGCACGACATCTTCTCAAGATGCAGAGTGGGCAGCCCTTTGTGACCGGGCCGCGGCGCAGCGAAACGCCCACCCAACGCTGCGCCTTCCTCTGCGTCAGCTTCGCCGAGATGGCAACCCCGGCACGAGAGCGCGGCGGGCGTGGCTGTGTCACCCTCTATTCCTCGATTAATCGAATGGTCGAGACCGTTGCGGTGACAGTCGACACATTTCAGGCCCGCTGCAATGTGGACGTCAGTGTCCGTCTGCCAGTGAGTCTTTTCTCGACCGGTGCTTATGGCCGTGTGGCAGAAGTAGCATCGGTCGTTTGGGGGCGACTTGGTGACGTTAAAAAGAATGCGATCGTTGCCATCGAATTTCGTCCTGTCATAGATCACCTGCGGTGGCTTCTGATCTGGAAAATCCGGGTTGGGGCCGACAAACGGGTCGTAGTCCTCGGGCAGTGATTTTGCCTCACCGCGTACCATGGCGAAGTCTGCCGCCGCGGTTGGCGCCCATTTGAAATTCTGCTTCTGAATCTGGACGCCCCACTCCACCGGGTCGTGTCTCTGATCGGCGGAGTGACAGAGGAGACAATCGACCTCCAGGCTGCCGGCGATCATCCAACGAGCGAGGACATCCTCTTTATCTTCGTCACGCCTTTCTCCCACCCCGCCGCCCGGCAGGTGCCTGCCGAATTCCTGTATGAACTTCCAGTATGTCAGGCCGACTTCATCCGGCTGGAACGTATTTTTCCAGCCGCGATAGCTCAGCGGAATCTGAGTGCCTGTCGGTTCATCTACGAGAATCCAGGGCTCGCCTGGACGGCCGTGATCCACTCCCTTGTCAGCAGCGTTGAAGTGCCAGCCTTTGTGGATCTGGCCATAGGGATGGCATTTGCCGCAGGTCCGTGCCGGTGAGTAGGGCGGGGCCTGTTCGTCCGATGGATCGATGGCCGCGCCGTCTTCATCGTAGAGGGTGATGCGATGAATGAAGCGCGAGCGGCTGTCGGTCTTCAGAAGCTCGACCTCGGACTGCACAGTTGTCAGAAACAGAAAGCAGAGGCAGAGCATCCAGTGGGTCTGATGGGAGGTAATGCCGGAAGGTTGCTTCCAGACACCGGTTACCCCATGGCCATTTCCTGCTTCACTTTCGACCGCTATCACGCCTTGAATTCTTCGGGTTTGAAGAAGTATTTCTGTTCTTTCTCCACCGCTTCATTGACGCGCAGTACTGAGACAGCCGTCTCAAAGCCTACCTCTGCCGGGCAGGTGAGCGGCGTGCCGTTGCGGATTGCGCTGAAGAAGTTCTCCAGATGGAGCTGGTGTGGTTTCTTTTTGCTTTCGGCAAGGAGTTTCTGTCCCTTAGGATCTTTCTTTCCATCAGCAGTGAGTGTTTCTCCGATTTTCAATTCGAAAGCCTTCTTATCCATCTTGTCAAATGTTTCTGACTGATCTTCCCATTCGCGGCGTTTGGCGTGGACCTCGCGGAAGAAGAAACCCTTCTTGGTATCTTCAGAAATGACCATTGAGCCTTGGTCGCCCATAAAGGTCTCGTAGAAGCCGCCGTGGCTGGTGGTGTTCAGCACCTGGTAGGTGCCTCGAACAGTGCCGTATTCCTTTTCGTATTCGTAGATGGCCATGATGTTGTCATACCACTCGCTCTTTTTGTAGTAGTCGGTACCACCGGAGGCCAGGACAGCCTTAGGATGGGCCTGGAGAAACCAACTGAATATATCCACCTGGTGCGAGCCGAGGTCGGCAATGGGACCGCCCGAAAACTTGCGATACCAGCGCCAGTTGCGGAAGCGTTCCATGGTGTCGTACCCGAACTTTTTCAGTGTTGCCTCGTCCAGCGGTTCTTTCTTCGGCCAGCCGATATCGAGTCGCCTGGCGCGATTCCACTGGCCGCTGAAGTGATTGATCTGACCGAGAATCTTGTCCTTTGTGATCAGCTTGATGGCGTGGTGGTAGCGGATGTTGCTGCGGCGTTGATGTCCAATCTGAAGGAGTTTGCCGGTCTCCCTGGCTGCATCTGCCATTGATCTGGCGCCCTCGATAGTGTTGGACATTTCCTTTTCGCAGTAGACGTGAAGCCCCGCCTTGAGGCAGGCGATGGTGTGTTCCGCGTGCAGCCAGTCCGGTGTGGCGATAATGACGGCATCGAGGTCCTTCTCCTGAGCCAGCATCTCGCGATAGTCGCTGTACACGTTGACAATGTGTTTGTACGCCTTGAGGTATTTTCTTGCGTAATTCTGGTGGTATGGCCAGATGTCGCAGAGGGCTTTGTAGCGGATGCCGGGGGTCTTGACGCTATTGAGGATGAGGTTACGTCCCTGGCTGCCGGGGCCGATCATGGCGATGTTTATGTCGTCGGGTTTCTTTTCCTCGGCAGTGGCGGTCATCGATGCGAGAAGGGCGCTCGCGCTGGCGGCCGCGGATGTGGTTTGAACAAATTCCCGGCGTGTGAGCTCCTGAGACTCCTCCTGCGGCTGTGTCTTCTGATCACTTTGCTTAACCATAATGAAGCCTCGTTTCCTGTAATTATTGGAGTAGAATCGGCCGGTAATTGTGGCGAACACCTCAGGTGTGGCAAGCGGAGCAGATGCGCCACCAAACTTACAGAGCTTCGAGCAATGGCAAAAATCCTGATCGTTGACGATGAAATGGCAATTCGCCGGCTGCTGACAGAGATGGTGACTTTACTGGGGCATGAGATAGACGAGGCTGAATCCGGACAGGAGGCGCTGTCCAAGGTGACGAGCGAGGGGGCCGATATCGTCCTGATGGATTTCCACATGCCCGGGATGGACGGCATCGAGGCGCTCAAAAGACTGCATGAAAGTAATCCGGGGCTGCCTGTCATCTTTGTCACGGGTGAGGATGGCGCGGACACCGCCATTGAGGCCATGCGATACGGAGCGCATGACTTTCTGAAAAAGCCAGTCTCCAGCGACTCTGTTCGAGAAGTTATAAAGAGCGCCGTTGAAACCCTCCGTCATCAGGTGCGGGTCGAATTCGAGGCTGCCGGACCTACAGAGCCGAGGGAGCAGATCATCGGGCGGACAGCGCAAATGCTCGAAATCTACAAGCTGATCGGCCAGGCATCTGCCTCAAATGCCACAGTGCTGGTGACGGGAGAGAGTGGTACGGGTAAGGAGCTCGTCGCTCGCGCGATTCACCAGCACAGCGATCGCTCTTTACGTCCGTTCGTCGCGGTCAATTGCGCGGCGCTGCCGGATAGCTTGCTCGAGAGCACTTTGTTTGGACATGAGAAGGGTTCTTTTACCGGCGCTCATCAGCGTCACATCGGCAAATTTGAGCAGGCGGATGGGGGCACGATCTTCCTTGATGAAGTCAGCGAGATGTCGGTCTCTGTCCAGGCAAAACTGTTGCGCGTTCTTCAGGATAAAACGTTCGAGAGGGTAGGTGCGGAGGAGACCCTGTCCTGCGATGTGCGAGTGCTCGCGGCCACGAATCGGCGACTCGATGAAGAGGTGGATCAGGGCGGATTCCGGCAAGACCTCTACTACCGACTGAACGTCGTTCAGATCCGCATGCCTCCTTTGCGGGAACGGCGAGAAGACATCCCCCTGCTCGCCGAGTATCTGCTTGCACAGGTGGCTCAGGAACAGGGCCGCGGCGAGATTCCGGTGCTTTCACCCGACGCGCTCCAATTCCTGCTGCGGTGCCATTGGCCGGGCAACGTCCGAGAGCTGAGGAATGTGCTGGCGCGGGCCCTGGTCAGCGCGCCTTCCGGTGTCATTTTGCTGGAGCACCTGAGCGTTCCGCAGGGCCCGTCTTCCCCTGCGGTTTCTGACGGTTTATTCTGGTCCTGTTCCAAAGAACAATTGGATGGAGTCGAAGAAGGGATATTCGATGCGATGATTCCAGAGTTCGAGCAACGGCTCATCGAATATGCTCTTAACCGAACCGGCGGCAATCAGGTGCAGGCCAGCAAGCTGCTCGGGATCTCACGCTCGAAACTGCGGGACAGGATGGCACGCAGGGAGACAAGGAGAGGAGGAGAGGGGGAGACAAGGAGGGGAGGAGAGGGGAGGAGGGATTCAAGGGCCGGTGAATAGGAACAGCGGGCTCCACTTTCCTGGCAAGTTTTTCAATTACTCCCGGATGGTTCAAAAACAGTTGGTTGGCGAAAAACAGACAGCCAGCCGGGCTTCCTCGAGACAGTCGGCAGGGGGTAGGAACCCATCCATTTCAAATCCGCCCAACACAACAACTTAAGTAGGGCGAAACAGCCGCGGCCAGAATCGGATCGGCTTCGGCACCCTGCGAGCTATAGGGCCACGTATGAACACTCGGCCCCGCTCCATCCAGCCAACCATTTTCGCCTTCGCTCTTGCTGCGGCATCGTTCGCCTGCGCGGACCAGGACATCTCTCGCCTCACCGTCCGAGTTAACAAGGTCGACAAGCTCAGTATGACTGATGGCGGATCAATCAACCTGGACCAGGCCGTTGCGAACGTGGTGGGAAATCAGGTTGTGCTCGGTCCCGTGGAGGACTCGACTGCCAGATTGAGCTTCACTCACAACTCGTCCTCCCCAATGAAAATCGTTGCAGAGGCGCAGAGCGTACCAGGCAACAGTGATATCTCTCTCAGGGTTTCCGTTGACGGAGGCGCTGGCGACAAGGTCATCGTTGACGCGGGTAATGGAACCGGAGTCCAAGAAGTGATGACAGACGTCCAGGCCGGGGCATTCACAGACAGAGCCGTCACCTACGCAGCAAGTTGCACCAGCGAAGGGACTCCTGTGGAAGGCCCAACTGATTATGGTTTCACAATCGTCTTCACCAGCGTAGAGGATTGATCCAATGACCACAGCCCTGCATTCAACGCCGCGCATCCTTCGGACGGAAGGCATCGACTACCTCGGCCTTACACTCAATATAGGGCCCTTCGATAAGATCGACACAGTAAGGGACGGCTTTAAAGATCTCGTCTATTGTTTCCCGGATAGATTTGGGTTTGCCGGGAAGATTGATTATCAAGGATTTTCCTCTGGTTCCCGCCAATTGCCGACTGAGGATGGCAGTCGGGACATACTGAAGTGAGATGGCCCGCATCTGCTCGCCGAAGCCTTGAAGGATGCGCTCGCAAACGGTCTCGGTCGCCTCGGGGGTGATGTCCCGGGGCGCGGGGCCCGTGCCGCCAGTGGTCACGATCACCGAGCAGCCCTGCTCGTCGGAAAGCTCGATCAGTGCGGCCGTGATGGCATCCATCTCATCGGGCACGACACGATAAATGGCCTCCCATTCAGAGTCGATGGCTTCCTGAAAAAATTCGAGTAGCGCGGGGCCGCCTTCGTCTTTGTATTCCCCGCGGCTGGCGCGGTCGCTGACCGTGACGATGCCGAACTTAACGGAGTCGCCTTTGGAATCGGTATTGCCACCTTTACTGGGAGTGTTTTCAGGGAACTGATTCATAGCTGATTCATTGGAGTTGAAATGGGATGTCTGCGGTCAACAGGGCCGTCGAGTTTTCAGTCGCCATTAACAAGGTCTCCCAGCAGCATCAGAAAACCGACGCGAAAGCCGGTACCGTCGTATTTCCCGGGATTGAAGTTCGGCTTGAGCTTCTCTTTGTTGACGACCGAGCTTCTGTCCGGCTGATCCGGATGAAGTTCGACAGACACTTCGTGGATCTTATCTGTCAGCTTGCTCGCCACACCCAGACTCGCCAGCCGGTGATAGCGGCAGTATCTGTCGAACCGTGGCCTGGGTTTAGGATTGGTCTTGCCGTCGACGGAGATGATGACCTGTCCCCCATCCGGCCCGAGGATGTCATACAGGGAGGCCTTCGTTCCTTTGAACTTGAAGGTCAGCTTTGAGCCCGGCTTTGTAGTTTCCCAAAGTTCCGGCAACCGATTCCTGAATCGTCTGCCCAGCCCTTTCTTCGCGCCGAGCTTCTGCCACTCCCCGCTCATCATGTCTTTGGACAATGGGACGAGATTGGCACGTTCCCAGTTGTCAGCGATGTAGGGCTTCTTGATCTCGTGTTTTAGAGGCTTCGAATCCTCCATGGCAATCATCGCATCCGCGATGACGTCCGTGTAGACCGTGTGCCCTCCATCGAGTGGATGGACACCATCCCTGGAAAAGAGGATCACATCTTTGGGCGTTGGCTTCTCCTTGCCGTTCTCATCCTTCGCCGGGACATAGAGCAACTTTCCATTGCGAGCATGCTCCGCCGTTTTCATCGCCATATTGATAGAAGGGATCCCGTAGTGCTCCGCGAGCATTTCATCGGCAGACGCGGCGCGAGGACAGAGGCCGCGATCAAGATCCTTTTCGTAGTTCACACGGAAGGTGTAGACGTAGCAGATGTCTATTGTTGGGTCGGTCTTCCACGCCTGACGGATGATACCTTCCATGCCGCGCCAGATGTTTTCGGGAGATGCGCCACCATCGTTGACGGAGAATTCAACGAAAATCAGATCCGGCTTGTGCTGAAGAACGTCCTGGTGAAACCGGTAAACGCCGAGGCCCGATCCGGTACCGCCAATAGCTGCATTAATCTCACTGACTTTTACGTCAGGATAGCGGTTCTGAAACCACTTCAAGGTCTTTACACGCCAGCCAGCCTGCGCAGTGATGCTGCCACCAAAATAAGCAATGCTGACATCCTTTCCGCCCTTCAGTTTGGCGAAGACATTGCCCAATCCATTTCGCTGGTGACAGAGCTTCGCGGGAACGAGTTCGATGGACTGCTCAGAAAACCCTTCGAAGCAGAAAACAAGACAAGGAATGAAAATCAGTTTAGCCTGCATTTCGCATATTATTGTTGATGGGAAGAATAAGGAATTGGGGAAAGTAGGAAATAGGAATACGGATTTTTCATGCTTCGAAGCTTCTGGGCCGATTCTACAGCGACACCGGTCTCCGTTTACCGATTTCCCAAAATCTAACGCTGTAGTATTAAGTACCACGGATAGCAGAGCCATCCCACGGGATGGCTTAAACCGGTTTTCATCCGTGGGATGGCCTTGCCATCTGTGGTAAGAATCCCTCGGCGGACAACTCAGGTTCATCGAAAAAGTTTTCCAGAATCAGAAAACCTTCGTTCTGAAAGTGATGAATCTGGTCCGCTGTTATTTCCATTCCGGTTTCATTGTAGTGGTCTTTGAAAGTTGGACATTTTCGAAAAAGAATCGGAAACAGCAACGGACGATCTGACCCGACAGGGGCCGGCTGAATTAGAGAGAGAGCTGTGTGACACACTTCGATACCGAGAAGAAGGAAATCATGGTCGATGCGTGCGCAGAAGACCGCCACTGCGCCCGTTTTCGCCGCCCGCGTGATCACCAGATGAATGAGCGACGGTTCGCTGTGCAGCAAGTTACCACACCTGTGACGGAGTCCAGATACGATTATCTCCGCAACACTCGGAGAAGTTATTGCTTCAGACTTGCCTTTCCCCTTTCTTGTTTCCTGGTGAGAGTATTTCGATCCTCGCGATGACTTCATCGTCTGCTGTTTGCCTGATGAGAATTGAGTTCACCTTCCGCGCGCAAGGATCAGAGCAATCATTCGTTTTCAGATGTTGTGAATTGGCAAACTCACTGTAAATCCTCTCAAATCCAATCTGAAGATAGCCGATTCACCATCGGAGCCGCGTGCTTCTCAAACAAGACGATATGAAACGACCCAACATCCTCATTCTTTTCACTGACCAGCAAAGATGGGACGCGCTGGGTTTTAATGGCAACGACGACATAAAAACGCCCAATCTGGATCGGCTCGCCAGCGAGGGCGTGAGCTTCGACCACTACTTCATTCAGAACCCGGTCTGCATGCCGAGCCGGGTCAGTTTTCTTACCGGGCAATATCCCTCCAGACTTGGGATAACTCACATGGGGGTGCCGGTTCCTGAAGACACGCTGACCTTGCCCAAGCTCCTCGAAAACTACGGATATCGCAGCGCCAACATCGGGAAGCTACATTTCCTGCCACACGCGAATCGTGACCACACAGAGACGCATCCGGATTACGGCTTCGATCACCTCGAGATTTCGGATGAGCCCGGTTGTTACGAGGACGCGTACCGAGCGTGGGTGCGAAAGGTCGCACCGGATCAACTGGATTACGTGAGTGTTGGATTGCCGCCAGCGACGGAAATCTGGCAGCGGCTCATGGGCAAGGACAACATCAAACATCCTGAGGAGCGTTTCCCCAAGAAGGCCATCGCGCACAAGTGTAAGAGTGAAGTGACGCATACCGCGTTTGTCGCCGACCAGACGATCGAATTCATCAGGGGACAGAGGGACAATCCGTTCCTGTGTATTGCCGGATTCTATTCACCACACTCGCCCTGGATTGCTCCTCAAGAATGCCTCGATCGTTACGACCCCAAACAATTGAGCCTGCCCGAATTCCCGCCGGATGTGGATGCCAGACGAAGGGACGATCATTTCTCCGATGCCGAATTGCGTTCAGCCAGGCACGGCTACTACGCCATGGTGACCGAAGTTGACAACCACGTGGGCCGCACCATGGATTTCCTCGACGAGCAGGGACTCGCCGAAAACACGCTGGTGATTTTCACTTCCGATCATGGTGAATGGCTCGGTGAACATCTCAAGTACGGCAAAGGATATCCGGGCAGCGATTGCGTCAGCCGCGTGCCTCTGATTTGCAGGATGAAGGGCGCGGGTCGTCAGGGAGAACGGCTCAGCAATATTGTGGAGGGTGTGGATGTCGTGCCCACTATTCTGGAATGTGCTGGCATCCCGATACCGCCGCACCTTCAGGGAAAATCTCTTTGGAATCAGTTCAACGGCGGCGACGCGAAATCCTCAGACGGCGCACTGATGGAAATGAAGAACTGGAAATCACTGCGAACGGAGCGCTATCGCTATGTATCCGAAGCCAACGGCAAAGAGACCTTGATTGATTTGGAAAACGATCCGGGCGAGTATCAAAACCTGGCAGACAGCAGAGAACACTCTGAAGAACTTGCGGACATGCGTGCAAACCTTCTGAAGAAACTGATCCGTGTCGAGAGACCACTGCCTCGCGCCTGGGTTTACTGATCAACCATCATCCATTCCTCCAAATGATTTCCCCCGAGTTACTCTTCAACAGAATCCAGGAATGTAATTTCACGCATGTCATCTGGATACCTGACAGCGAGACCGGCCGGATGCAGCCGATGTTCGATTCGAACGATTCACCGAAGTTGATTCGAGCGTGCCGCGAAGGCGAGACATTCGGTATCGCAGCCGGTTTGAAGATCGGGGGCGCCAACCCTCTGATCATTATTCAGTGCACCGGTATGTTCGAGGCCGGGGACGCGCTGCGGAATATCATTTTTGATTTGGACATGTCGCTGTTCTTGATGGTTGGGTATCGGAGCTATGAAGCCTGGCAGAAGAATCCGCAGACCAGGGATACGGCGCGGCGTTTTGCTGAACCGATTCTGAATGCATGGGGTCTCGATTACACGCTGGTCGAAGGTGATGAGCAGGCAGCAGAAATCAGTGAGGCATACACGCGGTACATCGAGTCCAACCAGTCCGAAGTCATCTTGCTGGGGGAAGCCTGAGTGAAACTGGATACATTTCTAACGACGTTGAATTCCGTCCGGCGGGAGGAAGTGGTCATCACAACGATGTCTGCCTCGCAGGCGTGGCCGACCCATTCCAGCCATCCACTGGATTTGAATTACGTCCCGAGCACGATGGGGCAGGGGCCCACACTTGGTCTCGGCATTGCACTGGCACGGCCTGAAAAGAGGGTGGTAGTGCTCAATGGTGATGGATGCCTCCTGATGAATCTCGGCTGTCTGGTTACCATCGCCGAGCAGGCGCCGAAGAATCTGATTCTTTTCAATATGGACAACGGTCATTACGAAATTACCGGCGGGCAGCCGATCGCCGGTTCGGGCAAGACCAGTTTTTTCGGGTTGGCCGAGAGTGCTGGATGGCCGGTTGTGGTGGAAATCGACGAGCAGGACCTTCGCAGCCAGTTGGAGATGATCCTGTCAAGCCTCGGCCCGGTCTTTGTCAATGTGAAGCTTGAAACGGCCGCTGGCGGATCGCCTGATCTGACGATTCCCATGCCGGAGAGAATCCAGGCGCTTACTGCCCATCTCAGCTCAGATTGAATTCTTTTCGATCCTGAGTTGCTGTCATCGCAAGAGAGCTATGACTCCGTGGTAATGGCTCTGCAGTTCGGTTGTGTTTTTCGCTGCCCAAAGCAGCACAAGTGGAGCGTCCACTGGATCTTCATCACGATTTCACTTGCTGATTGAATTAGCATTTTCGCTCTTTAGAATACCGGCCTCAAATTTACGCACCCTTAGCTCAGTTGGTAGAGCAGCTGACTCTTAATCAGCGGGTCGTAGGTTCGAATCCTACAGGGTGTACTTGCTGTCAGTGGCTGAGATATTCCGTCTTGCGGAAGCGCTTTTTGAGGGCATTATTGCCCGGCGTTAACGAGAGTGGCGGAATTGGCAGACGCGCTAGATTTAGGATCTAGTCCCGAAATGGGGTGGGGGTTCGAGTCCCCCCTCTCGTACTATTGATATATGAAGACAGGAAGGTTCGCCTGTTTATGAATTTTTTGCGGGTGTAGCTCAGTTGGAAGAGCGACAGCTTGCCATGCTGTAGGTCGTGGGTTCGAATCCCATCACCCGCTCTGAACGCCCGGCCAGATGTGCCGGGCGTCGTCATTTCCGGACATATTGGCCCTCTCCGCACCCAACAGGGGCATAGACCCATGGCAGAAGATACCGAAACCAAGGAAGTCGAAGAAACCGAAGATCAAGAAGCATCCACAGAGGAAACTGAAGCTTCCGATCAAGAAGCATCCACAGAGGAAGCTTCCGATCAAGAAGCATCCAAAGAGGAAGCTGAAGCTTCCGAACAAGAAGCATCCACAGAGGAAGCTGAAGCTTCTGAACATGATCACGACCACGACCACGACGATGAAGGTGAGGATGAATTTGATGTCTCTTATGACATTGAAGACATTGGCGCCTGCCACAAGAAATTCACGGTCACCATCCCATCAGGCGATGCGAACAAAACTCTCGAAGAATCGTTCAAGCTTTTGAGAACTGAAGCTAATGTGCCGGGCTTCCGGCCGGGCCGGGTGCCGCAATGGCTTCTCGAAAAGCGGTTTGGCAGACAGGTGCGTGGAGATCTCGTCAACCGCTTCATGCAGGGCGGCATGAGAAAGGCCATCACAGAGGCCGGCATCAGCCCGATAGGGATGCCTGAGTTCGATGATGAGGTCGCAAAGGAATTGGATCTGTCGCAGGACTTCACCTTCGAATTCAGCGTATACGTCCGTCCTGAATTTGAACTGGACGAAGAAACATATCTCGAAATGGAAATCGAGATTCCGTCGCTCGAAGTCACTGACAAGATCGTTGAACAGGGCTTGAGGAGTGTTTTCGAATCCGAAGGCAAGCTTCAGGATGCAGGGGAGGGCGAAGCCGCAGATAAGGGCGATGTTGTTGCGTGCAATGTCAGCGTCACCGCTGAGGGCGAGGATCTCTGGAGTGAAGATGGCCTTAATGTTCAGGTGACCGAGAATGCCCGCTCAACGAGTATGCTTCCCGAACTCATCGATCTGGCTGAAGGCACAAAAGTGGGGGATGAAAAAGAAGAATCTATCACTCTTTCCGACTCCTTCGCACTCGAAGAACATCGAGGCAAAGAGGCCACGCTCAAGTTGAAGGTGACGGGCCTCAAGAAGATGGTTTACCCGGAATTCACGGACGAACTCGCCAAAGAGAAGGGTTTGGAGAGTATCGGCGAGATCCGCGATAAGATCACAGAACGATTTGAACAGCAGTTCAAGCAACTGACGGACATGGCCGTTGAAGATAAGATGACCGAAAAGCTGCTCGAGATCTCTGATTTTGAATTGCCGGAACAACTCATCGAAAAACATACCGAGAGCCGCGTCCAGCGCCGCCGACTGGAGCTTGAAGCTGAAGGCGCCACTGAGACGGACATTCTTGAAGAATTGCAGGGGTTTAAGGATTCCTCGAGAGAGGAACTGCTGAACGAAATGAAACTCATCTTCACCATGCAATACATATGCGAGAAGCAGGGCATTGAGGTAGATGAAGGGGACATTGATGACCGCATCGAAGAGATTGCCTCTTCATCGGGCCGTGACCCATTCGATCTTAGAGATGAAATGGAAGAGAGCGGTCGCATCGATGTACTGCAGGAGCAGCTCCTTCGTGACAAGACCCTCGACCTGCTCAAAAGAAAAGCCGTCATCACAACCGCGGATGACGATGAAGACGACGAAGACGAAGACTGACTTAGAATCCACTTACAGACAGGAGACTGGGCACATGGTCCCATACGTCATTGAGACGACAGGCCGCGGCGAACGCAGCTACGACATATTCTCGAGGTTACTGCGTGACCGAATCATCTTTATTCCCAGCGCGATCAGCGACAACGTCGCCAATGTCATCATCGCGCAGCTTCTTTTTCTGCAGACGGAAAAGAAGAATCAGGACATCCATCTTTACATCAACTCTCCAGGCGGTTCCGTAACCGCCGGCCTCGCCATTTACGATACGATGCAGTTCGTACAGTGTGACGTGGCCACCTACTGTATTGGCAACGCTGCCAGCATGGGCGCGGTGCTTCTGGCCGCGGGAACGGAAGGTAAGCGGTACGCGCTCCCGCACGCGCGGGTCATGCTCCACCAGCCCTGGGGCGGTGTCCGTGGAACGGCGACGGATATCAGCATCCAGGCCGAAGAGATCATCAGCCTTCGTGAACAGATAAACGGCATCCTGGTCAATCACACCGGCAAGGATATGGAGCAGATTGAAGCCGACACCGACAGGGATTTTTACATGTCCGCCCGCGAGGCCATGGAATACGGCATTGTGGATGAAGTCCTCGAATCCCTGAAGGACACCAACGGCGAAGCCGAAAAGTAGCATTGGCGTCCGGCCTTCCACGGGGTAGCCTTATCAGATTATTGCTCCAGGGGAGAGCTGGAAAGAACCTTCACAGACGGTAACACCACCATGGCAAAACAGGGACGTAGTGGCCGCAAACGGTCTGAATACTGTTCCTTCTGTAAGAAGTCCTACGGCCAGGTCGAGCGTATGATCGCCGGGCCGGATGACGTCTACATCTGCAATGAGTGCGTCGAGGTCTGTAATTCCATCATCCGAGATGAGCGGGACGTTGGCACGACGCAGCCTCTCCAGAGAAAAAATCTACCGACCCCGCGGGAGATGAAAGAGAAGCTCGACCAATATGTCATCGGGCAGGAAGCGGCGAAGCGAATTCTCTCAGTCGCCGTTCACAACCATTACAAAAGGCTGAGCCTGCCGCCGACGACCGATGTCGAAGTCGAAAAGAGCAACATCCTCCTCATCGGTCCAACCGGCTCAGGCAAGACGCTCCTCGCGCGGACCCTGGCCAAAATCCTTGATGTCCCGTTCGCGATTGGCGATGCCACGACACTCACCGAAGCCGGCTACGTTGGCGAAGACGTTGAGAACCTTTTGCTCCGTCTGATTCAGATCGCCGAGTTTGACATCGGCAAGGCCCAGCAGGGCATCGTGTTCGTCGATGAGATCGACAAGATTGGAAAAACCCAACAGAACGTATCCATTACTCGCGATGTTTCCGGTGAAGGCGTCCAGCAGGCATTACTGAAAATCCTGGAAGGCACGGTCGCCAACATCCCTCCCCAGGGCGGTCGCAAGCATCCCGAGCAGCAATACATTCAGATGGACACCACCAATATTCTGTTCATCTGCAGCGGCAGCTTCGTCGGGCTTGATCAGGTGATCGGTAAGCGAGTGGGCAGGGGGACGATTGGATTCCAGCACCACGAAGAAGGGGTCAGCGAAGAGGAGTCTCTCGGCGAACTCCTCGCGAGTGTGCAGCCGGAGGATTTGATTGAGTACGGCATGATTCCGGAATTCGTAGGACGGCTTCCAGTCCTGGCGTCCCTGCAGCCACTCGATGAAGACGCGCTCGTTCAGGTAATGACAGAACCAAAGAATGCGCTCGTTCGGCAGTACAGGAAGTTCTTTGAAATGGATGGCACGCAGCTTCACTTCGAAGACGATGCCCTGCATGAAATTGCCAAGATTGCCCGCGAGCGACAGGTAGGCGCTCGTGCATTGAGGTCTGTATTTGAGGAGTTCATGCTCGATATCATGTACGAGCTGCCATCAAGAAGTAATGTGACCGACGTAGGAATCACCGCAAAGATTGTTCTCAAGGAAGAAAAATTCTTTGACGATGAAGAGGAAGAAGAGCCGGAGGCGGAGCGGCGCGACAGCGCCTGAGCATCCCGCGCGCCCCACTGCGAGAGGGCGGCTGAGGCCAAACACAATTCATTCTGTACTGCTTCCGAGTGCCTGGTGACACCTGCTCTGGCCCATACGGAACCGCAAGCCTGCACTGCACGCACTCCGGCTCTTTGGGGAAACTCCGTCGGCGGAGCATTACTCTGGGGCATTGCCGCATCTCAGAAACTCAAACGGATGAACCCTTCAAGTTGAACGGGCTTTCGTGCGGCTTACACTCGCGTTAACGAAAAAACTGTCCCGTAAACCGACCCATCAAAGCTCGGCTCAGATTCATGACTTATGATGTCTTCATCGACTTCCTGCAATCGAAGCTGCTCTGGAAAGCGGTCGTTGAGATCCTTCTTTTAGCGACAGTTTTCTATTGGATTCTTCGCTTTCTGCAGGAGTCCCTGGGCGCGAGCGTCTTGCGGGGGCTCGCCGTCTTCATCGTGGTCATGTTTGTTGTTCTGCTGTTCTTTGCCCAGCAGTTTGAGATGCGGGTGATCACGGCCCTGCTCACGAGCTTTCCTGAATTCTTTGCGATTGGATTGATCATCATGTTCCAGCCTGAGCTCCGCCGCGCGCTGGTTCGGCTTGGTGAATCCAGGTTGCTCCGGCGTGTGTTTCGGCACAAGGGCGATGTGATCACAACAATCGTCGTGGCGGTGACGAACATGGCCGAAAAACAGATCGGCGCCTTGATATGCCTCGAACGTGAGGTATCCCTGAACACCTACGTTGACGGGGGCATCAAATTGGATTCACAGATCACCAGCGAACTGATGGTCACGCTATTCTATCCCGGCACGCCACTTCATGACGGCGCTGCCATTCTTCGAGATGACCGTCTGATCGCCGCGGGTTGTCTGTTTCCGCTGTCCGAAAATCCCGTTGTCAGCCGCGGCCTTGGCACTCGGCATCGCGCCGGGATTGGAGTGACTGAACAGTCAGACGCGTTATCAATCATTGTGTCGGAAGAGACAGGCGAGATCTCGTTCGCGGTTCGAGGCACCATCACGCGCGGGCTCAGTCCGGAAGAGCTGGAACGCACCCTTCGTCAGATTTACGTTGAGCGGAAAGAACCACAGGGCGCGGTCGCATGAATTCTATGGGTGACACTCTCCTATATATTCTCTCTTTCAAATGGCTGATCACGGCTGTGCGGTATTGCGTGATTGGCCTGCGTAATTTCTTTTCGACGCGGTTGCTGCTGAAATTCATGTCCCTCGTCCTGGGCACTCTTCTCTACTTTGCCATCAGTGCCTCGCACGTCACGACCACCAGCGAATACGTCGTTGTCAGGCCCCAGTTCACAGGCATCGAAGACGGTTACGAGCTCCTCAGCACCGATATCAGGAGTGAGCCTCGCCAGGTATTGGTGAAAGGCAGAATCGCTGTGCTGAATCGTCTGCAGTACCTGCAAACGAAACCGATCTCTCTATCAGGCAGAGGAGCTTCGACAGAGATACTCGAGGGAGTGGAAGTAGATCTCGTAAACCTCCCGAATTTTGAGAAGCCCGTTCACAAGGGTCAGATTTCCGCCGAGCCCGCGGTCGTCAACGTCCATATCGCCATCGTTTCAAAGTGGAAGGAAAGCATGATTACCAAGGTGCCGATTCGGTTCATGGCGCCGCCCGATTATCCCTATCAGGTCACTATCGAACCGACTGAGATGGACGTCCACGTCTCCGCCAGGCAGGAGATACTGGACAACCTTTCGTACAACAGTGTCAAGCTCTACATTGAGAGCTCGGTGATAAAAGATCTCACTGAGAAAGAATTCATTCCAGAGATCGTGCTCCCACCAGGAGTTCGTCTGCGCAGCCCGCTGCAATCAGTCATGGTCACGCAGTTGGGCCCTCTGGAGCCATTGGACGAAACACCACCGGAGTTAGAAGAATGAGCGTCAAACTTGGAGTCAACGTCGACCACGTCGCAACTGTCCGCCAGGCAAGGATGGGCAATGAGCCGGATCCGGTTTTCGCCGCCTCTCTCTCGGAGCTGGCGGGCGCGGACGGCATTACCATTCACCTGCGCGAAGACCGCCGCCACATCCAGGATCGCGATCTCCGCATTATGCGCGAGACCGTCACCACGCCCCTGAACCTCGAAATGGCCTGCGCTGATGAGATCATCGAAATTGCCCTTGCCACGATGCCTGAGAAAGTATGTCTCGTTCCAGAAAAACGGCAGGAAGTCACCACGGAAGGTGGCTTGAACGTGACCGGAGAATTCGACGCGATCAAAAAAGCTAACGCCCGGTTCAAAGAGGCAGGCATAAGTGTCAGCCTCTTTGTGGACCCGGACCCCGAGCAGCTCCAGGCATCCGCGGACACCGGCGCGGAATATGTCGAGCTGCACACCGGCGTCTATGCGAATCAGAGAAATGAGGCCGGCCTCGAAAAGGCATTGCAGGAACTGCACGACGGCGCGGAAAAATCCCACTCACTCGGTCTCGGCGTCAACGCGGGCCACGGGCTCAATTACGCCAACGTTCAGGCTGTGTGCCGACTGCCGCATATGGAGGAGCTGAACATCGGCCATTCCATCGTTTCCCGGGCCGTGTATGTCGGCATCACGCAGGCTGTCAGGGAAATGAAACAACTCATGAATGAGGCCTGAGCCTCTCCGAACGAGGCCCGGCGTTCCGCTGCGCGTTAATTCCGCAACAGAGCGGAGGCAAATACTCATTCAGTTCCTCCGGCGAAAATAGACTCTCATGTCTCGATTCAGCTACAACCAGGAAGAATTCAAAGCGTCTGCCCCCCTGACGATCCCGCTGTTCGGCGACCAGCAGCGCGGGCTTGGTTGCTACCAGGTTTTTTTGTGCACCAATCTGCCATACGAGATCCGGGTCCGCAGACGGGCAGATGACCGGCTCGTCATCAAGAAACTTTCAGGTACGGACACCGGCCCGGATGCGCACCCGGTTGCGAAGGCCATCCTCGAGAAGATTGAAGAAGGAGGCGATGAGCTGCAGGGCGGATTCGACTGCTCAGTCGTGGACACAGGAATCCAGAATTCCGATCTGGATTACGCGGCGGCTGAGGCAGTATCCTGGACCGCCGCTCTCCTCGCGATGGCCGGCTCATCCATTCTTGAATCCTCGCTTGGAATCTCCAGGACCGCGTTCAGTGCGATCGGCGGAAGCCCTGAGAAGGAAGGCCTATGGGCCGCAACAGAGCTGGGTGGATTAGTGGCCGTGAAGGGCTTCGAGGAGCAAGCGATCAGAGCTTTCGAAATCCCGCTGGACGGATTCATGTTGACGAAAACGTCTGCGATGCCGGAAAAATCGATGGAAGTCTCGTCGAAGGAAGCCCACCAGGCGACGGCCGAACTGGTGAGCGGCATGGGTTCAACCTTTGCTTCTGCGCCGACCGATACTTTGCTGGGTAAGCTCTCTGAGATATCCGAGGCAAATGCGATGATTGGGTATGCGCATACGACACTCCGTGACATGTGTGCCGATTCCATGGATCTTTTCAGCTCTAATGACATCGAGCCCTACGAGTTTGCCCGTCTTCTTGATGAGCAGGAAAACATGCGCAACGAGTATCTTGGCCTTACCACCCAGAAAATGAACACGATGGCCCTGCGGGCAAAAAAATCGGGGGCACTTGCCTGCTCCGGGTTCGACAATGACGGCTCGGTTGTCATCTATGCGCCGCGGGGCAGAAAGTCGGTCTCCCAAGCCATTGAAAGCGAGGGCTGTATCGGAGTTGCCGTTGATCGCGGCAAAGGCGTCTGCATCGAAGACATAGGCTGGGACGACACCTGATGGCTGTAAAAAGGGCAAGCCCGACATCCCTGCTCTCTGAATTTGCCATCGAATGCTCCGGCAAGAACGATCCCGATGAGATGGTCGAATGGTTCCTTGAACGCTGCATCGAGTTGCTGCAGGCAGAGCGCGGCTTCCTCATTTCTTTCGAATCGCCGACCAGCTTTTCATTTACCGCGGCGAAGAATTATGAGGGCGAGCAGATAAAGAAACCGGCCACCCAGGCGAGCGAGGAATTCATCGCTCATGTGATCGAGGCCGGCGAAGGGAAAGCGCTTTCCCGCACCAGCCAGTCCAAGTTTTTTAAGAACACAAAGCTGCCCCGAAAAGCCCAACTTTCCGTTCTGTGTGTGCCTGTCCCCGGACGGAATGAATTGATCTATCTGGATTCACGTTCCAGGTCGCCAAAGCTGGGCGCCGACGATCTTGTTCTGCTTTCCACTCTGGCTTCCGTCTACGGGCCAGCGATTTCCGGGGCCCAACGAGACCTCATTCAGAACGAAGCCTTTGACGAACTGCTGGCCAGGCAGGAACTGGCCACCGCTGCCCGCATCGCAGAGGAAACCGGCCGGCGGTTCTTCAGATGCCTCAGCTTCATTCTGGGGGGCGTTCAGGCGCTTCGTGTGCTCGGTCTGCCTGATGATGAAAGCCATTCACTTCAGAGCATCGAAGAGCATGCGCAAGAGGGCATGATGCTCTTCAGGCGACTTCGCCCGCTCTTTCGAACCGATCCACATCCGATCTTCAGCCGTTCCTTATTGAAGGCGACACTGGAAGCAGCGATTCAGCAATTGCCGGAGGATTCCCGGATTCAGGTATCAGTCCTGGCCGGCGACGAGATGGTTTCTTGCGATCCCGAAAACATGAAACTGATGTTCTATGAGGTTCTTCAAAACTCGGTCGATGCATGCCAGGACGATGTCTGCAATATCGATATCAAGGTGGAACAGAAGGCCGATAGGATATCTGTGATGGTGCGCGACGACGGAACGGGAATCTCGGATGAACATCTGCCCATCTGTCATCGGCCATTCTTCTCAACCCGCCAGGGCGATGGGCTCGGGCTGGCGATATCGAAGGCAATCTGTCTTGCCCATGGCGGAAGAATGACGGTCTCGTCCGACGAAGGAGGAACTGCAGTCGAATTCTGTCTTGAGGCCGACGGTCCTGTGGCGCATCCTCATGAGGAAGACCCATCCAGACGCATCCTCATCGTGAGCGAGGAAGTTTCCACTGCGGAAGGCATGGCAACTACACTGGCTGCCTGCGGATACCAGATACAGGTCTGTACATCACAGCAAGAGGCAGAGGTCATGATCGTTGAAGGGGCCTTTGATGTCATGATTCTCAATCTGAACGAAGAGGCCAATATCGAGATCATCGAACATTCAAGTCAGGCGGAGTTGCCGCCCACGCCGATTGTCCTGCGCGACTGGGATTCCTTCGAGCAGGCAGAGACAGACACCACTTATATGAGGAAGCCGGTCCAGCTCCGGTTCTTGCCGGGGCTGATACATCGAGTGATCACGGAACGCAGATGAGTGGCGGGCAACCCCGGCAAAGAGCCCTATCATTCTCCCAAGTGCGGCCCCACGAACGGAGTGCCTCATGAGTGTAGGACAAAGAGTACGCGATGTGCGAAAAGCCAGGAAACTGACCCAGACGGATCTGGGGAATGCCCTCGGAGTCAGCCAGCGAACCATTTCAGACCTCGAATCTGGAAAAGGGCGAGTTCGAACCGATCTGGTCCTGAGGGTAGCAAAGAAACTCGAAATCCAGATAGAAGAGTTATACGGCTGGGACAGCCGCCAATACCAGTCGGGCAGCGCGGCGGAAAGCAGTAGATTCGTTCTTCCAATTCGGGCCCATGTTCCCCTTTCGAACTTCACATGGCCTGAAAAAGTAGTCGAGCCGCCCGAATTGATCGACGTCCCCAGTCATCTCTACCAGGGGTAGCGCGTGCTGGTCCGTGCCGGCGATGAAAGCATGTCACCCGAGATCTCACTTAATGACCTCTGCGTAATCGACCCGTCACTGGATCCGGTGCACGGATCGATCGTGTGCACACAGATCACCGCGCCTGGCAGAGAGACTTTCTGCAACCTCCGTTGGTACCTCGATACGCAAGATGCCGTCGTGCTGCAGACCTGCCGCCAGGATGATCCAGACCATCCGCCAATCGTTCTTGTCCGTCAGCGAGGTGGAGGTATGAGATATATGGGCACGGAAATCAGCGTGAAATTCCGCGGCGTCATGGCGGGCCTCATACGGAGCTACCCTCTCCCGGGGTGAAGGGCTAATAGGCCGAGACAAAGGCAATTTTACGGATTTGAATGACAATTTTCAGGGGCAACGCCCCGCTCATCTGCCTAGCCCAGCCCAACGGGCTGGGTTTTCGGGCAGGTCATCCTCATTAGGGGCAACGCCCCGCTCATTTGCCTAGCCCAGCCCAACGGGCTGGGTTTTCGGGCAGGTCATCCTCATTAGGGGCAACGCCCCGGTCATTTGCCCCAATAATTGGCATCCTTATACATGGCCGGGGCGTTGCCCCTTTTCAAATCTCTGTACCTTACACCCCGCCGGTTGGGGGGGGCTCGCCAAACGGCCGGGGCTTCGCCCCTGAAATCCGGGTATATCTGACAAACGGGAGAAAGGCCGCCAGTCCGGCTTCTGATAGAATTTTGCCCGGCAGCCTGTCCACCATTACCTTCAACCATTCTTGTTGAGATGTCAGCAGCCTCATTTGTCCCCATCCTGGCTCTGTGCTGTCAGTTGCTCTGGCACGTCTCAATCCACGGCGAGCCAGCCACGATGGGGCAGATGCCATGCAGGCACTGGCTTCCGGATCAGAGCGGCAAAGAAGCAATTGAAGACGATGGCGCGACCCTTGAGGCTTATGTCATCGAGAAGGAAAACCGCAACCTGCAGGCAAAAATAAAACTTGCTAGAGAATACGAAGATGAAGGCGCCAGTCTGAAAGCCCTCTCTGTCTATCAAAGCATTCTGCAGAATAATCCGAACTCACGTGTCGCCGTTAATGTACGCCTGTATTGGCCCGCCAGGGACTTTGCAACGGAAAAGCTCGCCCGTTCCGGTGATCAGGCCCTCGAAGCTTACAGAGATATCTACGATTCCGTGGCCGGGAAAGGTCTGAGCGAGGCATTGAAAAACCCAGACCAGCAGAAGTTGGAAACTGTTGCCAGGGATTACCTGCTGAGCAGCGCCGGGCCTGAGGCCGTTCAGCGTGTCGCAGACCTAATGCTCTCAAAGGGAGAGTTCGCAAGCGCCGTTGGCCAGTGGCAAGAGCTCGCACGTTTTCGGGGAGACCTGCCGTTCCCCGATCCAATCACACCACTCAAGCTTGCGCTGTGTTACAGAAGCCTGGGCTATCAGCAGGAGTTTCAGCAACTGCTCGCGCGCCTCAAACCACATCTGGATGAAAAGTATGTCATTGCCGGGAAGCCGACGAAGGTCGCCGATTTCCTGAATCAGCTCGAGACGATCGGGAAAGACAGAGCGGTGGATTGGGCCGATTTTGGAGGCGACAAGCGGCATTCGCGACTCCTGAATTCGCCGGCCGAGATCGGTAAGCTGCTGTGGTCGAGTTCGTGGCTGGGGCCGGCCCTTCGTCCTGAAAGCGCTGGTGAGAGTGAAGCCGGCCATACCAGTCAAGCCGGGGAGGGGCTCTCTCTACCACGGATATTTCCGGTCATCTCTGATGACAACATCTATTATCGGGTTGCTAACGGCGTGATCGCGCGCCGGGTCGGCAGTGGCGAGATCCTGTGGCGTCATTCACTCAGCGGGCAGCCACTGCGGGGGGATCAACCCTGGGCCACCCGGCCGCAGATGCTCGCGGTATCAGAAGATTCTGTTTACGTCTGCTTCGGGCCCGAGATGCGCGGTCGATTTCACCTCTCGGAGGCGGTCCTCCGCTGCATACGTAAAAGTGACGGCAAGGTCCTGTGGGATGCCCTCGCGTCGGAGGGAGTGCTTGGGGAGAATGTCCGGGAAGACTGGCAGGACGATGCCGCCGCCTCTGAAACCTTCATCGGGGCGCCAACTGTGGAAGGCGATCGGTTGTATGTGGGGGTCGTCACTCGCACTCGGGATACAGAGTGCTACCTCGCCTGTCTCGATGCTCGTACAGGCAAACGGATCTGGAAGACCTTCATCAGCCTCAGCGTGAGACAGCGCGTCTATCGTTCCTACGCGCCGCTGCCCGCCGGCGGCCTCCCCGCCCTTGCCGATGGCCTGGTTTACTACTCAACCAATCGCGGTGCGATCATCGCCGCGGACAAGATGACCGGAGTGCCGAAATGGATACGAAGGTACGAACGAAAGCCAGGCAACCGTCCTGCGATTTCTCTCGGACCTGATGAAGGGCTGAATTCGTGGCTGCTGAACGCGCCCCTTGTCGCCGGTGGAAAGATCTTCGTCACTCCACAGGACAGCGATTTTCTTCAGTGTTTTGATTCTATTACCGGCAGGCAGCTCTGGGAGGCCAATCGAGGCCAGAATACCTACCTACTCGGCTATCGTGATGGGCGCGTCTTTTTGTCCGGAAACCAGATCTCATATCTCGATGCTGATAACGGCAAACTCGTGAACCGGACGGTCCGGCTCGACGGCACACCGGCCGGACTGGGTCTGGTCGGCACCAGGCTCGTTCATTGCCCAGGCAGTGGTCGTCTCCATCGTTCATTCGTCGGCAACGGAAAGCTCGGACACGCCCGCTCCTGGGACCGGGGGATGGGGCCGGGCAACCTGATGCATGTTGGAAAGCTGTTCATTGTGGCAGGTACGAACGGCCTGCAGGTTTATTCCAGCGAAGGGTATTTCGAACAGCAGGTCGAAAGAGCAAAGGTCAGCCCGCAGGACGCGCTCGCTCACCACGAAGTCGGTTACCTGATGCTCTCTCGTGATCGGCTTGACGAGGCCGTCGAATACCTCACCACGGCCGTGGAACTGTCGAGGAAGAACCGGATTCGAAACGGCCGACCGGTATACGAAGAATCGCGGGATCTACTTTTTCAGGCTCTCACCCGGCGGGCCGACCTCGCCGCCGAAGGGGCTGACTGGGTCGCGGCAGAGCGTGGATACGCCCTCGCTCTTCAGACTGCTCCCAGCGACAAACACAAATTCAACGCGGTTCTGAACCTCTCGCGATACGCCGAACGCCGGGGCCAGTGGAAAGCCGCCATCCACTACCTGCAGCAGATTGGAAATCATCCGCATCAGAGCATGATCGAAATGGACGGCATCGCAGTTTCGTCCACCTTCTATCCCCGCCAGAGGATTGCAGACATCATCCGCAAACATGGCCGCGAGCCCTACAAGGCTTTTGAAGCCGCCGCGGCGCAATTACTCGAAAAGGCCGGACATCAGGACTGGGCGGTCCGCTGCAATGAGATCGTCGAGCTCTATCCGAACAGCGAAGCAGCCGTCCAGGCCAAAGTTGTCCTTGGCACAACATGGCTGAAGCAGGGGAAGCCCTTCAAGTCATTCCCATTCTGGAATGATCTATTTCGGCGCAGCGGAAGGAAAAATCTTCGCGCCGGCGTCAACCTGGCCATCACCTGCGCGCTCCTTCAGGAAACGGATTCGGCCCGCCGGATCATCGCTCAGCTCAAGCAGACCCACGGGAGCAAGCTCTACAAATTCCTTGAACAGGACACGCAATTCGAAGCGCTCGGCAATCACCTGTTCGCCGCGCTGGCAGAGCCACAGGCCAAACGCAAGCCGCTCTCACTGCCGCTCAAAGAACAGTGGTATCGTGATGCCGAAGCCATCAGCAGCCTGATACTCAGCCAGTCCTTTGACAACGTATGCCTGCCGGTGTGGCATTCGGACAGGCTCACCTTTGTCGGGCGTGGAGGGATGGACTGCCTCAATTCCAACACGGGAAAAAAAGTGTGGGAAAGAGAAATGCGCACTCGCACCAAGGGCTGGTTGGGTATCAGCTACGGCTTCGGGAGGGTCATCAAAGCCATCATAGACACCCCGGCCCGGCGCGCCGGCCTGAAGCCCGGAGATATCATCCGTAAGGTGAATGGTGAGCGAATCGTCGCCAGCACTGTACTCCAGGCGGCGATTCAAGAAGCCCCCCGGGACCGGCCCATTCAGATCGAAGTGCAACGTGAGATCCCCAAGCCTGAGGATTCGTCCGAGACGGATCGATTCAGAACGAGATCCGAGATTCTGACCGTATCCGTCCGTCTCAAATCTCCCCCGCAGAATGTCCGACTGGCCGGAGTCTCAGGCGACACGATCGTCTGTGGCACTAAGGGAGAATTGTTCGGCGTTGATGCCCAAACAGGCGCACAGATATGGGCTCAGGCATTCGACGAATTCGCCATGCCCGGCGTCTTTCTCGACATGAATCGTCGGCTCGCACCCATTGGTGTTAACCCACCGGAAACGTCACCCGTGAGTTCTGGACCGGAGTCATCCCATCTCGGCCTTCTTGCATTAAATATTCTCGATCGCAAGCTGCTCATGCTGCGGGCTGCGGACGGTGATATCCTCTGGGAAATGCCCCTGGCGCGCCTCGAAGGCAATCCAATCCTCACTCCCGAAGCCTTGTTCGTATTTCAACACCAATCAGAATCAGGTGAGGCATTCGTCACCGCGCTGAATCCATTCCGGGGACTGGTTATGTATCGAATGGATCTCGGCGTGAAAGCCGATCCTGGAAGTGGTTTCAAATTGCTCGGAGATGGCAATTTTGCAGCCCTCTCGCAGGCCGGCATCCAGTGCCGCAGCGTCGCAACCGGCGGGCTCGTCTGGCAGCACGATTTCGAAGGCAAATGGAAGACTCAGAATCTGACGGAGTCAAAACTCTTCCACTCCGGCCGTGTCATCATTGCGGGCGCCGGCAGCCTCCTCATCGCGGTCGACAGGAGGACGGGCAAAACGCTGTGGGACGTTCGACTCCGTGATTCCCACAAGTGGCTGCAACGCTCGTCCATCGGCAAACAAGGCTTTTTCGCCATTTCGGCTTCAGGGGAGATGAAGGCCCTGGAACTCTACACCGGTCGTGAAATCTGGTCTGAGAGCCCGAATCGAATCGCACTGGATGTTGAATACCCCGCTTCGCTGCGTGACGGCCTGCTCTTCATCCCGCAGCACGCCACAGGCAAACCATCAAGTACCACGCTGAAAATCCGTGACCCCCGAACCGGCAGAATCAGCCAGGAATTGACAATTGCCGGTGAATTTCGGTATAGCAGAATCGTCGGCAACACATACGTTATCGTGACCAACGCTGGAGCATTTGGGTTTAAAGGGGCTGGGGAGGAGTAGCCACATTCTCCTCTGCTCCATCTGCCGAAGGCATTACCACTTCCAGCCCGGGTTGCGATGCTTTTTGGGCCTGCCATTCGCACTTCAGGTCTTCATGTAATCATTCAAAGAACTACACCATGCCGGAAAACACTGACGACTACTCACCAGAAGATTCATACCCAAACGATGATCCCCCGATCTCGGATCCCCCGATCTCTGGACCATCCTCATCATCGGACTCGGAAGGAGACGACATCGCGGCTGTTCAAAAGCTGCATGATTCGTATCAGCTGATCTCCGAACAGATGGACAAGGTCATCGTGGGGCAGCGCGAGGTCATCGACGATCTGCTGGTCGCGTTGTTCTGCAAAGGGCACACGCTCCTCGTCGGTGTGCCCGGGCTGGCCAAGACCTTGATGATCAGCACCCTGTCCAGGGCCCTTTCACTGTCGTTCAATCGCATCCAGTTCACCCCGGATCTGATGCCTGCCGATATCACCGGCACGGAAGTGATCCAGGAAGATAAATCCACTGGCGAACGCAAGTTCAAATTCCTCAAAGGCCCAATTTTCGCCAACGTCATCCTCGCCGACGAGATCAATCGTACACCGCCCAAGACCCAGGCCGCGCTCCTGGAAGCCATGCAGGAACACCAGGCCACCATCGGCGGAGAGCGTTATCCGATGCCCGATCCATTTTTCGTTCTGGCTACCCAGAATCCAATCGAACAAGAGGGCACTTACCCTCTGCCGGAAGCCCAGCTCGACCGTTTCATGTTCAATGTCCTGGTTGATTACCCTGAAGAGGATGAAGAACTCCAGATCGTAAAACTGACCACATCGAATCTCGTCGCCGAGCTGGATGCCGTGCTCTCCGCAGAAGAGATCCTTAACCTGCAGGACATCGTTCGACGGGTCCCCATTGCGGACCATGTTGCCAGCTACGCTATCAAGCTCGCCCGCATGACCCGCGTCGGCAAAGCCGATGTCCCCGATTTCGTGGATGAGTGGGTCTCATGGGGCGCCGGCCCCCGCGCCTCTCAATACCTCGTCCTCGGCGGCAAAGCCCGCGCCGTCCTGAACGGCCGCTATTACGTCTCCTGCGAAGACATCCAGGCCGTTGCCTTCCCGGTCCTTCGCCACCGCATCATCACTAACTTCAACGCGGAAGCAGAGGGCGTCACCTCCGACACCATCGTACAGAAATTGATTGACACCATCCCCCGCGCGGAATCGGACGTATCGAGCGATGAGCATCTGGCAGAGGTGCTGTCGTAGCCACAAGCTGCTGCCAGATTTCTTCGTATAAAGTCGATTCTGAACACTCCTCGCCCCTAACGACGCATGCTGTTCAACAGGATCCCTCCACCTGTCTGTTTCCTGCTCCTCGCCATCCCTTCGGTCGCCCTGTCCCACATCGATGAGCTCGCCCAGGTCCTCGAGCCCGATCCGCTCGTAAGAACTTTTGAAGCTGAGTCGACACCTCAGAAGGGAAAAACCCGGACCGTCGATGATCCCAAGGCCCGCGGTTCCAAAGCGATCATCCTCGAAAAAGAAAACGCCGGCCTGCAGCTCGATTTCGGTGAGCTTCAGATCGGCATGTATTGCGTCTGGGTCTGCGCAAAAGTCACCGACGAAAAGGCTGTCGTTGACAGCGTCGACCTCAAATTACTCGCGACGTCGGGCAGTCAGATCAGGCCGCTCTACCTGCAGCTCTCGGTGAACAGTGGCATCGGCAACAAAAGTAAAACGCATCGGATGCGAGTGCCGTTCAGCAAGAAGCGTCAGTACGAGTACATCGCACGCATTTACTTTCATGCCCCGGAGAAGAGGGCCTATCGCGGAGTGCTCTCCCTTTCCAGGGGCACGGAAGTAAGTGGTGTCCATGTAGATTTTGTCGACCTGCGGAATCCGCTCGGAGAGGTGAAGTTCGCCGCGATCAAGAAGGGCCGCCACCTGTATGAAGGAAGAGAAATCGCCACCATGCGCGTGGCCGCAGCAAAGGAAGGCAAACTGCCCGGGCCCATCCGCCCGCGCCCGCTCTCGGAACAAGAACGCCACAAGCGCGATGGCATCATCTGGCACCAGTCCATCATGCCGCTCAATGCCAACCCCGCGCAGATTTACGGGCCTAGCTTCCGCGGCAATCCAATCCTCACAAAAATCCTCAAAGAAGCGCCGGGCAAGCTCGGTAAACCGATTGGAAAGTGGGACCATGCGCCGTACGCGTACGATCAGCCCTGGGTTCTGAGAAACAAGGCTCTTGGGCTGGCCTACACCATGGATGATTACCGCGCCGGTCGCGTGCTGCCCAAACCGTGGCCGATCCAGGAAGACCGCGGCGGGTATTTTTTTGACAAGGACAAATGGGGAATCGAAGCATCCTTCAATTACGGATTCATGCCGCACGCGCTCCAGCAGCGCTATCACACGATCATGTACGCGCTTGGCGGCACGGTGCAGGGACGCTCCAACAACGCCGATCTGCCCAATCGCTACCTGCTCCTCGGAGACCTGGCCGCGGCCGCAGATGGCGCGTTCCTCCTGGCCGCCTATGCCTATCACTACCCCGCCTACGATTGGAATCTCCACTGCATCACCAACATCATCCAGTCACACCGCACTTTTGAGCCGGGCAATGTCTACGGGCGTGGCTGTTCCTATGAAGGTTGGAGCACCAAGGAGATTCTCAACGTCATCATCGGTTACGACAAACTCTTTCCATACATCCTGGATAACCAGCCTCTCGCCGATCGGGTCGGGCGTTTCGTGCCGTGGGTAAAGACGCCTGGCGACGTCATCCGCCTCATCGATACTTTTCTCGTCCAGCGTGCGCTGCAGGATGGCGTGCAGCACATTCTGTATTCGCCCATCGTGCCCACAGCCGCGACCGTGCTCGGGCCATCTGAAGTCGCGGACAAATATCTCGACCTTTATATTTACAGAGGCGGCATCTATCTGCGTGACACTAAGGCCGCGTACGTCGATACCATCATCAATGGGTACAGCCGCGACGGCCTCAACTACATCGGCTCAACCTATTACGTTGTCGGTGAATCTGTGGGAGAGCTTTTCAGCACTGCGCAGATTCTCAGCCGGTACGTCAAGGCCGGCGGCGATCGCCGATTCCTCCTGTCGGATGTGCGCCGCTTTCCAAGGCTGGCCGCGATGCCCGATGCTCTTCTTGGTCTGCATATCGCCGGTGGACAGAGCCAGGGCATTGGGGACGTCCACGATCCGCAGGCGCGCTATCGCCCCTGGGAACACACCTTGAAGGGCAAGAATCTCGACGCTTTCGCCGCGGGATGGAATTGGACTGGTGACCCTCGGTTCGCATGGATTCTGGTCAACCGCCGCGGCCAGGGCGATATCTCGGATCGCGGCTGGAAGAACATTGTCAAAGTGGCCGAAACGCAGGTCGATCCGCTGCTGCATTCCGAGAGCCGCATCGTCGAAGGCTTCGGTACCGCCAGGCTCGATGCGAATTCGTCGGCCACAGACCCGCGTTTGAAATTCGGAACGATGCTCCGATTTGGAGTCGGCTCAGGTCATGCACACAACGACACACTTGACATCGGCGTTTTTGCTCACGGTATCCGCGCGACCAGCGACGTGGGAGGGCGCTCGAGCGGGCGTTACGGCCGGCCGAATTGCATGAGCACTTACGTCCACAACACAGTGCAGGTCGACGAAGGGGATTTCAACGACGGCCCCAAGAACAGCACCGCTCAGGGCTGGCTGACCGCGTTCAAGCCCTACGGCCTTGCGCAATATGTCAGCGGCGCCGCCCGCTCGGACTCTCAACCCCACGTATCGGATTACCGGCGCGGAGTGCTGCAGGTGATTTCCGATCCGGGCAGCGATACGTCACCCGCGCAGGGCTACGTCTTTGACGTTTTCAGAGTCGCCGGTGGTAAGACGCACACCTGGTGTTTTCACGGATGCCCTTCCGAAGAATTCAAAACGAATGCCAGACTCAGCCCGGCCTCTTCAGAACTGGCGAAGCGTTACCTCGCAAAGCACCACGACAAGACCGAGCTTGAAGGTACTACCCCGTCCGTCCTGCAGGCGACCTGGAAGCTCCGGCGCAAAGAAGAGGAAGTGCACGGCATAAAGCTCCTGAACGCGGAACAACGGATTCTCAGCCGCCGCTTCTACGATCCGGCCTCTCCTGAAAAATACACGAGGGTTCACCTGCTCGGCCATGAAGGCTCCAAACTGATGGCCGCCAACTGGTACTGCAAAGGCGTGCGCGCACACAGTTTCCCATTCCTCTATGTGAGGCGCGACGGCGCCGAGAATCTGCGGAGCGTGTTTCCTTCGATCATCGAGCCCTATGCCGGCAGCCCCATCATTGAATCGGCCGAGATGATGAAGGTGAAAGGCGCGGATGACAGCGCGGTGGCCTGCCGAATCAAAACCGTCTTCGGACAAACGGATCTTCTTTTTACCGCGTCCGGGCGCGAAGGGGCGTTCGAACTTAGTGACGGTACAGAGTTTTCGGGCGACGTCGGATTCATCAGTCGCGACGAAAAAGGTATCCGGGCCGTCACCCTTGTCGGAGGCACGACACTGACCTCAGGCGATCTTTCGATCAAGGTCCGGGAATCCGAATTCAGACGGACGATTCGATCAGTCCAGTACCATGCTCGACGCATCGTGCTCGATCAGCCGTTGCCTGACGGAATGAGCAACGAAGTCTTCACCGTCGGCAACGATCTGCATAAAGCGACCTTCGAGTCGACTGAAATCAAGGGAACTCGAGTCACTTTCAAGCGCACCAGCCGCGTCTATCGCGGGGCCATCGATTACATCGATCCCGAGGGCAGGTTCGCTCAGCTCGACACCAAGCCGTTTCTCGCCTCTTACCATCCGACTTACTACAACGGCATGACCGCGGTGAACGAGCGCAACCAGGTCATTGGCCGTGGTCGTATCCAACTCGGCGACCGTTACTGGTACACCGGTTTCCCCGCGGCGCGGCGGCATCTTTCACACATCAACAAAAACGATCTCACCGATGAAAACGGCGACGGCAAGATCACCGCAGGCATGTTCGTCAACACCCATAGCGGCACAGAGGGCGCTCGCAAAATTGGCAAGGACGGCGAAATCATCGAAGTGCCCGCAGGAGCGAAAATGTTCGACCTGGAGGTCACCCGCGTCCGCGATGATGGCCTCATGCTCTTCACAAAACAGCACCCGAGAGAGTTCGTCGACTCGCTCAAAATCACGCACCCCGGATGGCCGTATCACAAACAGATCATCCGCAACGAACGCGGCGACAGGGAATGGGTCGTCAATATGCCGGGCGACACTTATCAGGTAGTAATAGAAGACAAAAAAGTAGCTAAGAATTCGTTCCCCGATCCCAACCGCGATGGCCGTCCGGCGATAGAGTTCCATCACTACGGCCCCGGCGACACGATTTTGGCAGCGTCTCATGTGTCACTCGAACGGAAGAGCGACAACGTTTACGTCCTCAGAGCAAATAGCCCGACGGAGCTGAAGATTGCCGGGAAGGCGATGGAAGCCTCACTCGATAACGGCAAGACATGGACAGGCAGTGAAGGGAGATTTGATGCCGCGGTGAAGGCTGAGGTGATGGTGC
>JASLXP010000583.1 GCA_030740295.1 Planctomycetota bacterium
TTGGAAAAAGGAACTCCTGGAAAGTCGTGAGAAGTTGGCAGCACAATTGAAGGAACTGTTGAGAGGACAGTTCAAAATCAAGGACGACCTGACGGTCGAGCTGACCTATGATTTCAGGAATCCTGAGGAATCGCGGGATTGGGAGCAAGCAGGCCGGGCGGCATTCTCGATGCGCGACGGACGCTTAAACCGGATCTACGGCGAAAGCTATGTCGCGGTTTTCAACAAGGCACGTTTCATTGGTGGCATGAGTTTCGAGGTCGCCACGGGGCCCGGTTCAGAATCGGGAATCCTCTTCCGGAACAGTGGCTTTGGCGATGAAGGAAGGTACGAAGGGCTGGGTCTTCACCTGTCCTCGAGCAGAGATTATGGCATCTGGCTCGGCAGGTATGGTGACAGGCGGCCGATTCACAAATCCGCGTTTTCTTTTCAGCGCAATCAGAGAAACTCATTCAGGCTGGAACACAAAGATTTCATGTTCGATCTCAAAGTGAACGGCCTGCCAGTTTTTGAAAGGCCTCATGAATCTTTCATCCGGCCCCAGCACAACAGGTTCGGGCTGCGTTATGGGGATTCGTGGGAATCAGTAAAGGTGACGGGCCGTATCGATCCGAACTGGCTTAAAGAAAGAAAGGACCAACTGCCCGCGGCCAACTACGCCATCGAGACGATTCCCAATAGGAGAAATCGAGGTGTGTATGTACCTGCACTTGGAGGCGTCTCTTCGGGGCCCTTCACCTGGGAAGGTTGGTTTAACCTGCGGAAACAAGAGTCCACGACTCTGTTTCAAACTGTCCGGCGCGGTGGAAACAGAGGGGTCTCCTTGAGGCTCGGCATCAACAAAGGCGGAAAGCTGCAATTCTCTGCCGAAAGGGATGGCAAGACTCAGGACGTCTACGGTCAGGCAACGATGCCCTGGGACAGGTGGCTGCACATCGCTGTCAGCAACGATCTCGAACGTCTTCGCCTCTTTGTGAATGGCAAACCTTATCAAACAGTTCAGTGGCCCTCGTCATTGAACCCGGCAGATTATCCTCTCCAAATCGGCGGAAGCGGAGTAGCAATGATGCACGGGCTCATCGACGAGGTCCGGCTTTCAAGAGCGGCTGTTTACAGTCGCACCTTCAGTCCAGAGCGCGCTCTGAAGAAGGAGAAAGACACGTTGCTCCTCCTTCACATGGACGAAGGCGAAGGGAAGCGGCTCTACGATTCTGCGAGCGGCGTCATCAGCGTTCATACCGGTAGCTGCCGGCGCGTGGTTCCTGAATCCGGTATGGAGGTCAGCGAGAGCCTTCTATGGGACGCGCACGAGAAGAAAGACCCGTCCGTGCGCATGAGCCTCTCCTTCGATGGGAACGGTGATTACGTCGAGATCCCGTACCAGCAGAACCTGAATGTCAGTTCCTATCTGACTGCGGAAGCATGGGTCAGGATCGAACGTTTCAGGCAAGGTGGTGCCATCCTGAGCAAGCAGGGGCAGGGGAACGTCTCATACCTTCTCATGACAGGTCGTGATAACGCGATGTACTTTCTGGTGAGCACACAAGACGATTACAAATACATAAAGAGCCCCAATCTCGTTGCCGGCCGCGTCTACCATGTCGCCGCTACTTTCAATCGAGGAGATGCGGCCCTTTTCATTGACGGTAAAGAGGTCGGCCGGCAGCAGTGGCCGTGGAGATCGCTTCCCGTAACCAAGGGCAACCCCCTCCGAATCGGCATGCATTCTTCTCGCGGAGAACAAGAGTTTTTTGAAGGACAGATCCTCAGCGTTCGCCTGTGGAATCGGATTCGTTACTCGAAAGAATTCGAACCGGAAAGAGAATTCAAGAGGACAAGAGGCGCCATCCTTCTGCTGAGCATGCAGAGGGGCAAGGGCAGCGTAGTCTACGACGCAGTTAGTCGTAAGGCGCGAGGCAAGATCACATACGCCAGATGGAAACCTGTTCGGTGGAAGTGATCGAAAGGGTGGTATCCCCAGCCATTCCGGCCACAATCATCGTCCTCACGATAAACTATGGAGAATCCTCATGTTCAGAGCCAGCCCGCTGTTCCTTCTTCTTCTTACGTCCATGCACGCAGAACGAAAGCCGAAGCCCA
>JASLXP010000584.1 GCA_030740295.1 Planctomycetota bacterium
CCGAAAGCTGTCGCAGCCGGATCTGAAAGCGAAGGATTTTCCATTTGGCCATGCCGCAGTGCACGAGCTCGATGATACCCCTCAGACCATGATCGACAGCTTTCATCCCAGCCGGCTGAATACTAACACCGGCCGATTGACCTGGGAGATGTGGGAAGAGGTGTTTGAGCTGGCGACCAGTTTGGCGAAGTGAGTTGGGGCCGCTTCCCAGCCGCTCTTCAAAAATAGACCTTTGCGTTGTACACGTACCACTCAAAGAGCAGCAGAAAAAACGCGCCCAGAACCAGCCAATGCCAGATTTCGCGGTTGGCCTTTTGCACTTCGGTCTCCGCCTGTACGACTGCGCCCTTCACGTTCAGCTTTCCCTCGGGATCGATTTTGGATTCGGACGCGCTGAGCAGATTGACCGCGTAGAGCTGCTCTTCTCCGCCGACGGGCGAGACCTTATACACGCCGGAAGTCATGGTGTGCGGGAACATGAATCGGCCGTCGTGAGCAGCCACGGTAAAGGAGCGTCCTTTGGGATCCGTGACCTTTGCGCTCTCGGCTCTGCCGGCCTGGGCGATCAGCGTGTCGCCGGTCTCGAATTGTCGCGCGCCGCGAACTCCCGTCGTGGGCAGCCAGCGCAGCAGGTTCATAATGAAAATGGGAAAAGTGCCCTGCGCGGAAAGATTCGAATCCGTGCTCATATGAAACGGCAGGTAGAGAGATCTGAAACTCTCCTGCTCCGAACAGAGTATCATCGGCCCCTCTGAAGATTGCGCGAGCACGCGCATCCACTTGGGCGGTGTCACGGTGGTCATGCGGATGATGAAAACTTCCGATAAGGAAAAAAATCGCATGATGGGATGTGCCCGATTCCAGTCCAGGATCTGCGGGCCCTCCACTTCCTCGCCCGGCTTCAGATCCGTCAGATTCGGATGGCAGTTATGGAAGATGAAGCTGCCGCGCCCGGTCTCTTTCGGGGACCATCCATCAAAGACGACGATGTCATACTTTTCTGACATATCCTTTGAAAAGCCCGCCGGCGCCACCTTCGTGATTCTTGCCCGTGCCACGGCCAGAGCCTGATTCATAAAAAAATCACCCTCGCCCACAAGGAGCACTTTCACCTGCTCCGGCCGCTGTATCACTACGTAGCCCGTGTTGTCCATGGGAAAGGGATCATCATCGGCAATCTTGATTTTGAGGACACCTTTCCTGTTTCCGGACGTCGGCGCAAGACTGGAGATCCGCTGTTCGGAATCAACCTTGTGTTTGCGCGCTCCCACGAGCTCGTCGTTGAAGTAAAACTCGGCCGTCACTTCTGCATCGATCGCGTCGAAGTTTTCGATGCTGTAGAAGACCTCGCTGGTGGCCTCTTCATCGGATGAGTACCCGACGTCCAAAGCAACGATGCCGATATTTCGGGCGCTCTTCCCCATCGAGTGAAACTTCACCTCACCCGAATAATTGGCAAACCCTGTCTTATCCGAATAACGGCCGTCGCTGAAAACATGAATGACGGCCTGCGATTTCTTGTCGCCCTGCACTTTGGCCAGGGAGAAGGCGATGTTGAGCGCCTCATTGATTTTTGTATCGGTGGCCTGAATCTCGAGTTTCTCGATGTGTCGCTTCAGCAGCCCTTTATCCGACGTGAAGGACGATACGACCGACGCCTGCGAAGCGAACCGAATGAGCGACATCTGGTCCGCACGGATCATGTTATCGACCAGCTCGAGCGCGCCCTTTTTTGCCACGGCCAATCGAGTGCCGTCGACGTCTTCGGTGGCCATGCTGGCCGAGGTATCGAGCAGCACGATGATGCGGCGGCTCTCTTCCTGCTCCAGGTTCATGAGCGGCCGCGAAAGGGCAAGAACCGCAATCAGCAGGATAAGAAGTTGGATGAAAAGAAGGATGTTGCGGCGAAGGGTCTGAAAGGGAGAGTTGACCCGCAAGTCCTGAATGCTCTGCTGCCAGAGGAGCGTGCTCGCCACCATGAGCTCCTGCCTCTTCAGTTTGAGGAAGTAAAGGATGATGATCAGCGGCGCAAGCACGGCCAGCCACCAGAGCGCGGACGGGCTCAGGAAATGGCTGGCAAAGAAACCTTCGGTGGCGGCCTGCTCGGGGTTCACTTCAACAGGCCCCCTTGCTTCAGATAGTTCAAGACAAGCTGGTCGAAGGGCGTGGCCGTGGTCGTATACAGGTAGGAGATATCCCTCTTGGAACAGAAGTTCTTCAGGCCGTCACAAAAATTGCGCACACGATTGTGATACACCTTCATCAGGGGACCGCTCATCGTAATCTCAGCATCCAGCCCGGTCTCCGCATCGACGAGTTTCATGTCGCCGGTGTACGGAGGATTCACTTCATCCTCACTGAGAATGTGAATGGCGTAGAGGTCGTACTTCATGCCGGCGAAGAGTCGGAGACCCTCTTCGTACCCGGAGGGATCCAGAAAGTCAGACAGAAGAATGACCATCCCTTTTGTCCGATTGCGAAGAGCGAAACGCCGGCACGATTCGCTCAGGCCGGTGGTGCCGTCCGCGTGAATGTTTTCCAGGAAATCGAACATCTTCCACATCTGCCCTTTCCCGCGGGCCGGACGGAAATAGTCTCTGACAGTGTCGCTGAACGCGCCGATGGAAACGCGCTCCATATTGGTCAGCGTAATATACCCAAGCGCGGCCGCGACTTTCTTGGCATATTCGAGCTTGCTGGGATCGCCGTATTCCATGGACTTGCTCGCATCGATGAGCAGATAGACGTAGAGGTCTTCTTCTTCCATGAAGAGCTTCAGGAATAGGCGATCGAGCCGGCCGTAGATGTTCCAGTCGAGGAAACGCAAATCATCCCCCGCCACATAGTCTCGATAGTCAGCGAATTCGATACTGATCCCGCGCTTCTTCGATCTGCGCTCGCCCTTCAGCCGGCCGGTGAAGACCTTGCGGGAGAGGAGCTCGAGCTGGTCGAGCTTCTTCATGAATTCGTTATCGAGGACGGGCATGAAAGAGAGGATGGAATGATGGAATGTCGGACGAGTTAAGCACAGCGAGAAGAGTCCAGCCTGGGCTACCTCACACCGTTTGCGGCACAGAATCCAGAATCTCCTCGACCACTTTATCTGTAGAGATGCCTTCGGCTTCGCCTTCGAAGTTCAGGATCATGCGATGTCTCAAGCAGGGGGCTGCCGCGGCACGGATGTCATCGAAGCTGATGTTGAAACGCTCGTCCAGAAGGGCTTTAACCTTGGATACCAGGATCAGCGCTTGCGCACCGCGGGGGCTCGACCCGTAGCGCACATACTGGTTGGTGACCGGCGCGGCGTATTCTCCTTCCGGGTGAGTCGAGAGGATCAGGCGGGCCGCAAAGTTCTTGACGTGCGGGGCGACCACCACCTGCTTGACGAGCTTTCGCCAGTTCAGAATGCGCTTGGCGTCGATGACCTTGTCCGCGTGGGGCGTCACGTTGGCCGTGGTGCGGTCGAGGATCTCCATGAGCTCTTCCAGTGAGGCGTAGTGCACGATGAGCTTGACCAGGAAACGGTCGAGCTGCGCTTCTGGCAACGGATATGTGCCTTCCATTTCGAGAGGGTTCTGAGTCGCCATGACGAGGAACGGCTCGGTGAGCTTATGAGTCGTACCGCCCACGGTGACCGATTTTTCCTGCATGGCCTCGAGGAGCGCGGACTGAGTTTTTGGGGTGGCGCGGTTGATTTCGTCCGCCAGGCAGATGTTGGCGAAGATGGGGCCGCTCTGGAATTGAAACTCGCGTTTTCCGTCCGGAGTTTCGACCACCATGTTCGTACCGACGATGTCCGCAGGCATCAGGTCGGGCGTGAACTGGATTCGTTGAAAATTGAGAGACAGAGCTTCGCTCAACGAACGGATCAGCAGCGTCTTGCCGAGGCCGGGCACTCCTTCGAGAAGGCAGTGGCCGCCGACGAAAAGCGAGGTGAGGACGCCGTCGATGATCTCCCGATTACCGACGATGATCTTGCCGATTTCGTCGGCAAGTTTCTCGAAATCCTTGCGGAACTCTGCTGCGTATTTGACGAATTCAGGTACTTGGCTCATGCGTTCGTAATGAGTAATGAGTAATACGTAATGATCCTGTTTGATGCGCTTTGTTATACGAAGCTATTTCTTTTTCATTGCTCGTTTTTTGGCTGCCAGCAGGCGTTGGGTGTAGGTGGCTGGTTCTGCGGCCGGCGCGGGTGCGGCGGCGCCTGGGGGTGCGGGCGCGGATCCTGCGGCTTGTTCTGTTGCGTTTTCTGAATCGAGATTGGCGAAGGCTCCCGGTTGGAGTTGAGGGCGCGGGCCGGCCGGAGCGGGCATTGGGCGGACGACGCCTCCCGTGGATGCCGGGGCACGGTCAGGCAGGTCTTTCCATCTTGCGCCGAGGACGGGGATGAATGAGAAGAAACGCTTCAGGGCCAGCGCCAGGCGGTCGTAATCGATCATCACTCGGCGTACGAAGACATCGAATGGGAACAGGCAAAGCGCAATCAGCAGCAAGGTTGGCCAGAGCGGTTTGGAGACTTCGATGTTGGGCATGTTGCGCTCGAACACATTATGGTCCGGCGAGAGCATCCGCCCGCCGGTCGTCTCGACGATCTGTTTGAGGAGCGCGAAATTCGTCTCGAACTGTCGGTACTCCGGCGAATAGGAGACCGCCACACCGGTGCGGAAGGGCGCGACATCCTTCTTTGAATCTTCATTCAGGTTTACAATGTAGGTGCCGACCTGCTCAGCTTTGAACACGCCTTCGTAGCGGCCCGGGCCGACCTGGGAGAGTTTGACGCCCTGGTTCTTGATATCCGGCGAAGTGATCGTGCCGGACATGTTCAGGAAGTTTTCGAATTCACCTCCTTCATTCACCGCGTCGACCACGATCTTACCTTCGCTGCCGTCGATGCGGGTGGTGACCGTGTAATCCCAACCGGCCTTGGGGCGCATACTCCAGCGAACGGTCTGCGCCCAGAGCTTGCTGAACTCCGACCATGCCACCCAGTCCGCCCCCCACTTGTTTTTTGAGTCAGAGGTAAATGCGATGGACTTCCCGAGCCCGTAGCGCCAGTGGGCAAGGATGGGGTCGCCCTCTTTAGACACAAGGGGGACATTCAACAGGGGAGAGCTCTTCGCGGTCGTAATGACGTAGCCGTGAAGATTCGGCAAAGCGTCCTCGCTGATCCCACTCAGTGGCACGGTGGAATATTTGAGCTTCGGCTTGAAAGGTTCCAGCTCCCAGATGAGGGATTTCTTCACCACCGCGGCCTCTTTAAGAAAGATCTGCGGGAGCGCTTCTGGGCTCTTCGGATAGTAGAAATTGCCGCCGCCGACCCTGGCAATGTTCTCCATATTCTGCGCCTGCTGGGGCCTGTGCGGGCCGATCACGACCGCGCTGGTTGTAATCTTGTTCTTGTTCATATCCTCGAGGGTCTTAAATGCGCCCTGGTTGGCATTGCCACCCCATCCACCAAAGCCGCTGTCTGATATGACCACCACGTGTTTAATGCCGGCCTTGGCTTTTTCAAGAACTGCCGCAGCGGCACCGACTCCCGGACCGGGGGCGCAATCGCTGGGCCGAATCCGATTGACTCTGGATCGGATGGCCGCCTTGTTCCGTGCCTGCTGCAGCGGGAGAAACCACTCCGTGGTGTAGATACCGATCTGATCGCGGGTGGAGACGCCGTCGATCGCAGCCTTGCAGATCTCGCGGGCCCAAGCGTTGCCGTTCGCAAACTCCACCGCGTCCATTACCAGCACGAGCGCGCCACTTGGGAGGATCTTCTTCTGAGTGACATCCATATCGACGGGCAGCGCTTCTTCGATTTCCGTGCCTTTGTATCCCCCCGCGCCGAATGCGTTGTCGCCTCCGACCATGACGAGCCCGATGCCGGAATTGTGAACCGCATCCCGGATCATGGACATCTGGCTGTTCTTGCCACCGGTCATCGCGCTTGCGGGGACGTTCGACAGAATGACCAGATCCCAACGCTGCATCTCCGCCGGCGCAACCGGAATATCGCTGAGCCCGCCCACCTCCACGTGTAGGCCCTCCTCAATCAATGCGTCCGGAAGAAAGTGATCCCGCTCAACGTCGTCTGTCACGAAAAGGATTCGCGGCTCGCCCTTGACGTCCACGAATCCAAAGCCGCGGTTGTTTTCCGGAATGGTATCTGACTCAGGCTCGATGACTGCTTCGAACGTGTAGAAATCAGGGTCATCGAGCGTGCGCGTGACCGTAAAAACATTCGGCCGTTCGGGATACACCTCGACCGGCTGGCTCGCGATGAGCTCGTTGTTTTCAAAGAGACGCAGCGTGCCGCGCCCGGCCTGAAATGCCTTGACGATGATCTTGACCTCGAACTCTTCGTCCGGCAGGACCTGTGAAGGCAGGATGACCTTCTCGACGAGCACCTCGGCCCCGCGGGCGTATTCGAGAGGCAGGACGTCGATGACGATGTCGTTGGCCTTGGCGTTCTGCGCTTCGACGAGCGCGTGCCCGTGGTTTTCGTTGCCATCCGTAACAAGGACGATGCGCTTGAGGACACCCTCGGGAAAAGCGGCCATGGCCAACCGGAGCGCTCCGGAAACATCGGTGGCACTCGGATTCAGAACGGTATGAATGTCGTCGACTTTCAACCGCGGCGAGGGGCTGGTCTCGATCCCGGCATTCGAGCCGAAGACGACGAGTCCCGCCATTTCTTCTTTTTCGGGGTCTGTCTTCCCGGCCGCGTAATTGAGGTAATCGAATGCCTTGCTTTTGAGGTCTATCGGAATGCTCTTGGACTGGTCGAGCACAAAGTAAACACAAAGGTCGTCACTCGTCCGTTTGATGTGGAGGCGCGCCAGCGCGAGGACGAGAAGGGTCATCAGCACGCCACGAATGACAAGCGCCATCATCTGCCGCGTCCGGCTGAGCCCGGACAGACTTCTCCTGCACCACAGGTAAAGCAGCGGCAGGAAGAGCAGAAGCAGCAGCGCTGAAGGGTTGGTGAGAGTGGGAATCAAGGGTGGACGGGAATCGGTGATCAGGAATGTTACATTTAGTGATTGTTGGACAAGTCTCCGCTCCGGGGCTTGCGGTCGTACTGTCCTACTGACCCCAGGTTGAAATCCTGTGCTTGAGCCACATTTCTTTATGCCGAAGGCATTACGCCTTACAGCCCAGGGTTCGCGAGCCTCAGCGAGCTACCCTGGGTCACTGGGTTCCGAGTACCTCTTACCCTGAAGGGGTTACGCCCATATGTAGTCTGTCTGCGTCCACAGATCATCGGGGCGCAACCCCTTCGGGGTAGAAGATGCTCCACCTCGGAACCCAGGGTAGCTCGCAAAGCCTCGCAACCGTGGGCTGCAAGGCGTAATGCCTTCGGCATAAAGAAGGACCTGATCAGATGA
>JASLXP010000585.1 GCA_030740295.1 Planctomycetota bacterium
GATGGACGCTCCCAGTATGTAAAGCCAAGACAAAGGAAGAAGAATGACTGATGGTTAATGACTGAAGAGACGACCGAGTATCGAGAATCTGCCACCAACCATCAACCATGGTCCGTTCCTCCAGATTGCTGTATACAGGTCTGTTGTTAGAATCGCCGCCTCATTTGGCAAGTCCATGAATTGAAGCATGTTTGAGACGATTACAGACAGTTTTGGCAAGGTTTTCGGCGGCCTGCTTTCGCGGAATCGGCTCACAGAATCGAACATTGATGAGGCATTGAAAGAGGTGCGACGGGCCTTGGTGGATGCGGACGTTAACTTCCGCGTGGCGCGGCAGTTTATCGGCAATGTGAAGGAGAAAGCGCTCGGAGCGGCACTGGTCAAGGGCGTGAATCCGGGCGAACAATTCATCAAGGCAGTGCACGACGAACTGATTGACCTCATGGGGCCGGAGAGTTCACCGCTGGAGCTCAATCCGGATGGCGCGACGATCATCATGATGTGCGGCCTGCAGGGAAGCGGAAAGACCACCACTTGCGGCAAGCTCGCCGCAAAGCTCAAGAGCCAGGGCCGGCAGCCGATGATGGTTGCGGCAGACATTCAGCGCCCCGCGGCCATCCAGCAGTTGCAGGTGCTGGGCGAACAGATTGGAGTGCCAGTTTATGCGGAAACGAACGGCGCGTCCCCTCCTGACATCTGCAGGAAAGCCATCGATGAAGGAACGAACCAGGGTCGTGACATCATCATCCTCGATACAGCAGGGCGGCTTCACATTGACGATCAGTTGATGGCGGAGCTGGAGCTGGTCGCCAAGGGCACGAGCCCGCACCAGATCCTGCTCGTCAATGATTCCATGCTTGGCCAGGACGCGGTGAACAGCGCGAAAGAATTCAACGAACGCCTTACCATCGATGGCCTCATCCTGACAAAGATGGACGGCGATTCCAAAGGCGGTGCTGCGCTGACAATCAAGCAGGTAACGGGCAAGCCGGTGAAGTTCATCGGAGTGGGGGAGAAGATCGATGACCTCGAGATCTTTCATCCGGATCGCTTGGTCTCGCGCATGCTCGGGATGGGCGACATCGTCACTCTTGTTGAGAAGGCCCAGGATAAGGTCGATCAAGATGTGGCGTTGAAAATGCAGAGGAAGGTCATGAAGAATCGGGTCACGCTCGAAGATCTTCTGACCCAGTTTGCGCAGATGGAGAAGATGGGGCCCATTCAGGATCTCATCAAGCTCATCCCCGGCGTCGCGAATATGCCGGGCATGGACAATTTTGATCCAAAAGAAATCAAGCGGTTCAAGGGGATCATCCAGTCCATGACCAAGCAAGAGCGGCTGCATCCCGAAGTCATCGACGGCAGTCGAAAAAGAAGGATCGCCAAAGGAAGCGGGGCGACGCCGCAGGATATCAACCGCGTTCTCAAAGAGTTTCAGATGATGCGAAAGATGCTCGGTGGCATGACGAAGAAAGGATCGATCGATCCTATGGCTCTATTGAGTGGTGAGATGCCGGCGAAGGGCAAGACCAAACAGAAATCCCGATCCAAGCTCCGCGCACAAAGGAAAAAGAACAAGAGAAAGCGCCGACGATAGGCGGCCTTCAGAACGGCACTGAACGCACCTTAACGCATTTCAGTAACCCTTAACCAGCATCATGCTCAGGCGATACGGTCAGTATTTCGCTATAGGCGTTTTCATCATTGACATAGTATGGCTGATGATGGCGTGGGGGCTGAGTTTTGAGCTCCGGTTCTATACCAGCGTCCTTTCGAGTATTGGCAGCGTGCAGGCCGCTCCTGACCTCGATCCATACCTCAGAGTATTGGTTCCGCTTGGCATCATCTTCGCGGCGGTCGGCATCAACACGGGTTTTTATCGAACAGGCAGGATGTGGTCCCTCGACAGAGAGATTCGACACACGGTGCGCGGCTGTCTGCTGATCGTTTTTGTGTTTGGCACGTTCCTTTACATGGCTGGAATTCATCGAATCAACCAGGTGTTTCTGGGAGTATTTTTTGTGACGCTCACCATCGGTCTATGCGTGCTGCGTATCTCACAAAGCATTCTTCTCGACATTCTTCGAAGCAAAGGGTTTTACACTCGCAAGACTCTGCTGGTCGGCGACGGTACTCCAGCCAGGCTGGTGTACGAACGGCTTTCCGCCAACGATAACCTTGGATTTGAGTTTGTGGGTGTTCTGACTGAATCCGGTTCTGCTCACGACACTGTCCCGAATGCCCTCGGCTCTTATTCGGATTTGGAGTCAACCCTCGCCGAGCGCGAGATCAGCCAGGTCCTGATTACATTGCCAGCAGAGCAGAGCCACCTGCTCGATTCCATCCTCGAGAAAATGCATTCACTGATCATCGATATCAGAGTTGTACCGGACCTCTTCAAGCACAGCATTCTGCACAATACCAACACAGTTGTTGAGGGCATACCGATGGTAAGCCTGAACGAGTCTTACCTGAGCAGCCGTTCGCTGATCATGAAACGCATGCTGGATGTTTCCGTCGCTCTTGCCGCTGTCCTGATCTTCAGTCCTGTGATGTTCCTGGTGGCCGTGATCATCAAGTGCACATCAAGTGGCCCCGTCCTCTATCGACAGCTTCGGATGGGGCTCGACGGGCAGGTGTTCAGCATGCTCAAGTTCCGCACCATGCCGGTAAACGTGGAAGCCGATACCGGGGAGGTGTGGGCAACCGAACATGATGCGCGGCCCACGAAGCTCGGTGCCTTTTTACGCAAGAGCAGCCTTGATGAGCTCCCCCAATTGTTCAACGTTATCCTCGGCCATATGAGCCTCGTGGGTCCCCGGCCGGAGCGGCCAGTATTCGTTGAAGACTTCCGAAAGAAATATCCCGGCTATGTACTTCGTCACAAGATGAAAGCCGGCATCACCGGCTGGGCACAGGTGAACGGTTGGCGGGGAAATACATCGTTGGAGAAACGAGTCGAGTATGACCTTTACTACATCGATAACTGGTCTCTTTTCTTCGATATAAGGATTCTTCTTTTGACTCTTCGATACGGATTCATTCACCCGAACGCATACTGATGATAGTGCTGGGCAGGCGGAGAGTGCCGCATTCGGCCCCCGAAAATACTCTGATGGGTTTCTGTATCGCACGTGGTCTCGGCGCGGGCATCCAGGTGGACGTGCGCATGACCCGAGACGGCATTCCGGTGTGCTTTCATGATGCCCGTCTCGAGCGCACCACGAACGGCAAGGGGCTGGTGAGATCGTTTACGCTGGACGAACTCAAGCAGCTTGATGCAGGAGGATGGTTTGATGAGCAATTCGCAATGGAGCGAATCCCCACCCTTGCGGAGGTGCTCACCATCGTCACTGAGATAACAGTGTGTATCCGGGTGCAATCGCCGGGCTCGGAATCCAGGATCCTTGACGTGATTCAAAGGACCAAATCAGAAGATAACACGTGCCTGCTCGATTCGGTCGAGGCAATGGATTTCCCGGAGAGAGTGCTGCAGGCAAGCCCACATGCAAAGGGCATCGTTACGTGCACCTCAGCAGGGGATTTTGCCGCCTTGCGAAAAGAACGTGCATCGAGCGTGGTGGGTGTCTGGTGCGATGTCAGCCAGGATGACTGGGTGAGTGAGGGCCTGGCGGACGAAATACGATCCGAGGGTTACCAACTCTTCCTGGATGCCGCGGACAGGAAATGCTTTGACTCCTTAAGAGGCCTGTCGGCCGAAGCTATCTGTTCCACACACCCTTCTGATGTTTTTACTGCTTTCGGAATTCCCATGAAGGAAACATCCTGAATAATAGGCAACCATGATCATTGACACCCACACTCACTTTTACGATCCCAACCGCCCCGAGCATCACTGGCCGCCGGAGGGGAGCGACCTCTACTGGACTTGCCTCCCCGAAAGATACAAGGCACTCGCAGAGCCCGAGGGAGTGACCGGTACGGTCGTCGTTGAGGCCAGCCCGCAGCTTGTCGACAACGAGTGGATACTCTCTCTCGCAGAGGAAGACCCATTCCTTAAAGGCTTCGTCGGGAACATCCCACTCGGCTCGGACGATTTCGATACGAGTCTCGGCAAACTTGCCGGCAATCCTCTCTTTGTCGGTATGCGTTCCAACTGGGGGGAGACGGGCCAACTGCTGCAGCAGGACAAGGTCGACGATATCAAGAAGCTCCGCGACCGAGACCTCGAACTGGATCTCCTGTGCGGCGTCGAAGCCATCCAGGGCCTGCCGGAACTGATTGAGAAAGTGCCCGGGCTTCGCGTCGTCATCAATCACCTGGGCGCAGTTCGCATCAACGGGATTGACCCGCCTGCCGAAGAGTGGGTCGAGGCAGTCAAAGGCGTCTCAGATCTCGACACCGTCTACATGAAAGTCTCCGCGCTCGTTGAAAACAACCAGAAGGAAGAGAACGGTAATCTGGCAGATTACCTCCCCGTGCTCGACTGCATCTGGGAAAACTTTGGAGAAGACCGCGTCATTTATGGCAGCAACTGGCCGGTCAGCGCCCGCTTCGCGGATTACAGCGTGGTGCAACGCCTGCCCACTGAATATCTGCAAGGGAAAAGTGATGAAGCGTCCCGAAAGTACTTTTTTGAGAATTCAAAGGCGGCATACAAATGGCCGGACAGGTGAGTGAGCCATTCGTGGCCACCTCGCCGCCATCTAATCCCATGCCGCAGCAGCTACGCCACCGGGCCTCGCATCATAAGGCACAAAGCTGCGGTCAGTGTAGTAAGGGAAGAGCCAAAGATCGTCCGACCAGTCTCGGACATCCGCTGGCTTTGCGCCGCGCAATTGGATGTTCGTGAGGTAAAAGCGTTGGCCGGGATGACGCTTTTGAAAAAATTTGGCGAGGGTCGGTATGCGGCCGGCGGCGGATCTCAGGAACGGATCGGTCTGAGGTGCGGAATATGCCTTTCCGCCATTGGGCACGCACTTGGGGGAATCCCAGTCTCGATAACGGCGGGTAAACCCGCGATGGACGTATCCGTATTTGCTGAGGCCGTCGTTGATCCAGTAGCGATAGAATATGTTCAGGTTTACATCGAACGGCCCGGTTTGGAGACCGGACATCTTCATCGGGAAATAGATGCCATCGCGGCCACCGGTCTCGAATGAAAAACGCAGAGGATGCAAATCTACCGGCTTGTCTTTTGTAAGCTCGACATCGCTGACTTTGATGCAGGCATACACGTAGCCCTTTTTGCGATAAAAGCCCAGGACATCCTCCGCACCTTCGAGGGGCAGGTAACCCTCTTTCTCAAGCCACCCGTTCAACGCTCCGGCCTGCTTTTCAGCCACGACCACGGTTTCGAATGAGCCGACCGTTTTGCGTGCGAGCACGACTACGGCTTCTTGAGGACGGGCCTCTTTCTCTGCTGAACCCAGCGCGGATTTTGATTTGGGCTTGTAGGAAAGCTCTCGCTTGCGTGCCTCGATATGTGAGAAGACTTCTTTGAAGAGTTTCGGATCTTCTTTCGAAATCTCCGGCTGCTTTGGAAACGGGATAATCCAACTGAATGACTTTGCGTCGCCGGCCGCGGTTACTTTAAGGATGATGTCTTCAGTCGCTCTCTTCTTTTCGTCGCCGCCCTTGAAGATGATGATGGCTTCCTGCGATTTCTCTTCGACGGAGCCGGTGTAATCGCGTTCCTTGTATGGGCGAAGGATGCCGTCAGCGGCCATGTAAGCTGGAAACGCGAACATCAGCAGGCAAAACAGAGGTATGTGTGAAGATATTTTTTCTGGCATGATGACACTCATGTAGACGGGACGAAAAGTGATTCGTCAGATGCTGCAATAACGCCGAGTCGTGGCAGTCGGCTGTTCTTTCAAGATGCCAATCCCCTCACTCCCTCAATGACTCTTTCCACCTCCTCGTCCGATGTATAGCACGCGCATCCGACTCGGACAAGACCCTCTTCGCTCATCCCTAAACGTTCGATGGCTGTGGATGCATAGTAATCGCCGTGTGAAAGCAAGAGACCCGTTTCGGCAAGTCTGAGACTGACTTCGGCGGCAGGAATCCCCTCAACCGAAAGTGAGAGGGTCGGCGTGCGATGCTCGTCGGGACCGGGCTCGTGAACCGTGACTCCCTCAATCGCATCCAGACTTTCCCACAATCTGCGTAATTGAGCCTCGCCTCTTTCTTTCAAAGTCTGATACACGCACTTCAATCTTTCTCTTCGTGTTTCACCCTCATCAGTCAGAGAAGCCAGGAAATCGATGGCCGCACACACACCTGCGATTCCTTCGTGATTCTGTGTGCCGGTCTCCGCACGAACGGGTGCGTGATCCGGTGCAGGCTGCAACTTGGGGAAATCAAGTGATTCGAGAAGGTGTTTCCGTGCATAGAGCAGCCCCATGTGCGGCCCGTAAAACTTGTAAGCAGAGCATGCAAGGAAGTCGCAATCGAACTCGTTGACATCCACGAGCTCGTGCGGAGCGTAATGCACTGCGTCCACATAGCTGTACGCACCGACAGCGTGCGCCAGCCGGCAGGCACGAGCGACATCATTGATAGTGCCGAGCGCGTTCGAAGCCGCTCCGATGGCCAACAATCGAGTGCGATCGGACATCAGATGTTCGAGATGATCCCAATCGAGTTGTCCCGTCTCTGGAATCATACGAGCGGTTAAAACGGTGACTCCACGTTCGCGTTCGAGCGCTCGCCAGGGGTCGACATTCGCATGGTGATCGAGCTCAGTAACAACGACCGCGTCCTCAGTACCCCACTGCCTGCCCAGCGTGCGGCTGACGTGAAAGGTCAACGACGTCATATTCGGACCGAAACAGATTTCGTCCGGTGTCGCGTTTAAGAAATCGGCCGCTGCCTGCCTGGCGTCTGCGATGATCGAGTCTGTTTCGTTGCTCGTCAGGTAGCCCCAGTGTGTGTTCGCATTGTGGTTGGCCAGGTAGTTCGCCACCGCGTCGATCACCTGCTGCGGTACTTGCGTTCCGCCGGGGCCGTCGAAGTACGCGACCGCGTGGCCGTTGTGTTTGCGCTGCAGCGCGGGGAAGTGAGAGCGGACGGTTTCGATCGAGGCAGGCATGTGGTGTCACGAATGCGGCTTGTGATGACATTCACAACTCAATGACTTTCCCTGTCTCAATGGATTCGTACGCGGCCTCTGCGACCTGTACGTTGGCCCGGCCTTCCGTGCCGGGTATCTCCGGTTCTTCATCGTTTCGAATGGCAGAGAGCCAGGCTTCGAGCTCGGCCTGGACCGGTTCTTTTACCTTGATCTCTGCAAAAGGAATCACCTTGGCATCTTCGCCCTGCCGTTTGTAGTGAATCCCGCCTTCCGCTCCCCAGAACTGTGGAAAGTCCAGCGAGCCCTCAGTGCCGTCGACTCGTCCGCCGTAGCCGCCGATCGCGGATGCCGAGCTCGAATGCATGTGGCCCACTGCGCCGCTCTCGAAGTGGAGCGTTAAAGACGCCACGTCCGGATAATCACACTGGGGGTTGACGAAGTTGCCGCCGGCCGCGTAGACCTTGGCCACATCGCCGCAGACGAAGCGCATAAAATCAATCTCATGAGCGTTGACCTCCATCAGAGTGCCGCCGCTCATCTTTCGGCTGTTGCGCCACGACTTTGCCCATATGCCGCCAAAGCCGCCGCCAATGCGGTGCACGTGCATATAGATGGGGTCGCCGATGGCGCCGTCTTTGACCATGTCCCGCACTCTTCGATGGACACCGTGATATCGGCAGACCTGCCCGACCATCAATTTCACCTTCGCCCTCTTCGCGGCGCGGATGATGGAATTGCAGTCCTTCACATTTGCGGCGAGAGGCTTTTCAACAAAGACATGTTTTCCTGCTTTAGCTGCCGCGTTGCAGACTTCCTTGTGCTTGAAAGGCGGCGGCGCGACGATCACTCCGTCGAGTCGTTTTCGTCCAAGTACTTGGTCCACCTCGGTAGAGAGCGGAACGCCATATTCGTTGGAAGCCGACTTTGCTGCATCGCGCACGGGATCGCACACGACGGCGAGTCTCGCTGAATCTACTTTGACAAGAGAGTTTGCCAGGCTTCGGCCCATAACGCCGCAGCCGATGAGGCCGATGTTGAGTGTCTTCATGTGGTGTATTTCTAAGGTCGCTGGACGGAAGGCTACAAGCTGGCAGCTTACAGCTACGATGTCAAGCAGCAGTCATCCCAGGTCCACGACAGCGGACAGTCTGCATGGAAAGTGGTTTCTCACGGACGCTTCACCGACCTGGGCTTCCTTGCAGGCTCGCACAATTTCGTTGACCAGAAGTCCGCGCCGGATCGATGTCAGAGAATCCGCATGAACGACATGGCTCGTGGTGAACACGCGCGTACCGATCCAGGTCATGAAAAGGCTTGCTCTGGTTCGCTGGAGGTCGCTGATGAGGATCCCTTTTGATGCGACTTTGCGGAACTGTTTGAGCAATTCAACGATCTGGTCGAACGAGAAGTGATGAAGGAACTGAGAGCAGATGACGAAGTCAAACGAGCCCGATCTGAATGGAAGATTCAGCGCGTCCGCACAGATAAATTCGATATCGGTGTTCAGGTTTTTGCGAGTCGAAGCCAGCTCTCTCGCTCTTGCCAGCGATTTGAGATTGAAGTCAACGCCAACCATCTGCACCTCGAGTCCCGCATCGTTCGACCATTCAAGGATGGCGAGCGGGATGTCCGCGGAGCCGGTGCCTACATCAAGAATTCGAATTGGGCCCGCCAGGCCCAACCGCTTCACTGCATCCGCCAGAAGCGAAACGGCCAGACTCCGGCCCCCGAAGAGCCGGTTCAGTCTGGCCAGATCGTTTAATGCTCTTTCGTGTTCTTCGTCCGACAGGTCGAGCTGATCCATCAGCTCTGGTTCATCTGAACGGGGCAGCCCCATTGCCGGCATCTACATGAAGGAACGGATGCGGTCGTCCAGCTTCTTTTGATCCGCGGCGAATGAACACCAGGCGGATGCGTTGAAGAGCGCATCGAGCCCGACCGTTCCCTCCTTGAGGATGTCCTTCCAGCGATCGTAGTTGGGTATCTTGCCGTCGGCTGCGATGTCCGCGATCTGCTGGTCAGTCCATTCGGGGAAAATGTCACCGAGGCCCTTCTCCTTGAGGAAGCCGGCAAGGCAATCGCCACGCATGTCGTCGAGGTCGTCCTGAGCTGTGAGCTCGTCCATGGCGGCCTTGAGTCCATCGCTGACATCCCACAAGGTGTTCAAGCCGGATGCTTCTGGGCAAATTCCTTCGCTGAGGTTGATCTGGAGATCAGGATCGAGATCGCCACAGATGTCGTCCGGCGTCAGACCGAGCGAAGGCATGCCTTCTGCGACTCCGGTCGGCATGGTGAAAACGTCGAGTCCGGCGAGGGTCTGGACCTGTTCGGCTTCGCGCATGCTCGCGGCGATCTGTTTTGTGCTGCATTGGCCTGCATCTTTAAGTTCGCGCAGATGGAGCTGGCTGGAGATGATGGCCTTTTCGCCGACGTATTTGCCGTCCCCGATGCTGTAATCCGCGACGTATGCATTGAGACGGCCCAGGAACACGTTGCAGTAGGTCGGGTTCGCGATGCGTGCGGCGATGTAGTTTTGACGGGCGGCGAATTCGAGGGTGAAGTTGATGGGGATGCCTTCCTTCACCAGTTGCCGGACGGCGACAACACCGGTCGGGGTGTAAGGCACTTTTACGATGAAGAAATCAGGGCAGATTTCATAGAGCCGATGCGCGGTCTCGATGGTGTTTTCGAAATCGTGTGAGAGATCGGTGTGGAGCTCGACGCTGACTTTGCAGCCGAAGTTTTCGACGAGTCGCAAGCCGTGATGCGCGTTGAGCAGGAGACCAATCTCGATCACGACAGCGTCGTCGGTGATATCTGAATCCGCTTCACGGATATCAGCGATTGCTGTCTTGATGAGATCGTCGTAGATGCCTTTGGTGACTTCGTTGCTCAGGAGTGTGTTATTGGTGGTGAGGGCGGTGAATTCTGAGCTCCAGAGCGAGTTGGCCATATCAATGTCGCCCGTATCGAGCCAGAGCTCCGTGCCAACATCGGCGAGCTTCTGCCAGATGTCGCTGGTCGGGGCTTCGCGGGGTTCACCGGTCACGTTGACGCCTTGCTTTGCCAGATCTGCGACGCGTTCACGTACGCTGGAAGCGGTGGTTGCCATCGTCAATCTCCTGATAAGTAGGGTTGGTAGAAGAAAACATGGGCCTTGTTAATCGGCATCGGGGAGTATAGAGCGGGGCTGTCTGTGATCAACGATGAAGGATGGAAGCCAGCCACTGTTTTACGGGGAATGCGTGGCGTGTGACGCTGTCACGGCCTGTCATGGTTTCAGCCATGAACATTGAATTGAGGATTGCCTCCTCCACGGCCTCAACTGTCGCGAGGAAGAGCCCTCCGAGCAGCTTACTGTCGTCACGGAGGAATTGGCATGGCAGAGCCAAGCCTTCTGCATGATGCGGGATGCGTTGCGCGGTGCTGAAGCCGATCACGAAATCGCCGCTTCCGTGGCCATGATGGGTGCCCGTTCGGGCCAGGCCGGCTCCGGCGCGAGTGCATATGCGCCGCAACTGAAGGGGAGACAGGGGCGCATCGGTAGCAAGGACGATCATAATGGAGCCTTTGTCCTCTTCCTGATTTGGATCTTCTGAGGATTCGGGCGGACAGTTCTGTGTTGTTGAGGTCCGTCTCGGCGGAAGCAGATGTCTACCCGCGTGATCGTCCCCGATGATCAGATCTGGCGGAGATCCGAAATTAGTCTGGACGAGAGTTCCCACGGTGAAGCCACCGACGACTTCAGAAAGCCTTCTGCTCGATGTGCCGATCCCGCCTTTCCATCCGAAGCACGAGTTGCCAGTGCCTCCGCCTATATTGCCCTCTTCGACTGCCCCGCCCTGCGCGTTATCGATCGCGTGCATAACGTGATGCTCTCTGATGTGTCTGCCGCGGACGTCGCTCAGAACCCCGTGGAAGCATTCGCCCACGACAGGATTCATTGAGCAACCGATTCCGATTTCCCGGTTCTCTCGAAGTGCGTGCGCCACGAGGGCATCTGCAACCAGGCCGACATTCAGCGTTTCAGCGAGCGCGATGGGTGATTCCAGAATTCCGAGTTCTCTGATCTGTTCGAAACCGGTAACTTTTCCGAAGCCGTTGATGGTGTGAACGGCGGCGATGACTTTTTCCTGAAAGAGATTGC
>JASLXP010000586.1 GCA_030740295.1 Planctomycetota bacterium
ATTTGGCTTGATGCCGTACGCCGCGCCGAAGAATGAGAGGTATTCGGTCACGGTCATCTCATCGTAGATGCCAAAGAAATCGGGCATGTAACCGATGCTCTGCCGCACTCTGTGGCCTGCGGTCTTGACGGAATGTCCGTCCACCCATGCGCTGCCGCCGTCGGGCTGAAGCAGCGTTGCGAGTATCTTGATGGTCGTCGTTTTGCCGGCACCGTTGGGGCCGATGAAACCGAACAGGTCGCCCTCTGCGATATCGAGATTGAGATCTCTTACAGCGACCAGGTTCTTGTATTTCTTCCTCAGACTCCTGATCTTGATCATGGATGATCCTCGACTTTGACGATGGCCCGAACGTAGGCATCCTGCCTTTCTCTTTCGGGGGTGACACCTTCGATTTTAAGACGCGCCTTCAGCTCTGTCTTGCCGACGAAGATGACGCGCTTTCGGTTATTTCGACCTGGGATGAGATCCGCATGGTTGATCGAATTAATTCGAGGTGGACGAAAAATTCGGCTTCCGGTTTTTGGATTCCTGATAAGGAAAGGATGAGTACTGATATCCGACGACGCTCTGCCGGTCGAGCCAGGATTCGGAGGGGGCGCCGCCGGTCCGAATCGGTAGTAGTCCATCACCTGGAATGCATACACGCTCATTGACCGTCTACTTCTCGATATCTCAGGCAGGATTTCCACCTCGTCTCCTGCTGTCATCTCGGGCACTTGAAAAATTTTATTGTTCATGAGCAGATGCCCATCACTGAAATGCATCGCAGTCCCGTTCACGAGCTGTGCTACCTTTTTCAAATTTGTGGTTTCAACATATCGAAGGACGAGCTCTCCAGAAAACTCGTCTGAGAAATGCAACTGTACGCGCTTCCGGCTCCATTGCTGGACCGGTAGGTCGAGGACGGATGTGTCCTCATCGAAACTCAGCCGGCTTGAGTCATCGTAGTGATTCTGCATGTATTCAGGGCCAGGCCCTATCCAGCACTGGCTGGGGCCACTCATTTTCAAACGTCCGGCCCTAGGACTGAACAACAGGCTGTATTCATGGAAGCGCGCCTTCCCGTCAGGTAACGCGTCGATCAAGGTGACTGTGTTGCCCCGGAATTGTCCGCCTTTAGCCGTGATGGCCCACCAGCAGGTATAGCCGATGGTGCCTGCGACGATCAGCGGGAAGGTGACCCATGTCAGATGGCTGCGTCGCACTTTCTTCAAGAGGAAGTAATCACCCGGCCCGATGACGAGCGTATAGATCAGAAGGAACAGCAGAATGCTTCCGAACCTGACTGCACGGACACGGCTGAACTGCTGCAGGGAGTTCCAGAATTGCGTTGTCTTCGATAACTTGGTTCCGGCCTGAGTTTTCGTCTGCAGTTCCTGGCATCCGAGCACACGATCCCACACGTAGTCTATGCCCTTCCAATTGTGGAAAAGCCTGCTTCCAGGATCAAAACCCAGAATCGTCACAAGGCCAAGACCGGCATCGCTGGAGGCCCACATGGTGTCCACATCATCTCCCAGCCTCCAGCATTGGCCTTGACCACCGAGTGGCTCTTTCCCGCTGAGCGAGCTCAACACCTGCCAGTCCGTTCGTTCATAGGATTCCGCCGGCAGCGCGGGCATGAGCTCTGCGATCGGTGAGCTGGCGATTCGTTTCCAACCCTCCCCGGGGATGACGACCAGTTCGCCGCCGAACTTTACCCATTCTCTGAGTGCCCTCGTGCGTGAGGGCGTGAGTTTATCGAAATCGGGATCGACCCAGATAAGAACATCCATGGCATCGTAGGCGCGAATATCGCCCGGCAGCTCGTCTCGCGACAGGTGAACGAATCTCAGCCACTGAAGCGGGTCGTTCATGAACGGTTTCTGCAGCCTGCCCAGGATCGCCACCGTGGTCGTATGTTCCTGGATTTCAGTTCTGAGCGCGGGTGGGGTGATGTCCTGGATGGCGCCATCGGCTGAACGAAACTCGAGCCGGTCATTCGAAGAATACAACCAGACGTAAAACGGCACCAGCATCTGGCTGCCGGCTCTGACATCGATGGATTTGGCGACCAGCCGGTTACCATTCCTTCCCTTGTATTTGAGGGTGCCCTTGCAGGCTGTCCCGCCCGTTTTGATGTTTACCCAAATCGTATTCCACTTATTGTAGCGGACCTGATAACCCAGCCAGTATTCCGTGGTAATTGAGAGCTCTTTGTCGGACGCAGGCTCCGCACAGACAGAGGACGCAATCAGGAACAGTGGAAAGAGTCTTGAAGCCATCCGGTCAGTTTGTGGTCGGTAAAGTGGAGGCGCGTCCTGCGCGTAATCCATGCCTCGTGCACTTGGACGATCTGCACACCTTTGCAAACCAGATAATCCGTGCAAGCCGCGGACTTGTCATTACTAAGTTGGTCGGTTCTGGCAAGAACAGAAGGAAGGATCAGTTCATTCCTTTGCGCTCTTGGTGCCTCTGCCGCGTAAGTACTGTCCGTCAGAACGAATAACCGAACGTCAAGATCAGGTTCTTGTCTGTGCCGCTTGTGCCCGTTGGGGGCTTGTTATCGTAATCGAGTTGGTGGATGAGTGAGACTTTCCACTGTGCGGAGAGCTTGGTGGCGAGCCCGGTTTCGGCCTTCATGAGGTAATCACTGAAATCATCAAAGGTAGGCTTGAATTCGATATCTTCGGTGAAATAGAGGCTGCCAATAATCCGCCAGGAAACATGGCCGCCCACGACAAGCCCGAACTCGCCTTCATCCTCGGATGTCTCGAAGAAGGAATCGATGCGGGTCAAACCGAGGTCACCCGAGATTGAGTAGCGGGGCTGCGTGATAAATTTCTGCGAAAGGCCGAGCTGCTCTTCGACACGCAGGTCCAGGTCGCTGAATTCATCAAAAGCGACTCGTTCGAGGAAGAAGACTGAAGTCTTTTCCAGGAACAGGCTGTCATACCTGCCTTCGAGCTGGCCGCGGCGGGCAGTGATTTCTTCGTTTTCCTTTTTGTAGAGATAGTCTGCTTTGATAGAGAGCGGATCCTTGAATCCACCAGCCATGACTTCGGACAGGGTGGCCTTTCCACGGACAAAGAAGGATTCGGTGTTTGTATTACCGGATGTGCTGCTGATGCCGACGTCGATTCCTCCGCTGAATTGCTGACCCTGGGCAGAGATGGCAGCCTGTAGTGAGGCGAGAGTTTCGATGGAGTCGAACTGGTCGGCGGCGATAGCGTTGAGTGGGTCTTTTCCGACCAGGTTGGTGCTGTTGCCCTGGGGTGTGAGCCGGCCGACTTTCGCGTCCTGCCCTTTGACCTTGACGTTCATATCGGTCTCACCACTTAGAGACGCGATATCACTGGTGCTGATCTGCACCGTGCCCAGGGCGGCCGTTTTAAACGTAAGTTTGCCGCCCCCGAGCTTGAGGATTTCGCCGGTGAGCTTGTCGCCGTTCTTGAAATTAACCGTATCTGCGGAAAGGGAAGCGGCCAGTGTCAGAGTAATGATAAATGCATGGAACCTCATGGTGCTCTCTCTGAAGTTAAGGCTGAAGATGGATTACTGCGGGTCGGCGCATTCTAAACTTGCTTGCCTGCTTGGAAACCAGTTTTGGAAGAGGTGGACAGAGTATGGAGGTGGAATGATGGAATAATTGAATGATGGACAGATGGAATGATGGAATAATGGTTCGTAGTGACCCAATTCCACTCAACCCACCATTCCACTTTCCACATGACACCCCGGAGGCAATCCGGCCTCTCACTCACTGAGTTAATGGCGGTCACGCTGATCATACTGATCATCATTTCGCTCCTGTTCCCCGTCATCGGGTTCGTGCGTGACAAGAGCCGGCTTGCAGGTTGCATGAGCAACCTCATGCAGATCAATGCCGGTCTGATTCAGTATTCGAATGACCAGAACATTTACCCGGCACAGGGCGCGGATCTAAAGGATGAGCTCAGCCAGTATGTCCCCGCGGCCGGCTTCAAGTGCCCCGACGATGAAGAGGAAGGCGAAGACAGCTATTCCCTGTTCTACGTTTCCCGCCATGAAGAAGACGATGCAGACAGCCTGATGCTGGCCTGCCCTCGGCACTTCGGTTTTGAGAAGAGTCTCAATATGACTATCGGGTCAGGTGCCACATCCGCGGGCATGCTGATCATCCACAAAACCCACATCACTGGCGACGAGGAAATTTCAGCGGGCGAGCTGGTCAGCGATGGTGCCGGCCTGCAGTTCGGCGAAGATATTGTCATCAGCCCGGCACGGGGGCAGCCGGCGATGCTCCCTGTCACGGGATTTACTGCTCCAGGTGGCCTTCGGCACATTCTGGTGAGCATCACGCAGACCAGCGATGGCAAGATTACCGCGACAGTCGCGCCGGGGGCAAAGGCATTGGTCGAGATCGCCACCCATGCCGGCCTGATTTCTACCAGGGGCGCAGAACTCAGTGTGACCGTCACCCCGCCTTTTGGACTGGACACCTCCTATATCACGGAAGTGACCGTGACTTCCGGCTCAGCGATTCTGACACCTGCGGCATACTGCCGGATTGATGAACTCCCTGGCGGGTTCAAAGTTTCAAAGGATGAAGACACCGCGTATCTGGCCCTCCAATTGAAGGCCAGCGAGACGGCGAAGATGGCGAGGTAGTAAGACCGTTCGCGCACTCGATTGACCTGTGTTGGACAAATCCCCAGCCTTGGGTGACGATCTGTTTATTACTGGCGGCAGCCGTTCTTGAGGCAGTTATTTCAGAATGCGATCATCAGGAAACCAGAGCACTCGCAGCGGTTTTACCGTGCTGGAGATGGTCGTTGCCGGCTCCATTATTATCTTGCTGATGGCGATTGCGGTTCCGTTTTTTATGAGGGCGAGACAGCAATCCAAACTCGTCCAGTGCGTCTCAAACGTCCGTGGACTGGCACGTGGCCTGAATCTGTATCGTGAGATTCAGGCTGGCGTGCTGCCGCCAATGGCAGCGGATCTGAGACAGTCGCTCAGCGGACAGATCGACAGTCCGGACGCTTTCCTATGCCCGGAGGACCTCGCATCCGCGACGGACAGTTACAGCATCTACTACGTGTCGCGTAGACGCGAGAGCCCGGATGTCTACGTGCTCGGCTGCGGCCGGCATTTCGATGGCAAGAAAGTCGTTGAAATGCTGCTGGATGGGACCGTCCTGAGCGGCTACAGCGGGAAAGTGCAAACAGATGCCAATGGTCCGCTGAGAGTCGTTCCGCCGACTACACAGGTTTCCGACGGCATGCTCTTTATGGCGGACGGAACGAAGGTGGACATGAAGAACAGCATCAGAGTCGATTTTCTTCAGTCCTTCCTGGAAGAGAGGAACAGCTATCACGTGCTCAGGATTCCGATGAGCTCCTACGGCAGACTGGAGATCGAGATCGCCGCAGGTGCGCGACTGGACGTGGTGACCCCGTCAGCGAACATCCGTGCGCAAGGCGGCGTGTTCACCGTGGATACCGGTCTAAGCCCGATAGAGGGTCTGAATCACAACTATTCGCTCGTGAAGGTCACTACGGGCAAGGTCGAAGTCACCCCCATTGTCAAAGGCCGCGTGATGGAACTGGTGACAGGTAAGAAAAGGACGTTTATAGGAGCTGCGGATTAATCAGCATGGCAAGTGTTGAGTCTCATGTGCGATTCTGGATTCTGGATACTGGATACTGGATTCAGGATTCAAGCTTTTGAATCCTGAATCTTGCTGAATCCTGAATCTTGAACCTTTCAAGAACTTGTTCCAGACATGTCACTCAATCATACCGCGGCAAATCCCATCCCTTCTAACTGACCGCGAGTCTCCTCCTGATTCAGGATTTCCAGGAAAGCGCGTATCGCCGGGGATTCCAGCTTTGCTTTCGGGATGACGAAATCAAAAATCTCATCATTCATGAAAGTAAATTCCAGCTCGTAATCGCGGGCTGCGTTTTCGATGCCGATACCCCAGTCAGCCTTCTTCATGGCGACCGAAGTGGCCACTGCGTTGTGGGAGCGGGCCTCGATCTCGTAGCCGCGGAGAGAAGGGGTCAATTCATCAAGACTCAGTCCCAGCCCATCGGCTTCGGCGGCCAGAAGGCGATCGGTCAGGATGCGTGTGCCCGAGCCGCGGTTTCGATTCACCATAACGAGCTCCCCCCTGTCCTGGATGAGAGCTCCGAGCTTTTTGGGCTCTCCACTTCGGGTGAGTATGCCCTGACGGCGCCGGTAGCCGCGCACAAGAACAAGGTCGTCATTATCGGCTACAAACGTTGCGTTGTATTCGCCGGTCTCATCATCCAGCAGGTGCATCCCGGCGAGGTCCGATTCGCCCCGGCGCGCGGCTTCGAGCCCGCCCTGGCTGCCGACGTTAATGATCTTCGCAGAGAAACCGGACAGGCGAACTCGCGTGAGCAGATACTCCAGACCGATGCAATGGCTGCCGATAGAGGTGATGTCCGGCACTGTCACAGACTCGCCGATTAGCTCGGCCTCCACTTGCTCGCCCTCCGGCAGGATCTCCTGGTTGGCCGGTATGCGGATGAAGCCGTCGGCCTGGCTGAACGTGGTAACCGCGCCCGAGCCCTTCGACCAGGGATAGGCTTTGTATCCGTCGCCGCCCTTCACCAGGTTGGTCATCAGGTATTCCATCCGGCCGCGGATAGAGTGATACCTGAGGGCCTGCGTGGCCTGTACCACCTGCGCCGATTGGGGAGGCAGCCCAGCCCAGGTGCGTATGACCGGCTGAACCAGATCCCGAAAAGTCACAATCGCAGAAGTCGGAAAACCGGGCAGGATGATCACCGGTGTTTTTCCAATCACCGCCATGCAGATCGGTTTGCCCGGCTTGAGCGCCACGCCATGCACGATGATTCCAGGCTCTCCCATGCGTTCCAGGATGCGGTAATTAAGGTCGCCACCGCCCTTGGATGTGCCGCCCGAGAGGATGAGCATGTCGTGCTTCAGCCCTTCCCTGAACGCGGCCTCAATTTCCTCCTCAACATCGGGCACAATGCCCAGCGGGACGGGCACGCCGCCATTCTCCAAAACGGTATCGGCAACAATGCGCGCGTTGGAATCGTAAATCTTGCCCTCTGAAAATTCTTCGCCCGGTGGGATGATCTCGTTGCCTGTGGAGAGCACGGCCACCCGCGGCTGCCGCACGCAGGAGACGCCTGCTATGCCGAGCGCGGCCAGCGTGCCCGTCTCTCTCGAGGAGAGGATCTGTCCGACCCGCAGAACGGTCTCGCCCTGCATGATGTCACTGCCTGCGTAGCTGATATTCTCACCTGGACCGGCCGGCCGAAAGATCTCGACGTTGTCCTGAGCCGCATCCGTAAACTCGACCATGACGATTGCACTTGCGCCTTTGGGGATGACTCCGCCGGTAGCAATGGGCGTAGCGTATCCGGCAGTGACCTCTTGTGTTGGTCGATCGCCTGCCGCGATTTCTTTACCGGTCAGGCTGAGACATACGGGGTCTTCTTCATCCGCCGCGTACGTATCAGACGCGACGACAGCAAAACCATCCACGTTCGACCGGTGGAACGCCGGCACATCAATGCCCGCCACCACATCGGATGCAAGCACCCGCCCAAGCGCGGAGGACGTGGGCACCTCCTCAGCAGCAAGCGGCGCGGGGTCGAGGTGCCCGTGGAACTTCTCTTCAGCTTCGTCACGGGAGAGAATGGTAAGGAATTGATCCTGGCGCATGGAATCCGGTATCAGGTTTCAGGCCGCTGCTTCGAGGTCAGGCGTGAGCGTTCCGCGGCCCCGTCGCACTCGCAAGGTCGGCCGGGCAGATCATAAAGCAACAGAATACACTGGCCCCGCAGAGGCACGAAGAGCGCAGAGAGTATGAATTAAGAATCCTGGTTTCACTTTATTCGTCAGTCCCCATTCGCCTGTCCACTCATACGTGACCGCAATCACGAACTGGACCACTCAAGATCTACCCCTTTGTCTCCTCCTCTTTCTTCTCGATTTTCCTCCCTCCGAATGAAGCTTCAAGCAGTTCCTCATTTACATCTCCATAGGTAAATTCATTGTTGGTCGTCTCGCTTTTGAATGTGATCCGGGCGGGACTGAAGAGGAGTCTGTCGATCTGATAGAATTCGTAATTGTATTTCTTGAAAATCGTACCGAATGGCTCACCGTAATCTTCAGACGCGCTGGAAGGTGTGAGAGGGCCGGCCCGCTCAATGGGCGTATCCGAACAGGAAACGCGCAGGCGCACGTCCGCACCATACAGGATGGCATCGTTGGTCCAGCCGATGGCAGCCATATCACTCAGGGGGACGGGGGAAAGCGGCGCCGTGCCTTCTCCGAACGTGACCTGATTGATGTCGAAATCAATCTCGACGAGTTTGTGCAGCGCGGTCTCTACTGAACGGGCCACCACCTGGAATCCTCCGGCCACGCTGGCGGTAGGAGCGATGAGCAGTGTCAGGTTTCCTGCTGATACTTTCAGCTTGGAACAGAGGTATTCAATGACCTCCTTCGTTGGGAGCTTGCGTGTCTCGAGCACACCGACTGCCACCTCGCTGCGTTCGCTGTAATCGATCTTCTCATAGACCTCTTCTTCGGCCACGATGGCGCGCATTGGGCCTGAACCGATGGCAAAGTAATCGCCTGCCGATATCTGCCAGCCGGCATACTGAGCAGCCATGCACGCATGAACGGGCGCGTTTGTCCTGACTCTCACGATGGGACACGATTTCCCCGCGATGGTGTTGCCTTCCTCATAGGAAATACGGCCGAGGTCGGCCATGCATGCCCTGGCGAGCCACTTGCCGGCTTCGAGGCCGCCCTCGACTTCAATGCCGAAATCGATGCCACGAGCGCCGCCCGGAAGCTCGATCGGTTTTACATTGAGGGCGTCAGCTCGATCCACGATTTGCTGGACGAGCCTGTGGGCCCGCCGGTTCAGGTTCAGACTCTTACCCATAGGTTAATGTGTGGAGCAGCAGAATAGAGAGTCAGGGTGATTCTGACCGAACGCAGTAGGTCGCCGCAAACAGGAATCGAGTTGCGGGCCGCGGAAGTGGAATGGTGAATGGTGAATGGTGAATCGTGAATGGTGGAATGGTGAATCGTGAATGGCAAATCGTGAATCGTGAATCGTGGAATGCTGGAAGACTGGTGATGTTGGAATGCTGGAATGATGGAATGTTGGATATCGATGCTCGATATTCGTCGTGCTGTGACTCTTCCCGTTGCGCATGACTCGTCCAGCCACCGGCCCCCGCGAAAGTGAGCACAGAGCTCATCCATCATTCCACGCCCACGGCCTGAACCAACTCCATCCACCATTCCCCACTCCAGTCTTCCACTATTCACCATTCACAATTCACCATTCACAATTCACTTCACCATCCTCACCCAAGAAAGCCATGAACGGATGCACAAATCTGTTCTTCCGTCTCCGCTGCAAAAGGACCGGGATAGAACATGTGCTGGTTGCTGCCGATGACTTCGTATCCGCCCTCGGGGATCTGTCGCTTCACTGGCACGTAACCAATGATGTGAT
>JASLXP010000587.1 GCA_030740295.1 Planctomycetota bacterium
TTCAAGCGGAGAGCGGTCGCGTTCGTTCTCGCTGGCGATAAGAGCGTGCTTCAGATAGCCACCGACCTTGGCATCGAACTGAGCAGTCTGTACCGCTGGAAGCGTGAGTACCTGGCCGGGCACGACGAAGCCACCCCTGACGTCTCAGCTACGGCCACAGAGCTGGACGAGGAGCTGCGGCGTATACGTGGAGAGCTGGCATCAGTACGGACACAGAGGGACGTTTTAAAAAAAGCCTTGGGCATTTTCTCCCAGACAGACAACGGAGGTACGAATTCATGAAAGCCCATGAACATGAATTCCCAGTTGTCGCTATGTGCCAAGCTCTGGGAGTAACCCGGAGCAGTTACTATGAATACCTGAAGTAAGGCTGCCTGGGGGCCCAGATTCAACCGGACTGCACTCGCCGCCTGACGGTCAGGTTTCTTCTCCAGGAATTGTAGTAACGTTGCACCAGCAACGATCACCGGGTCTACGGCAGGGCGCCCGTTATCCTCACAATACAATTCGTCCAATTTCGACTGTACATCCCGCAACGCAGGCAGGATCTTTTCACGGAAGAGCGAGTACGGTTCGTCCCGGTTGAAAAAGTCGTCGTCGAGCAGGAACGGGATATCGAAAAAACTTGTCTGACCGCGTTGCTTGGGCAGGCCCATGGCGAAGAAAAATAGGATGGATGCCGCACGTCACAAAGTATAGGCTGCGCTGGTCTGATCGCTTTAAAATTCCCACAGGTTTTTCAGCAGAATCCATTTGCCATTTGGATGGACGTTAAATCTCGATTCCAGCTTTCTTGAGGGGTGCCCGAAATTCTCTGTCTGGTTAATCGCCACCTCGCCCCTTATCCGCGCATTCGAGATGCTCGTATATCCGACTTGAAACACTTTTCCTATCTCAGATAGACGTAAGCTGCCTTCTCCTTACTGCGCCACCGCGATCATGTAGATCTTCGGGCAGAGGACCGGCGTCTCCCCCTTGGGCAGCAGGTTGATTCGGACGCCTTGGGCCTTGGTCTGACCGATCTGGAACAGGTTGACGCACCCCACCTGCAGCAGCTTGTGGGGGACGACTTTCCAGGCGCCGTTCCTCAACACGGAGTCGGATGGTCGAGAGCATGACCAGGCCGTTCACCAATTGCTTCACGTAGAGTTTCACCCAGTTGATTTTGGCGGCCGTATTAAGAATAGAAACCTGCGCGATCACTGCCGGGCTCGACCATCGGACGAGCTCTGCGGCTCTCTCAATCGTCCTTTCCGGAGTACCTTGGGCGTCCACCGAAAACTGAGTGTGGTTATGGAGATCTACCTGTGACATGACGCTTGATTGTCGAGCTGAGGCTAATCAGGACTGCCTTTGGTACCGTTGGAAAGTCTTTTCACGTCTAGGCCGTTAAGTTTGACCGTCGCTGTGGCAGGTGTAGATCCCTCAATGGTATATTCGTCGTCGTCAGTGCGGCGCACAACGACGTTGGTGGTAAGTGAGACGATGTCGTTGACGCCGAAGTGGTACATGCGTACGACGCGTCGGCCATCCTTGTCGGAGTCTTTGAAGTCCCGGTCGCGGACTTTACCTTTCAACACGATGGCGTTGCGCTTGCCGGTGTAGTTGGGGATCCAGCGGCGTCCCGCTTCATTAATCATCCAGCGTCCCTTTTCCGGATTCATGAGTCGGTTGCCCGCCCATTGCCATCCATTGGCTGCGACCACGTCCGGATTGTCGGGCAGCTCGAAGTAAACGACCTGGCGCGCCTTATCCACGAATGCGACTTCCACAACTACCTTCTCGATTGCGGGGCTGCCATCGCCTCCTCCCCAATTGGTGATCGTCACGGTTCGTTTCCCGTCGCCGTCGGTATCTGGGAAGTCTTTGAGTGAGTAGAGCTCGCCCCAGTCCAGCACGGGCTCTTGAAGGTACATGAATATGTATTTCGCCTTCACCGTATCCACGCGCCAGCTCTTGCTCATCGACTCGTTGACCGCCGTTACACCGTTGTAGTAATCGGGATCCGCCAGGAGCAGGCCGGGGTTCATGGCGCACACCAACGTTCCGACCTCTTCATTGATGCTCGTGATCTCTGACTGATAGAGAACCGGGCTGTAGGCGAGTGTCACGGTCGCTCCTTCGACCTTTTCGATACGCCAAGGCTGAGGATGTTCGGGAGCATTGATGAGGAGCTCGTGTCCCGCTTTCACCGTTTTGGGTGGTGGCTTGTCCAGGGTGATTTGGCGACGCAAGTAATCGACTGACTTGATTCGAGCCACGAACTGCCCACCGGTCGCCAGAATCTCCACGTCGTCGTGGACGAGACTGCTGCCTCCCACAAGATGGGCCATGCGCAGCCCCTTGGCGTCATGTGAGACGTATGCGTAGTGCCCAGTCATCTTGGTTGTGGCGCTGGAGACCAGGCGGTCCCCCTGACCATCGGCCAGGATCAGATCCGTCTGTCCGTTGACCAGTTCCACTCGTACCGCAATGGGAGCCAAGGCTGATTCGTCTTGCGGCTGTACTGATAGCATCTCGGTCTTCTTCACCAACGGTGTGCCACGATAGCTTTCTATGATCTGCGGCCAGACTGTTTCGAGTCCCTGCTCGCCAGACTCACGAACGTGCATCATGCCGATCTTCGTCACCCAACTGCTTCCCTCGAATCCCTTTTTCGTCGGATTCGTATTGCCAACGAAGGCGCTGGCCCCGTCGTGCCCGAAAAGTGTGCTGCGTGTCATGACGGCTGACAGTTCCTTGCTATAGGCATCGGCCATCATGCGGGCCTCGGCGACGCGTCCCATCGGCCATGTCGCCTGAGCAATGGGACCAATTCGACCTTCCTGCGGTTTGTCGTGTCCGCTCAGAAGGCGCTTGGCCTCTTTGCTTGCCGCCTTTTCAATCTTGAAGTTGTAAGCAGCTTCATCTTTCCCTTCGCTGGCGGGGCCATGCATACTCCATACATGTTCCTTGCCGCCGGCGACACGGAGAATGTCGAAGACATAGCTGTCGTCACGCCCCGCAATATCGATGAGTGCTATCTGCCGTTCATATCGCTTCACGGTGGGGGCAAATTTGAAGCGGGCGCTGCCCGATACATATTGATTCCCTGGAGCAGGAACGAAGGCTGTTGTCCAGGCGGTAGCGGAAACGTTTATCTCTCCGGTGTTCCGCATGGTTTGACCGTCGACCGTCACGCCGAGATGCGCCCGCATGTCGCCGGGGTGCGGATAACCCCCTCGATTTCCCGCGTCCGGGACGGCCCGCGTTCCGTGTGAGTAATACTCGAGGCTCAACGAGTCGGCATGGGCGTGACCCTTGCCAACGCCGTGTCGAAAAGTAAGGGCACGCTTCATCGTGAAATCATCATGCTCGACACCGGACTCCAGAACCGCGAGTCCGAATCCCTCAAGATTGCGTGAGCGAGAGGAGAGCTGAGGATCGCGTTGCCCTTTCGCGATGGCTTCGACGCGCTTCCATTCTGAATCGGTTTCCGCTGTTCGACCAATCCGGTGTTTGAGTAGCCACGCCATGCGCGGATCCTGAGTGCGGCGGAAGGCGAATCGGAAGAAATCAGCATAGCGGTCAATCGTGCCGTAGACCCTCGGGTTATGCGATCGTCCCCAATCGCCGATGAGCGGCTGGTACCCACCGGCCACACGACTTTCGAGCGGCAGGAATGCACCGGCCAGAATCGCGGGATATCGATCCGCGTCGGACAGGTCGAAGTGTCGGTCGGCTCCGGTCGCTATGAAACGCTGCATCAGGTCCGCCGCCCTGATGAGCACGCCGCCCGCTCCCTCCGTGTACCCGACCGAACCAATGATGGCGCTGCCATCGCGAAGGCGCCCGGTAACGGCCTGATCCTGGATACCACCGTCATTGGTCATATCCCAGTAGGTTCGACTGTACAGCCAGTTGGCCATGCGCTTGCCCGCGGGATTGGCGCCCTGAACGGCAACCGCGTAGACCAGCACGGTATCTGAACCGCCCTGCATGGAACGAATACGATTCCGATTCACGCAGTCGCCGACATACTGCAGCAACCGTGTGTCGAGAAATGCGATCAGGTCTTTGCCATTCTTGATTGATGGAATTCTGGTGCGTGCCAGTTCGGCAAGACGGTCACTGTTTGCTTGTACGAAAGGAAAGATGGCATCGTATGCCTGTGCGAACTGTAGGGGGTAGCCATGCCCCCAGTTGGCGTAGTGAATCTTCCCGAACCGGCCATTTGTGAATGTGAAACGGATGCTGCGACTCTTTCCAGGACCGTAAGACCCCTCCCACACCTGGGTGCTCCAGTCGAGCGCGGGGTAAAAGTCGGCGATACCGATCAGGATGGTCGCCAGGCGCAGTGCGATTTCCGGGTCACCGGTCTTCAGGTAGTGTTCGGTGTTGTACCTGTAGCGGCTGTTCCCAAGAATCTTGCGGCCGTCGAAAGTGGTGTTCCATCGACTGCATCCCTCGCCCCAGTCTTTGAGGAACTGCTCAGAGTGACGCTTCCACATATCCTCATCGGGAGTGCCCTCTTTACCGACGGTGAGCGGTCCATCGGCAAGCTTTCTCACCATTCGAGAGACGACTTCCTTTCCCCACGTCTTGTAAGACCACTTAGTCGTCGCGCCGAACTTGGCCAGCAGCTTCCTAAAGCTCTTTTCGTCGGCGAGCATCGCGTGCAACTCCTTGTGGTTTCTGGCGCCGGACGCAGCAATCACCTCCTCGTACAGCAGGGAGCGTAATCGGTTCACCTCATCATCAGTTTTCAAATACCGACCGTCTTTGAACCCTTTTTTGAGGGTGTTGCCGAGCTCATCACGAAGGTCGAGTCGGTCGACTAACAGCGAAGTCTTGGATTCCCCCGTGATCGAGAAGGTCAATGTGTACTTACCCCTCCGGTGGGCAGGGAACGAGAAACGAGCGACGTCGTAGTAGGTATTGAGATAGTTGATGGGCAGGACCCAATCGCCGAGCTGCTTGCCATCCGGCCCAGTCGCCTGAAAGCGTGCAAAGAGAGGCCACTCCGGGGTCTTGTTCTTCCAGGGCTGTGCATCAGGCACCCGGGCAACGGCAAAGAGCCGGTACGTCGAAGGCTTAAGCCTGACCTGCCAGGTCAGTGTGCCTTCTCCGGGCTTGAGAAGCGTAGCCTTGCCGCCGCCGGTCTGAGGGCCGTAGGGCGGCTGGTCGTCCACCAACGTCGCACCATTGGAGGGGCTCGCCTTTTCCGCCTCCACCTTCTCAACGCACGGAGTTTCCTTCAGATACATGATCTGCGTGTCCCACCAGCCCTGGGCGGCTTGGGGAAGCAGAATGGTCACTCCAGGAAAAATGTAAACAAGATGTTTCAACAATCGGTTACTTCAATGTTTTACCGCGTACAGTTGCCGTCTGTTTTAATGGGTTTCCAATGGTATACATTGTGAATCTTCATCACGAATGACTCAGTGTGAACGACGCCGAGCTCACCGATTGTTACTCACGCTGTGCCTGGCCGCTGGTCGTGTTTGCCACAGACAACTCCTGCTACATCGCGGACACGATCAACCGAAGAGTCCTGAAAGCCGCCCTGGATTACGAGGTCATGCAGTCTCAAAAGGTTTCGTTGTAACCTGCGATGCGTCCTGGTGAGGATGGCTACCGTCACCTATCATCTCGCAGGTCGGCATCGCCGAGAGATCAGACCTCCATTTGCCATTTGGTGGCCGTTAAATCTCGATTCCAGCTTTCTTGAGGCTTGCCTGAAATTCTCTGTCTGGTTAATCGCCCCTTATCCGCGCATTCGAGATGCTCGTATGACCGACTTGAAACACTTTTCCGATCTCAGATAGACGAAAGCTGCCTTGCTTCCAGACCAGGTAAATCAAGTGCCTAATGGCTCCACATACGGGCTCACGATCCCCATACAAAGCGGGATCCGGCAGAACTTCCCTATGCTCCTGTTCTCCAACGCAAACCAGTTCACAGACCGTGGCTTGACGAGGTCTTTCGGGATACTCAGGTCAAGCAGCGCAGTTCTGTCGTGATGCTCGCGGTATTCCCCCCGTTTGAACTTCAGGACTGGTGCCACTTCGTCGCCAATATGGAAGAACAGATCCCTGAGCATCTCTTCCTTCGGATACCGTCCGTCAATGTGCATGAAGCGCAGTTCAAAAACGAGCCGTGCTGCTCCGTGCGCTCGCCCACTACGGCGGCACGCACGTCTACAGCGACTCCGACGACCTCATCTTCGCCGACTCCTGCACGGTGACCGTCCACTCGGTCGTCCCCGGCCAGCGCACGGTGCGCCTCCCGCAGTCCTCGACCGTCTGGCCGCCGCAAGCTCGGCGAGGGGCTGAGCGAGATCAGGATCGACGTCGCCCCGCCGCAGACCGACCTGTTCTACCTGGGCGAAACGGACCCATTCAGCAAGGGGCCGTAGTCCATCCCCGCGGCCCTCGTCGCTCGGCGCACTACGCGCCGCTCGCGATCTAGGTATGGCACGTCGTTCATGCCCGTTCGGTCGTGGTCGCGCGCTTCCGTGATCAACGGTCTCCGCCTTGCGCCGGCGGCCGTCTGGCCGTCAGCCGTTATGTTGGGCGTTGAGAGTTGTACGCTGGACGTTCGCGCCGTTCGCCGTCCTGCTTATTTGCCCATCTGTTCACTTACTTCGGCCGTTCCCCTCGTCCCATATGAGTGACGAGTGCGAGTGAGCCAGCGGCCGCGTTGCCGCTTGCTGTCCGCCAAGGCAAGTTCCACCATGCGTCACTCAGGCACGCTTCTGCAAAACGAAATCCCTATCATCTCGGCGAAAGAACTGTTGCCCCCCGGGGAGTGTGATACCATTTTGATGATGCGAAAGACTTCCGCTCGACTTTTTTGCCGCTTCATGGTGAACCGGCGGTCAAGCGGAAGGTTTGCGCGACAGGCTCTATTGGGTGGCTTTTTACTGGGAGAGCACAAACGATGTCTGAGGCCGCTCTGTTCACCATTGCTCGCAAGCTATCGTTATACACCTTTGCCGCCGTCTGTCTGCTGCAGTTCTCCTCAGGTGAGCCGTCAACTGCAGAGCGCCTGGCACCCTCTCTGCCTTTTGAGGCGGAACATTTGACCTTGATCGATGAGGTCGACCTCGGGACGGAGACGCCCGGGCACCGGTTTGAGGCATATCCGAACGAGGGTATTGTGAAGCGCACGAGCCTTTGGGGCAGACGTGCCCTGACACTTCCCAATGACACAGACGCGCCCGACCGCTATGTCGCCGTCCGCCTCGGCGAAGGGAAAGGATTGAAGGCAAGCGTGCAATATGTCCTGCAGGTCGAATACCCCGAAGATGTCGCCCGTAGCATGGTTATCTTCAATACCGGCAACGAGACCACACGCGGTTTCCATACCGGTGCGGCGGTCGGTGACGCGCTCAGGATGCCCTATGTCTGGGGCAATGCAGAATCACTGAACATTCCCTTGTCGGGAAAGTGGGAGACCTGGACTAGCGTGTTCGAACTCCATCAGCGTTATTCAAGCCAGAAACGCCAAAGCAAACCAACGCTGTCTCCCCCCGATGGCTTCACCGTGGTGCTTGCCCACTTCAACCATGCAAACGCCCCCGTTTCGGGCGGATTGGCGGTGGGCCGCGTCCGCCTCTTCGCTGCCCCGCGCCGGGAAACGCTGGAGTTGCCCATCAAGCGCCCCCCGGCTGGCCTGCCGCAGCGACATCTGTTCTGGCGGGAAGAAATGTCAGATGGGTCGGCCCTCTCCCAATTTGACAAAAGGAAATACCTTGACTGGTATGCCGCCAAGGTCCGTTTGATGAAGTTTCTTGGCATGGACACGTTCTCCAAGGACCTGCTGGAGTTCGGGCACAACCAGGGCTGGGATTCCAGCAGATACGGAGGCACGAACTGGGTAAACCAGAACAAACGGCCACAAATGTGGAGCAACATTGTCAGTCTTGCAGGAAAGATGAAGGTCAATGTCCTGCCCATGTACGAGTATTGCGGCAGCATTGGCCAAACAAAACTGTCCCTGGGGCTGCAGAAGCGCTGCGAAACGCTCAGCCTGGCCAAGAGAGGTCCCAAGGGCCGGGATGACTACACGCACATCCATTGGAGCGAAAAAGGCAACGCCGATGTCACCGACCCGGACACGGTCGAGGACCTGCGCAAGATTCTGGAGATCACGATTGCCGACGAGGCGAAGAAGGCGCGAATTCTCGGCGCCTGGATCCGCCCCCGGAACAGCGGCATGCCGGTCAGTTTTTCCGAACGCTGTCGCAAGCTCTTTGCCACAGACACCGGGCGCAAAGAGGCCCCCAGTCGCGATGAACTGAAGAAGGATCGGCAACTTTATGACGCGTATCTGAACTGGTGGCATGACAAGCGAAAGCAGTTCTTTGTTGCCATTCGCGATTACCTCCGCAAGCCCTCGGTGTTGGGGCCGGAGGCGGTGGTGATCTTCACGGGTGATCCCAGCGAACCGGGAAGGGTCCTCGATGGGGGGTACATCGTAAGCGATGGACCGAAGCGTCTTCCCGGCGCCAGGATAATTTCCCCTGAGGCAGTACTGTCCAAGCGGTTGGGTTGGAAAGCGTTGACCGGACCGCGTGGGACCTGGGGGGGGTGGGAGTGGCAGCATTCCATACCGCGGCTGGATCCACTGCGCTACAAGGACACCCCCGGCGTGATGCTCAGTATGGCCTTCAACCGCCTGTTCACCGTTGCCGATTCGAAAGCACTTGACGCCTTTCATGCGCCCGATGGGCTCGCCCTATTGCGGCACTATCCGCTGAACGAAAATGCCGCCTTCAGTCCCAAGGGCGGCAACAGGCCATTGGGGTATTTCATCACGGATATGGAGAGGGCGGGGCCGTACTGTATGCTGGCGGAGGCCCGGGCGTTGGCCAACGGCGACCCGCGGTTCATTGGGTACCTCGCTGCCGGGAGCTTCCAGCGCGGCTTTCCCGAATACGTACGTGCGTTCAATCAGGCGTTTCTGGCGCTGCCCGCGCTGCCTGGCAAAATCGTCAAGGACGCAGCCGCGAATCAGGATGTACGCGTGCGCGCCATCGCCACCCCCACACACGGCACCTGGTATGCGATTGTCAACACCGGCTTGAAGGATGCCGCGAATGTAGCGATCAACCTCAACGCTGAGAAGTTGACCGACTATCTGACCGGCAAGGCGTTAAAGAGCGCAGAGCGCACGGTTTCGCTCTATCCGGGGCAGGTACTTGTCTGGCATAGCAAGTAATCCGACTTCCTATCAGTTCCTCGGGCTTTACCAATACGCTGGATATACCGGGCGAGACGGAATACTGTCTCCATGGCGCAAACAGCAACCTGGCGTACATCGCCATGGCCGGAGACGCGACGCAGAATGATCGAACTTCATCGACCTGTCAGGATATCCTATCGGCGGCCTATGCTGTGTTCGATCGCCGTTCACGCAGGTGTTGTCATCTGTATCGCGATCGCGCTGAAACTGCAGTCACGAGCGATCAAAGCCCAGGAAGACGCAGTCATCGCGATGCTGCAAGAGAAAGAGGAGCAGGCGATCGCCGAGGAAATTGAAGGCGAGAAGAAGTTCGCCAGGGCGACGGCAAAACAGGAACTGCTCGAACAGCTTTCGTCCGTTCTGAATGATGATCTGGAAAGTGACACGCTGAAACAGCTCATGGAGCAGTTGGAGGCGGACCTGGAGGCGCTGTTTGCAGACAACGTCGACGTAAGTGACCCGGCTGTGTTCGGCGAGATGCGTCGTGTGTTGATTGAGGGACTGGAAGCGAAGTCCGAAGCCCTGTTGGCGGAGGCCCTCGTCCGCGAGATACGCAAGCACATCAAGGATGAGCTCGCCCCTCAACTGTCCCGGGAAATGGAGCGGTCACTCAAGGAGCCAGGCGGCGCGATTCTGGACCGAGCGATACGCGAGTTCGCCAAGAAGCGTGAAGCCGAAGATGCAGAAGACGTGATTGTACAGAGCGCCCGGGATCCGCTGCACCAGAAGCTGGCAGACGAGATTGAAGCCAGCATCAAGCGGGACCTCGTTCCGCCGGCCGCCGAAAAGGTGCTGGACAAGTTCTCCAGGGAAATCAGGGCCTTCAATCTGGATAGCGATCGGCTGCTCCCCCTGATTGAGAAGGACATCACCGAGGCCGTTAAGGAAGAGATGCTCAACGCGAATCAGAATCAGAAGATCGCCACGCTTCGTGCCGAGGTCCGTCTCAAGATTGCCGACGACAGCAGCTTGGGGAAACGCCGGAAGGAGTTGGAAAATCAGATCGCCACCGCCGAAGCACTCCGCCAGCAACAGGAGGAACTGGTGAAGGCCATTGATGAGACCTCTCCGGACGCGTTGAACAAGTCAGGAGAACAGATTCAGCAGTTGAAAGAGCTATACGAGGAGACCGCGGAAACACTGCACAGGGCCGAGCTCCAAACGACTACTTGGATGATTCGCGCCATATCGTCTGCACGCCGAATGGCGGAGGCCAAACAGGCTGTCCGGGCGAACGAGTCTGCGCGCGCGTCCCTCCAAGTCGACCGGACGGTCCCGGCCAGGCGCCATGCCAAATATGCCAAGGTCCAGATCGACAAACTGGTCAGTCAGATGAAAGCCGCGAATAACGCGTTGAAAGCAGAACAGGGGAAGCGCAAGGAACGCGAGACGCCGGCTGAGGCGACACCGGAACAGGCCGAGCTGGCTAAGGATATGACCCGGAAACTCCAGCCTGATGTCGAGGCAATCAGCAAAGCGAGCAGTCAAGCCGCGGCCAAGAACATGCGCGTAGGAGATGTACTGGGAGACCCCGACGACGAACTCCTGGCTGCCATCGAGCTGGCTCAGAAGATCGAGAATGCAAAGAAGAAACTGAAAGCTGGTCGCGAACTGAGCAGTGGCGACCTGGCCAGCGAGATGGAATCTCTGATGACCGGGGGCGAGGACGGTGCGGGTGACGCCGAGCAAGCAGGCAGCAAGAGTGGCAAAGGCGAAGCGGGTAAAACAGAACGAGCCGCAGGTCGCGGCGGTGTCAGCCCGCACAATCTGGCTCAGCGCAAGCTGAACCGCGAGGCCTATCAGGCATTCGTCAAGGATCTGAAGCAACGCAGTAAGCTCGGGAACGCCTATCAGAATCCGGAGCGAGTCGATGATCCGATCACGACGGCACGAAGATCTTCAGACCCCTCATATGCCCGGCTCTACATAAGTGCAGATCAGAAGAAGGAGGCAGAGCGCCTCAACAAGTTGGAGGCTTCTGGTGAGCGGACCCTGATCAAGCCCCCATTCAAGAGTCTCGCATTCGGTGCTGCGAGTATGAAGACGGATGCGATTCGAATCGACGGCGATCTCTCTGATTGGGGTGATCTTGTTCATCCGATGCGGATGAAATTCTATGCGAACGATGCGACGACCCCGTTCGAAGGCGGGATACCCCTGCATATGAAGTGGTCGAACCGGGGATTGTACTTCTGCTACCGTATGCCGGGGACTCACGTGCCGGTCAAGCCCAGCCGTTGGGCGCCGTATAACGGGGACGTGTTCGAGATCTGGCTCGACGTCAGGAACTCCCGTGACCTGGAGATGAAAAGCAGTCAGACCTCACACCAATTCATTCTTTGCCCATTCGGGCTGCGTGATAGCAAGGGCACGCTGACAGAGTACGGGCGTGGCTCGCGTGGACTGATCGAGGGCAAAGTCTACGTGGACGAAACCGAGTCTCTGGGAATCTGTCGCGCAAAGAGGGATGCGACGGGGTATACCGTTGAAGCCGTTGTCTTTCTTGACGCCCTGGCCAAGCCTGTTCTGACCCCGGGCATGATCATTGCGGCGAATTTCTCAATCAACAGGCAGACGTTTGCCGGCCGAAACGCGGTCCAATGGTCGGCGTCGAAGGCGATTGGAACCCACAGCAAGCCGGATACCTGGGGTGATATTGTGTTGCTTGGGACCGACGCAACCTTACGCTTCATCGATCCCGACAATGCCAACAAGGCACCCGGGCACGTTGCCGTTGGGGATGTGATCGCTGTCGAAGTAACGGATCCCGATATGAATATTCTCTCCAATAGCAGAGACCGGGTTGCCGTGAAACTGAGCGGACAACAGAGCGGCCAAACGACCCTGTTGATTCTCGAAGAGACATCCCGCGACAGCGGCGTGTTTCGTGGACGCTGCAACAGCCAGCCGGCCTTCAAGCGCGCCAGGAAGATGAGGATAGGTTTACGCAATGGGGATGTTCTGCTCGCAACATACATGGATGCACGCGCGGCCTATGGCGAATCGAACGTCAAGATTCAGCGTGCCCAGGCCATTGCTTCGCCCATTCTTTCACAGAAGCAATAGGACTGGCCAATCGAACATGGGTACTGTCAAGTTCTATAGAAATGATGGGGGCCGCTGCTCGGCTAAAAAAGAGGCCAGCAAGATGACAAGAAATCGGAGCCGGAGTTGGAGTAACGCCTTTAGGCGGGTCTTTGAAAAGCCGTACAAGTCCCAGAATCCGGCCCGGCTAAAGCCGTTACTCCAACCCCGGCTTCGATGCTCTGGAACTTGTCATGATTGTGCAAATTATTGGTCTCCCATTTAGTTAGCGAAATAGCCGGAAGAACGAAGGAGGAGCTAAATTGATGATGCGATTGGTCATGATGATTCTTGGTATATGCATAGTTGGCGAGCTGATGGCGGACGATCGCGTCAGTGCCAGCGCGGAGCTGAGCGGTAAGGGAGTAAGCACCGACTGGCTCGCGCAACTGTTCGGGGTTGGAATGTGGCCTCTATGGATATTGTCTGTGGTACTCGTGACACTCGTATTCGAACGGAAGAGATCACTGCGACGCGAGACGATTATTGATGACACGGTTCTGGATAAGTGCATTGAGGCCCTCGGTGAAAGCGATGTTGACGGCGCCATTGAAATCGCCGCTGCTTCGCCGGCGCGTCTATGCACGGCCTGGGCGCAGGGGCTGATGGCCTTCAAACGCAAGCGCGAGCCTATCGCCAGCGCGTTGACGACGACTTCCACGCTGGCTCTGAAGCCGCTTAGACGAAATGTCATGGCCATCACGACCATTGGCGTGGTGGCACCTTTGCTGGGTCTGTTGGGAACGGTTATCGGAATGATCATGACATTTGGTCAGATCGAGGCAACCGGAGGCGCAGATAAGGCCGCTCTGGCGGGCGGGATCAGTGTTGCCTTGTTCACCACCGCAGGCGGACTGGTCGTCGCCATCCCCGCGATTGTCGCCGGTCGCTATTTCAACAACCGGATTGTGAACTACGCCGAAGAAATCGAGTTGGCCATCAATCGGGCAGATTACTGCTATGACGATGCACAACACAAGCAGCAGAACCCGGAGCCGGATGACGTGCATGCCGACTCTGGTGGTGATCCTGCGGGAGAAGCGAGTGGCGAAAGAGGTGATGCATGAAGGGTGTCAGTGATCTAATCAATAGTGAAGACGATCGGGCGGATTTGACGCCGATGATTGATTGCGTGTTTCTTCTGCTTCTCTTCTTCATCGTCACATCCAGCGTGGGTGAGCAGGCCCTGTTTGACATCATGCTGCCCAAGGGAGAGAAAGCGACTGTTGAGTCCACTGAGAATGCATGCGTAGTGACAATCTCTGCACACGGAAACTACGCCATTGGCAGTACCTCGGTCAGCCAAGAGCAGTTGGGGCCATTCATCGAGGATCTTCACGGTCGCAAACCGATCAGCGTCATTGTAATCAATGGCGACAAGCGTTGCCCTTACGGAAAGATCGCCTATGCAATCGACATTGCACAGGGCTTGAAGGTGGACAAGATCAGTTTTGCCGTGACGTATTGATACGGTTCTGCCGAATGGACCGTTTGAAGATGCGCTGGATGATCGCGGCTTCCTCGGCGTTGACGACCAACATGCGATTCGAGCGGTCGATGTCGTAACCGAGGAGCGGCATGCCTCCCGTGTGCTTGCTCTTGCGCTTGGCGGCTGCGATCTTGTCGCGGATGCGCTCGCCGATGATCTCGCACTCGAACTGGGCGACGACCTCATCTTCGCCGACTCCTGCACGGTGACCGTCTACTCGGTCGTCTCAGGCCAGCGTACGGTGCGCCTCCCCAAGTCCTCGACCGTGTGGGACCTGATCCGCGGCGGCAAAGTGGGGAGGGGATGACTGAGATCAAGACCACACAAATGGGTCAAACCTCCATTTGCCATTTGGCTGGCCGTTTAATCTCGATTCCAGCTTTCTTGAGGGTTGCCTGAAATTTTCTGTCCTGGTTATCGCCGCTTCGCCCCTCATCCGCGCATTCGAGAAGCTCGTATATCCGACTTGAAACACATTTCCGATCTCAGATAGACGAAAGCGGCCCTCTCCTCACTGCGCCACCGCGATCATGTAGATCTTCGGGCAGAGGACTGGCGCCTCCCCCTTGGGCAGCAGGTTGATTCGGACGCCTCGGGCCGCGCCAGACCACGCCTCTGCGAGCAAGCGCTCAATGCTGTCGGCATACAGTTGCTGCCCGAAGGGTGATGGATGCAGCCCCTTGATGTCTTCCTTCCACGTGAACTCTCCACGATCGATGCGCTCAAAAACCTCCCGGGTCAGGTCCAAGGTTGGGACGCCATATTGCGCCGCCACTTTGTCGAAGCTCGCAATCACCTCGGGTGTTTTCCCATTCTGGTAGTCTTCGAGCTTATCCGGGCAGGCAAAGTGCATCATGACAATATCCACAGCAGGATTGGCTCGTCGGGCATTCCGAACAATGCCTTCCATCCCGCGAATCTGTTCTTCAGCGGTTCGTCCGATGGAGAGATCGTTCACTGCCGCCTCTTCAAAAATCAGATCCACTTTGCCTTTCTGAATGACGTCACGATCCAATCGATAGGAACCGTACATCGTTCCCGTTGAGCCGACTCCGGCGAGCACGAATTTGAATTTGGTGGATGGGAAGCGTCGTTTGAGGTTTTCCATTACCTTTTTGCGCCAACTCATTCCGGTAATGGAGCCACCGACAAAGGCGACCGTGCCTTTTTTCGTCGTCTCAAAAATGTGCTGCGAATTCTTTAGACCATCGCGCAGGGCGAACCAGTTCTGTTGCAATGGCCCGCGGTAGTTTTGCCACGGGTACGAAACAGATTCTGTTTTCTTTGGTTTCTGGGGTTGCGACCCGGGGCGCCCCGCCCCATTCCTGGCCTTCCGTTTTGACGGTGCCGCTGGTCGCGGCAACGGCGGCAGGGATTTGTCCCAGGCCGTGATGGGCTTGAGCATGCTCGCCGCCTTCTCGGGGTGCTTGGCGATGACGTTCGTTGTTTCATTCGGGTCATTCGCCAGGTTATAGAGCTCGTCGCCATCACGCCTGTTTACATGGTATTTCCAATGGCCGTCCAGGGCAGTTGGATACTGCTTCTTCCAGTAAAGGAGACGTTCCGGATTTCGATCCTCGCCCAACCAGACATCAGAGACATCTAATCCCTCGAACCGGCTCTTGTCGTAAGACGTTCCGGTCAGGTGGCACAGCGTCGGCAGGAAGTCCAGGCCGGAGAGAATACTGGTGTCATTGACGGCATCGACAGGGACCTTGCCCGGCCAGCGGACGATGAAGGGAATGCGCACTCCACCTTCGTACATCTCGTGCTTTCCGCCGCGTAGTCCTTTGGGCCAGCCCAACATATTTGCCCGGGTTGTGTCGCCGACTTGATTGGCTTTCGATTTATTAAGCGTGTTTCTAGCGGGCCCCTGATCACTGGTAAAGATGACTATGGTGTTCTTTGAAAGCTTCAACTGATCCAGCTTTTTCAGTAAGCGGCCGACAGCTAAGTCCAGACTCCAGACATCGGCAAGGTAGTTCCTCATACAGGGATCTACAGTCAGTCCCCATTCATTCCTGCATATATCGAATTTGGTTTTCATGTACGGACCGAAAAGCGATTCATCGACCTTCAGGTCACTGAACTTCTCGGCAAACACGGTATCCGATGGGACTCTAAAATGCGTAATGTGGGCCCACACATTGACATAGAACGGCCCGTCCTTGTGGCGTTCGATGAAGTCAATCGAAGCCTCGAACGTGTTGTCGTCACGCCCTTTGGCGCGGTCCTTCAGGGACATGAGAATCCCGATCTCATCAATGCCGTAGTTATCCGCAGGCGGATTATTTTCTGATACTTTTGTCCCTCCGGGTTTGGCTCCGGGGCCGATGTGCCACTTCCCGAAATGGCCGGTGGCATACCCGTTCTTTTTAAGCAGCTCTGTGATAGTCGTACGACCGTCAAAGCCGAAGTCGCCCACCCGGCGCTTGAAGCTGCGAGGATGTCTACTGGTCATGAAACCTACTCTGCTGGGCTGACAGGTCACTCCCGTGGCGTAGAACCGGGTGAACCGCGTACCGCTTTTGGCGAGGCGGTCGATATTGGGCGTTTTCGCATAGGGATGGTCGTAGCAACCGAGGTCGCCGTAGCCAAGGTCATCAGCGAGGATGAAAACGATGTTGGGCTTTTCCTGTGCGTCGGCAAAGGATGCCGACACCAGTAGTATCAGTGATAATGCGCTAAGGATGCCAAATGTTCTTTTCATGTTGTTTTATCTTCGCGTTCCTGTTTCCAGGCGGGCCTTCCATCTGCCGGAAAAAGGTGAAAAATCTCTCAAAGGGCTCCTCTGAGAGAGTCAGCAGTCACAATCGTCGCTTTAATATCATCAATATACCGGGATGAACCTGTAGAAGCCTCAGGCAAGTCTATAGCTGCGATCGCGAAGACGAGCGTCTTTGTATTTGCCGGCAGATCCATCCTCAGATTTCCAGTATGCCAGTCTGTCGAGCCTGGTGGGATAAAAACAGTCTTGCGAGCTTCGCTGGTTACCTGGTCTAGCAATTCTCAGTGCTGCCGCTGATCTCGTCGCTGCCCATGGTAAACGACCATGTAACGCACACAGAAGATAAATATAGTACCCGCGCCATTGTCGACCATTCGCTTGACTTCCTGAAAGAGCACCGGGCAAGAACACCGGACAAACCCTTCTTTCTCTATCTCGATTTTACCGCCCCGCACTTTCCGCTGCAGGCGGAGCAGGCGGATATCGACCTCTACGAAGGCTGTTTCCAGGAAGGTTGGGATTCTATTCGGAACAAGCGTAACGCCAACCTGAAAAAGCTCGGAGTGCTCGATGCGGAGCTCTCCGATCTGATGCCGGATCTGCGCAATCACTGGTCGTTCCCCGATGATAGGCTGCGGAAACATTTCGGTTCAGGCGAGGGATACGGGGCTGTGCCCTGGGATACACTTCCTGCTGAAGCGAAGCGGTTTCAGGCCGAAAAAATGGCCATTCATGCGGCCATGGTGCACCGGCTGGACCGCGAAACCGGCCGCCTGATCGAACTACTCAGAAATTCGTTAAATCTGAGTGCCGGCGGCAGCGTAGGGATGACAGCATGCTTACGCTGCTATAACTATCCGAACCATCTACCTTTCCACCCCACACCCTTGTCCCGAGCAAACCGTTTCAATCTAAGTAGATTGTTCTTCGACCACGGAAGACGCCGGAGGCGTAGGGGTACGAAAGTCTGGTTGGAGCACTCGACGCTCAAAGGAACGATAAATGCCAATGAGTCATGAGATACCGAAGTTGAATCCTGCCGCACTCTTATTCTTCGGTGCCTTGGCCATTGGAACTGCCGAACAGCAGAAATCGCAGGACATCGCGATCCCGAGAACCATCGAGCCCTTTTTCGGCAAATACTGCCTTGGTTGCCATGACGCAGATACGGCCAAAGGCGATCTCAACCTCGAAGGTCTCACGCGCAGGATCGCCATCACCACCGACGCGGAAAACTGGCAGGATATTCTCGACAAGCTGAATGCGGGCGAGATGCCGCCGAAGAAGAAGCGGCAACCGTCTCGGGAGGATCTGGCCACCGTCGTCGGCGACCTAACGGAATCGCTCCAGTCAGCACAGAAGATGCTTCGGGACAGCGGCGGAACGATTGTCGTGCGCCGGATTAACCGGCGTGAATACCAGGCCACGATCAAGGAGCTGATGGGCGTCCGGCTCAACGGAGAGAAACTGCCGGATGATCCGAGCGGGCGTTTTGACACCATCGGCCAAAACCAATCGCTGAACGCAATGCAGTTGGAGAGGTACTTCAGCTTTGCTCAGGAAGTTGCCCGCATGGCGCTCCACTGGGCCCGTCAGCCGCGCAGCGAAACCAAGGTCGTGCGCAAGAGTTTTGCGAATTCGGTGAAGAAGGAGAAGGAGATATTCGACCTCTTGGAAAAGGTCAGACTCGTTCACGAAACGGACAAACCTTTCGCGGAAGTCGGGCTCTCCGAATACGAATGGAATCGCTACAACCGCGGAACGGAAAAATACCCCAGGCATGCGGAATACCGCGACCGGCGAACGCTTGCAGGTTACTACAAGGACAATCTCGATTACCACGCCCGGGGGCGCATGCTTCCGATCCGGAACCTGGTTAACAGTATCGGAGTGAACTTCCCGCAGGATGCGCGGGCACACTACCGTCTCCGGGCTCGAGCGGGTGTCGTCGAAGGCGTGAAGATTCGACGGGTGATTCGCATGACCATCCCTTATGAAGGCAGTGGGCTGAACGGGCCAAACGGAAAGCCGATCGGCAGCTTTTTCGTGACCGGGACGATCGACAAACCTTCGACCCATGAGATGGTTTGGCTTCCTGTTTATCTTCCCAGCTTCCGGCCAGAAACGAAGAACCAGAGCCGTCGAAATGTGACGTTTCTCGAAGACAAGCGTGGCGGCCCGGGCAGCGCGCAGTTGTATCAACACTTTCGCCCGATCGAGCCCGGTGCGCTGGAAGAAACGATTCTCGTGAAGTGGCTGGAGGCCGAGGGGCCGTTTTACTATCCGAAGGCGAGACGTTCAAGCACATCTTTGGATTGAAGAAAGCTCTGATGAAGGAAAAGCGAAAGGTCGCCGCGTCGCTGTTTGAAGGACTGCTGTGTTACGCGCTCGGAAGGAATGTCAGCTTCACCGATCGTCCGCTCATCCAAAAAACACTAAATGAATTAGAAGGGGAAGATTTCCTCGTTCGAGAAATGATTAAACGTGTAGTTATTAGTAGGCAGTTCAGGCAGAGGTAGCTCCTGCAATGGAATTAGTAATTAGTGCCCGTATATGAACCGAAGGACATGCAAACAGAGCCTTCTTTTCGCCCGGTAAGAAAGACCAGGGTGTAGTCGGGCGACTTCAATTGGGAAATATCAGGTAAATCTATCATGAAACATCACTTAGCATTAACCATTGTTTTCAACACTCTACTGGTCTGGCAAAATTGTCTGGCTGCAGAGGTAACGCGTCACGAGGCAGACGTCTGTGTGTATGGCGGCACGGCAAGCGGCGTCATGGCGGCGTTGGCTGCGGAGAAAGAGGGTTCCAAGGTCATCCTCATCGAGCCCAGTCGCTGGCTGGGCGGCATGACCGGCGGAGGGATCAACCATCTTGACTGGGGAAAAGGAAATACGGTGGGTGGCTCGACCTACAAGATCCTGATGGAGGGATTGAAAGACCAAACAAGAGCGCATCGGGGAAATGCCGTACGGGGTATCGGCAACAAAGAGTATCGAGAGCGCTTTAAGAAAGCGGTTGAGGGCCGAGGCATCACCGTGATCTACGACCACCGCCTCGGCAAAGTCGACCTCGAGGACAGCACCATCGACTCGCCGACACGCCGGCGGCCGATTGCCCTGCATGAGTCTACCGCGGAGAACAACGAGGGAAATTCGATCCGGTCCATCACCCTCGATTACGCCCCTGTCGATGAAACCGGGTGCCCGATTCCCGAACCGAAGAAGCGCAATGTCGTCACGGTCTCCGCGAAAGTGTTCATCGATTGCTCTTACGAGGGCGACTTGCTCGCAATGAGCGGAGTCAACTACACCTGGGGCCGGGAGTCGCGGGAGCACTACAACGAATCGCTTGCCGGTGTGCGTCCGAGTCTTTGGGTTCACGACATCGACCCCTACGTCGAACCCGGGAAGCCTGAAAGTGGGTTGATCCCATTCGTTCAAGATCGGCAGATAGGGCCGGAGGGCAGTGCTGACTCGTTGACGATGGGTTACTGCTACCGGTATGAGTTCGACATGAGCGGCAAGGGCATCCC
>JASLXP010000588.1 GCA_030740295.1 Planctomycetota bacterium
CGCAGGGGTCGAAACAGTTTGGGCAAAGACCAGTGAAATCTGGGTAAGGACCGGGGTGAAGGGTGGGGCTACTCGCCTGTATGTGCGACCTTCGTGAACTCTCATTTATTCTTTCAGTCTTTTGCCGACAGTCATCCGCGCTTTGCCCACAATTTCGGATGCAGTGAGACGACGTCTACGCCGGTAGACGGCCATTGACCGTCCTGGTTACTGAAGGAAAGCTCCAGCCAAATCAGTCTTAGAGAATCAAGACCTTTATTGGCGATTTCAATGTCGTTGTATCCCCGTCTGAGCGTCCCGGCAGGAATCTCAAAGGCGGAATCAGGCACCTCCCATTCCGGAGGAGGCGCGGCTCTGCCTGAAGACCGGCAATCCGTTCCGTTTACGCGAACCGTGATGGAATTGAAATCGACTTCACCGGCATTCCGAACAGATACCCGCACCTGGGCGCATTGACCAGGACCTGGCGCCGGGCCGATGTGAATCCGAAACTCACATGTTTCCCCGATTCCCAGATCGCAAGGAAGAGGATCGTCAGGAACTTCATCGGGCGCCCAGGTATCGGGTACTACCAGAACATGCCGCCGCGACTTTTCGGCCATGGTCTCCAGCCCTCCGACCTCTCGCAGTATTCGAGCATAGGCTCTGCCCGGCTCTGAATTTCTGAAGCTGTCTCCCCAATTACCGAATGGGTGATAATCCATGAAATTGAAGAGGTAGATCTGATCTGCCCCGCGGTCCAGCATCGCCGTCGCAGCTCCCCGGGCCGCTTCCAGGTTGGTTGCCCCTCTTGGTCCGCCTTGCTTGTAGGGCCGGACTCCCTGCAACAGACCCGCGGAAAGCGTGACAGACGTTCCTCCAAGCAATCGCTTCCAATCCTCGACTGGCAGATCGAATTGTTCGTAAAGAAACGGTGCAACATCGAGCTTGTCGATGAGGCCCTCCATGGCCCATGCTTCAGCGTCCATCCCAAGTCCAAGCGCGGTCTGTGGCCGCCACGGAACGCGGGCTCGCAGTTGAATTAGGTGTCCCAATTCTTTTGCTCTTTCGTCCAACAGGGCACGGACATCAGAGGTGAACTCCGTCAGGATGGTTCTACCCGCGGCTTCCCTGCCGGGCCTCAGGTGAAAGGGATTTCGCATCCAGTCGAGCTCCAGGCCGTCGAGATCGTAGCGGCCAACTATCTCCCGGATGAAGGACATCATGTATGCCTGCACCTCCGGTCTTTCGTAGTCGAGGCATTGCCCGTTGTAGCGGTCCTCTGGCGCACGGCGGAATTCCGGATGCTCTTTCCAGAATCGGTCGTGGATGGGATGTTCCGGCTGATCCACGAAATGGACATCGTTCATTCGAATACTGAGGAAAGGCACGATCCCGTGGGTTCTGCTGCGCTCAATCCACCGGTCGTAAGGGTCGATTCCCTGGGAATGCAGAAGCCAGGCCCCCCGTGCCCACCGTCGGAAATGTTCCCTCGCGCCGTGCGGCATGATGAACGGCTGGTCTCTGATGCCCGAAAGGAAAGGCTGGTCTGTGCCTGCTTCCGGATCGAAACCATCCCAAACGGGTTGCTTCACTTCGCTCGCGACACTGCTGCGTTGCGCATTCACGCAGAAGACCAGTTCCCCGACCTGGGTATCTGCGTACTGGTCGAGCCATGTATCCAGCCCGTCAAGATTCATCTCTTCTTCAGGATGCCAGCAGAAGAAGTGAGAGGAGTCTTCGTTGAGGACGATTCTCTTCACGCTTTGTTACTCGTTTGGTACGATCAGGAAATCCCTTCCTTCTGCCAACGTTCGCAGACTGCGTGGCAGTTCTCGGCGGCTTTCCCGGCAGTTTCATCTCCGCCGGTGATTTCAAAGGTTCGCGCACCATTGAATTGAATGGCCTCCAGTGCGGCGCCGAGTTCTGACCAGTTGATGACTCCCTGGCCGGGAATCCAATGGCAGTCTTTTTCGCCATCAACGTCCTGCAGGTGGAGGGCCACAAGCCTTTCCGATGCGATGCGCGCCTGTTCGGCGGGATTGAGGCCGCAGATGCAGGCGTGTCCGGTATCCAGACAGAGACCAACATGCTCGGGAGGAAAGTCAGCGATGAACGCTCGCAACTCCTGCATGCTGGTCAGGGGCCTGCAGGGAAGACTGGTAGAGGGAAGGTTCTCAAGGGCAAGGCGCACGCCGGTCTCTTCCGCCACGGGGATCAGTTCGCTGACTGAGCGGTGAGCAGTTTCCATCGCCAGGCCAATGTTCTCAAAGCTGTAAGGAGGCTCATCCGGTCCAGGCCGACCTGTAGGATGCACGATAGCAGTATTCCCACCGAGTTTACCCATCAATCGCATGGCATCCGCGATGCGTTCAAGTCCATGCTTTCGGTTTTCTTCCACGGTGCTGCACAGGTTGACGCCGCTCATGGGCGTATGAATCGTTCTGGGGTTTATATCAAACTCGTCGAGGGCCTTGCGGATTCGGTCCGCGTCGTGGTCACCGGGGTCTTTCCACTCGTCTCCTTCAGCCATGATTTCCGTTTCTTTGAATCCCGATGCAGCGATGGATTCAAGGACCTCGGGTGAATCCCAATTCAGATCCTTATCTTTATCAAATGTGAACAGGACTGAAGCAAGACTGTAGGTTTTCATGGTTGGTCTCAATGGGTGTCTCAGAAGGATCAGAGAGGAGGTTCCCCCTCTGCGTATGCCCGCGGCTTCGGGGCAAGCCAGTCGACCACTGCGTCCTCTATGGCGAATGCGAAAAAGTGGTTTCCCAGGGGATTGTAGTGGCCGATGTAGTAGCGTCGAATGTACTCCTCTGGCGTGCAGCGGAATGACTGAAAGTCCTCCACATGCTTCGCCAGGCTGTCGACGAACAAGTGGCCTTTTTCCGCCAACGCATCGACGAACCACTGATCGAAGCGCGGGTTACCCTCGCATGCGGTCTGTGTGTAGGGCGAAGCATAGCTCAACAGGATTATCAGCTTCTTGCCGTGTTCTTCAGCAAAAGCGGTGGCCTTCTCGACGACAAAAACGCTGGAGGCCAGGCCGCAGTAAGTCAGGAGGTCCTGCGCTGTTTTGGCGGTTGCGTCGGGATTGCTGAAATCGGTCGGTCGGCCGAAGGCGTCGGCAACCTCCTGAAGGATGTCCGTCTGGGCGTCCTTTACGCCCCGCTGGGCCGCGCGGGCGTTCAGTGTGAATTCGTCTTTGAATGTCTCGTACACATGCTCTTTCTCGCACAACTGGTAGAGCGATTCCGGCGTCGAGTATTGATTTGCCACTTCTTCGAATTTGCCTGACTCCGGATTCAGCCGCACATGTGCCCAGGGATTGGCATGAAACATTTTTGGATTCATGTTCTGGTAGTAGGAACGCATGTGAATCCCGCGCCAGGGATAAATGCTCCGGTAATGGTCGTCAGAATAGATGTTCAGCATCATGTATTCGGCAGAGGAGACCGTGGCTTCTTCACGCAGCATGCGGAGATATGCCTGGTAAACGCCGAAACCTCCGATGCCATAGTTGCGGATGGGTTCACCCAAATGGGCAGCAAGGTACTCCTGCCATGTCTCTCCATCGCTGACCTGATGGCATTGGGTAAAGCTGTTCCCGTAGGTGTTCATTCGGCAGGGCTGGTCAGCGTGGTTGATCATCATCCGCTCGCCGCCGCTGGCATAGTGAGAGAGCGTGTAACATTCGTCGACGCCGTCCTTCAGCACGCAATCCTTCAGCAGATAACCCAGTTCAGGATCAAACTTCGCCCAAACCGGTGCATCGGGATCGAGAAAACGGTCGATCATCTCACGAGAGATGACTGATTCTTCCAACAGTTCACGAAGGGTCATGGCAGTTCTCCTGAAGCGGCTGAGTTCTTATTGCCTGTCGCCCTTGCCGACGATCAGGTCATCAAAAAACGTCATGGGGTTCGGGTAATGGCCGTGCGCCCGAAAGTGTTTGGAAATGACGTTGCTCAGAAAGGGCTCCTTGCCTGGGTGGCCGTTGCCGAGGATGAGGAATTCAGGCGGACCTCTGAACTTCTCAGGACGGTTTACCTTCCAGTCCTGCTTCCAGGTCTTGCCGTCGTTCGATCCGCTGAAAATGATGGAATCAGCCTGCAACTCGATCCGAACCCAATTGGTACTGAATGGGTACCAGCCGGGCAACGGGCCTTTGCTGATGGGCGAGCCGGAGTGACGGCCTTTGCCGGAAACCGTGTATAAGAACTGGCCGCGATTAACACCCGGCAACGCTTGCAGATAATGGCCGTTTTTCCAGTAGAGAAACAGACTGCCGGCGGAACTGTCCATGCTGCCCGTCGGCTTACGGAGAATCTGGCACTGGACGGTGATGTTGTCGATACCCATCTTTCGTCGGACATGCGCGTAACCATAGTGAGCGCCCTGAACACAGAGGCGCCCATCCATCAGATAAACGCCGGCGTTGCCCTCGTGCAGACCAGCCTTCCAGCCTGGTGAGAGCTGTTCGTCTTCGAATGTATCGGAGAATTCCACCAGGATGTTCCTGGGCCGCGGAAGTTCTGTGCCCGGATTTTCAAACTGAAGTCTGACTGTTCCCTTTGGCGCAGCAAGCAGAAGGCGGACATCGTGGCGTGGGATGAATGCAGAAAACTCACCATTGCCGCTTATAGAAATGATTCTGCCTGTCTCCGTGTTAACCAGATCGAACTGCCGGTGATTCAGATTCAGTTTTTCCCAGTCGACTGAGATCGTTGCCTTGACGTTGCCCTCCCCGGTGTTGCCCGCAGCAAACAGTGCACGGCCCTTTGCGGACCAGATGCTGATGAGCACATCCTTTGAACTCGCCTTCACGAGTTGTGAGCTTTCCCAATACCCGATGAAGCGGACCTCCTCTTTCCACTGACGCATGTGATTGCGTGCGCGACGGAGTCGACTGACGGTCAACAGGTCGCGGCGGCCGAAAGTCCCGACGTCCTGGTCATTGAGCAGGGCCAGCATCATCATGTTGCGAGTATCACGGCGAATGGCGGGGGCCTCCCGCTGGGTTGAGGACATCCCGATCATCGGAATCTGCCCAAACGCTCTCGACGGGTTGAAGGATGCGTAACGATCTATTGAGCCGTAGAAGCCAAGGTTGTCACGATCCGGGAAGGGATTGTAGTAGCCTCGCTCGCAAGGCGCCCAGATGCCGATGAAACCATACGCGGGCATAAAGTGGGCGTGCACGTGCTGGGAGTCGCGCAGGCGGTTCGGGCTCTGGTGCACGTGGTTCAGATAGGATGTCCGTTTCCAGCGTTCACGGTAAATCCAGAGGCCGGAGGAATAGACCTTGCGCCCATCTTCACGCACATAGCCCAGACCGAGCTCCTCGTCATAGACGGGCTTCGGGTATCCCGT
>JASLXP010000589.1 GCA_030740295.1 Planctomycetota bacterium
CGAAATAACCGAAAGCGCGTCATCTTCGTCGGCAAGACAGAGCTGAAGGCGCGTCTTAAAATCGAAGGTGTCACCCCCGAAAGAGAAAGGCAGGATGCGTACGTTCGGGCCATCGTCAGAGTCGAGGAACAGCCATGATCAAGATCAGGAGTCTGAGGAAGAAATACAAGAACCTGGTCGCTGTAAGAGATCTCAATCTCGATATCGCAGAGGGCGACCTGTTCGGTTTCATCGGCCCCAACGGCGCCGGTAAAACGACGACCATCAAAATACTCGCAACGCTGCTTCAGCCCGATGGCGGAAGCGCATGGGTGGACGGACATTCCGTCAAGACCTCAGGCCACAGAGTGCGGCAGAGCATCGGTTACATGCCCGATTTCTTTGGCATCTACGATGAGATGACCGTGACCGAATACCTCTCATTCTTCGGCGCGGCGTACGGCATCAAGCCAAATGCCCGTCGAGTCATCATCGACGACGTCCTGGAGCTTACCGACCTTGCGGAAAAGCGCGACGCCCTCATTCAGAATCTCTCCCGCGGTATGCAGCAACGACTCGGTCTGGCGAGGGTGTTGGTCCACGACCCCCAGGTTTTGCTCCTCGATGAACCAGCATCCGGTCTCGACCCTCGCGCGCGTATCGAGATGAAGGCGCTCCTCCAGGAGCTGCAGAACATGGGCAAGACCATCCTCATCTCATCGCACATCCTTACCGAGCTCGCCCAGCTCTGTAACAAGATCGGTATCATCGAGAAAGGGGAGCTGATCTATTCCGGCACCATCGAAGAAGTCGTCACCCAAATGCAGGGCGGCCGACGCATTCAGGTCTCCGTTCGCGGCGACATGGAATCTGCGCACCGGGTCCTCCTCGAGCTTGGTATTACCTCCATCGAGCAGACCAACGGCTATCTCTCTGCAGAGGTAAGTTTCAAACTGGATCTCGCAGACATCTCCACCGCGCTCTTCAAAGCCGGGCTGCCAGTGACGCGTCTTCATGAGGAGGAGTTACAGCTCGAAGATGTCTTCATGAGCGTCACGGAAGGCGGCGTGCAGTAGAGTAGGGAAGATGTGAATGGTGAATGGTGAATAGTGGAAGATGTGAATGGTGAATGGTGAATGGTGAACGGTGATTGGGGCTTTCGATTTAATCCGATGAGGCTGCCTATAGTATTATTGGACGCTCCTGATACTCCCATCTTCCACTATTCACGATTCACATCTTCCACTATTCACCATTCACCATTCACCTCTTCCACCGTCCACCATTCACATCTCCAGTAATCCATCATGAAAAACAGACCCAACATTCTCTGGATATCCATCGAAGACATAAATCCGCGTTTTGGCTGCTACGGGGACAAGGTCGCGCGTACGCCAAACATCGACAAGCTGGCCGCAGGTGGCTGCATCTATCCAAATGCATTCAGTACTGCTGGTGTCTGCGCGCCCAGTCGCTCAGCGATCATCACCGGGATGTATCAGACGTCCATCGGCACCCATCACATGCGGACCACACACCAGAACCGCGAGACGCCGGAAATGCCGACTCCTTACTCTGCAGTGATTCCACATTATGTGAAAGCCTTCACAGAGTATCTGCGCGCCGAAGGCTATTACTGCACCAACAACAGCAAGACGGATTATCAATTCACGCCTCCCATCACCGCATGGGATGAATTGAGCAACAAGGCCCACTGGCGGAATCGGCCCGAGGGTGCCCCGTTCTTTTCGGTATTCAATCCGACCATGACCCACGAAAGCGGCATGTGGGGGGATGATGATCTGGCAGAGGGACGAAAGTTCGAGCGAAAGACAGATCCTGAAGATGTCGTGATGCCTCCATACCTGCCGGATACACCCAAAGCCAGGGCCGCGTTTGCACGGCACTACGACACGCTGGAAAAGGCGGATGAATTTGTTGGCCAAGTGCTGAGTGAATTGGAAGAAGACGGTCTCGCAGACGACACGATTGTCTTTCTATGGAGCGATCACGGCGCAGGACTGCCCCGGGGAAAGCGCTGGCCTTACGATGCCGGCATTCGTATTCCGTTGATCGTTCGCTGGCCGGGCACGATTGAGCCGGGCACGAAAACGGATCAGTTGGTGAGCCTGGTGGATCTCGGACCCACCGTGCTTTCGCTCGCGGGCGTGAACCCGCCATCACACATGCAGGGCCAGCCATTCGTTGGCGACAGCAAACAGGAAAGAGAGTTCATCTTTGCCGCCCGCGATCGCCATGACGAATCGTACGACATGGTCAGAGCAACCCGCGATAAGAGATTCAAATACATACGAAACTTCCGTCCCGACCTTCCTTACCTTCTCTGGATTCCATATCGCAACAAGCACCCGGTCATGCAGGAGATGTGGCGTCTGCAAGCCGAGGGCAAGCTCGAGGGGCCGCAGGCGCTCTTGATGCAGAACACCCGCCCGAGTGAGGAGCTCTACGACACAGAGGCCGACCCGTGGGAGATAGACAACCTTGCCGAGAATCCGGAACACTCAGAAACGCTGGCTCGAATGCGAAAGGCCATGGACGACTGGCGCGACGAGGTAGGTGACCTGGGCGACATTGCGGAAGACAAAATGGTCGCAAGCTGGTATCCGAACGGTGAGCAGCCCGGCACCGCCGCGCCGGTGTTTGTGCCGATATCAACTCAGAGCCCGGGCCGGGAGCCCATGCCACAAGGTGGCACGGTCGATGGGCCTGCTCTGCTGCAGATTCACTGTGCCACTCAAGGCGCGTCAGTCGCGTGGACAACCGAGCAGGGGGAGGACGTTCACTGGAATCTTTATTCAGGCCCGATAAAGCTGGATGCAGGTTCGACATGTATCCGCGCGCGCGCCATCAGAATCGGTTTCAAAGAGAGCGAAGAGCGAGAGGCCACATTTGATGTGAACTGATCAGTCTTCTACTGGGAACCGTTCATTCCTCGGCTGGCTCGTCCGCCTCCTCCTCTTCGCCAATGCGACTGAGGTAAATCCGCCGGCCAAGAGTTCGGTGATAGTCCGAGAATTCCCTGTCGGCCGGTGCGTTCTTCATGGCGTACAAGAACATCCGCACCTTGGCATCGAGGTTGTCCATCATGTGAACAAAAAACGCTTCGGGGGTGGATGGCACCACCGGTGAGCCCCATTCCTTTTCACCTTGGTGAGCGAGGATAATGTGCTCGAGGTGAAGGAGAACGTCATCGGGAAAGTCAGGCACCATGCCCGCATGTTTTCGAAGTAAGTCGCGCCCCTGAATGATATGCCCGATGAGACGGCCTTTGGCTGTGTAATCGACCTTGAATTCGCCGGCGATCTCCTCGGTTTTGCCGATGTCGTGCAGTACCGCACCGGCAATGACGAGGTCTTTATTCAGCTCCTGATAGTTGTCGAGCAACCGAAGGCAGTTGTCCGTCAGCCAGACCGTATGTTCCAGCAGTCCCCCAAAGTAAGGGTGATGCATCGACTGCGCGGCGGGCACTTTCCTGAGCACCTCCTCCTTCGCTCCAAGGATACTGTGAACCACGTGGCGGATATGTTCGTCTTCGATGCGGTCGACCATCTGCTTCAGGCGTGCCCACAATTCGTCAATGTCATACTCAGACCACTCCTGCAGCCATCGGACGTCGAATCCCTCCTCAAAATCACGATCCTGCAGCAGGCGCATCCGCTGAATGTTGAGCGAAGGCTTGCCTTTGTACGTGCGGACCTCGACCTCGACTTTAACGATGTCCCCGGCCTTCAGCTCCCGGTAACGATCGATGTCCTCCCAAATCCTCGAGTCAGTGATGCCGGTGCGATCTTTGAGGCGAATCGCCATGAACTCTTCACCATCCGATTTGGTGCGGATATCGATAGACTCCACTACGAAGAAAGAGATCTCGACATCACCTTCCTGAAGTTGATTCAGCCTCTTGAAATCTGGTTGTTTTCGAATGGGCATAGGTCTGTCAGAATTGAATCAGAGTTTTCCTGAACTGAGCGATCCTGAGACCCGTCCCTATGTGTCATAGCTGCGCAGCCCGGGGTGGGGTCTAAAGGCTCTTTCTTTCGCTATACTACCGTTCGCCTCCAACAACTGAAGCAGATTTGTTCGTCCTTCCACGAGCGATAACATCCATTGGTCGCAGACATCAACAGTACGCTCCATCCCTGTGTCGCTGATTCAAGTAAAAAACCTGTCTAAGATTTACAAAGTCTACCGAAAGAAGCCTGGCTTTCTGGGCGCGGTGAAGGGCCTGTTCCATCGTGAATACAACGACGTCCGTGCGGTCGATGGCGTGAGCTTCGATATCGAAAAAGGGGAAATGGTCGCCTTTCTAGGCCCAAACGGCGCCGGCAAGACAACCACGCTGAAAATGCTCTCGGGACTCATCTATCCAACCGGCGGCACCGCCAATGTCATGGACCACATCCCCTGGCAGAGGGAAGATGATTATCGACGGCGATTCTCCCTCGTCATGGGGCAGAAGAACCAGTTGTGGTGGGATCTGCCGGCCGAGGAGTCCTTCATCCTCAACAAGGAGATTTATGGCGTTGATGATAGAAGTTACAGGGAGCGCCTGGAGGAATTAACGGAACTGCTTCAGGTCACCGAGATCCTGAGCCAGCCTGTGCGGGAGGTCTCCCTCGGCGAGCGAATGAAGCTGGAACTCATCGCCGCGCTCCTTCATTCACCCGAGGTGCTCTTTCTGGACGAGCCAACCATCGGCCTCGATGTGATAGCGCAGCGCACGATTCGTGAATGCATCGCACGTTACAACCGCGAAAAAGACGTCACCATCCTGCTCACAAGCCATTACATGCGTGATGTGGAAGAGCTCTGCCAGCGCGTGCTCGTCATCAATCACGGCAAGATCGAGTACGACGGAAATCTAACCGGAATTCTGGAGAAGTTTGCCCAGCACAAGCTCCTGCATATTCGATTCAGGAATTCCCCAGCAGAGCATGAGCTCAAGGATTTCGGAATAGTCGTCAAAAATGACCCACCTACAGCAACCATTGAAGTAGCCAGGGCAAGTGTGCTCGATGCGAGCGCCCAACTCATGCAGAAATATGACGTAGAGGACTTGAGTATCGAAGAAGTACCGATCGAAGAAGTCATGGCTAACATGTTCGAGACAAAAGGACCCGAGAACGGGAATCCGTGACCAAATACTGGACCACATTCAAAGTCGGACTCTCAGAACGCCTGGTCTACCGGTTCAACTTCTTTGCTGGGGTCTTTGTTAATTTTCTGCCATTAGTTACACAGTTCTTTCTCTGGAGCGCGGTATTTGCCACAAGGGACGACGAGCCCATTGCAGGGTACACCCTGTCTTCAATGATGGCCTACTACATGCTGATCCACGTGGCCAGAAGCTTTTCGTCTATGCCCCAACTGGCCAGGACAACCGCAACAGAAATTCGAGATGGGGAATTAAACAAATACCTGATCCGCCCGATTGATTATATGGGGTACACCCTGTCCCTCCGTGTGGCGCACAAGCTCTGCTATTACCTCATGGCCAGCCTGCCTTTTGCAGTCGTTTTTACATGGCTGATTTACTCAGGCTATTTTGCGCCCTGGCCTGGCTGGGAGACTTTTTTCTACTTTGCCTTGTCGCTCGCGATGGCATTCACCATTGGCTTCCTGCTGCATATGATGTTTGGCCTGATCGGTTTCTGGTTTCTCGAAGTCAATACGTTCCTCTTTCTATATTTCATGGTTGCCTATTTCTTCAGTGGCCACATGATTCCGTTGGACCTGCTGCCTCCGTGGCTAAAAGGGATCGTAATGAATCTTCCATTCAAATACGAAGCTTATTTTCCTGTCACGGTCTACCTCGGCAGGTACAGCAGCGAAGAGCTGATGGTTGAGTTTGGTGTTGAAGCCCTCTGGATTCTTGGTCTTCTGATAATAGTAAAAACTCTCTATCGAAGGGGGCTTAAGAGATATGGTGCTTATGGAGGATAAAGAGTAGATGCGCATTTCACGCTATTTTCGAATCTATTTGGCCATAGCCAGAAATTGCCTGGTACGTGAGATGTCATTCAGAGGACACTTCCTGATCACCGCGGCTACGGAAACTTTGTGGTTCGCGCTGCAGATTATCTTCTTTGAAGTCATCTTTATGAATAATGGCGGGAAGCCAATCGCTGGCTGGACTGAATACGAAGTCCTCTTCTTGCTTGGTACGCAGCACCTCATCACCCAGTTCTTTGAGATGTTCTTTTTTACGAATTGCATGGATATTTCCGAACAGGTCCGAACTGGCACCCTCGATTTTGTCCTGATTAAACCTATTAATCCGCAGTTTCTTCTGTCCACACGGAAACTGAATTTTAACAGCGTAGCCAACATCCCAATAGCCTTTGCTATCTTAGGATACTCCGGCTACAAGCTTGGAGTTCACCTGACTTTTACTAATGTGTTGGTCTACATCGCATTGATACTTTGCGGCGTTCTGATTCTTTACAACACACTTTTTATCATGGCGCTTTCGGCCTTCTGGGTGATCAAGAATCAGAGCTTGTTCGAGCTCTGGTTTCCTGTCCGAAATTTTGCGCGTTACCCAATCGACATGTATCCGCCGAGCTTCAAATTCGCGCTCACCTTTGTGTTTCCTATTCTTGCTGTTACAAATTTTCCAGCTATGGCCCTCATGCCGTTCACGACAGAGATGAACCGCTCAGGTCTTGTTCCCATGCATGCATTATTTGTTGCTGGCTGGGCCATCGGAATGTTATTTGTTGGGCATCTTTTCTTTCGTTTTGCGCTAAATCACTATCGAAGCGCAAGCAGTTAAGGTTGTTCAAGATGATATCTGTTGTCATACCCATTCTTAACGAAGAAGAGACTCTGGACGCGACGCTGAATTCATTGAGCGAATCTATCGAGGATCACGAGATCATCATCGTTGATGGAGGAAGTACCGATGGTTCTTTCCACATTGCTGAGCAATACGCTCAAGTGATCAAGTCGCCGGCTGGTCGCGGACCGCAGATGAACCTTGGCGCGAATGCGGCTAACGGTGATGTCATACTCTTCCTGCATGCGGACTGCAGGCTTGAGCCAGGAGCATTGGATGCCATTGAATCTGTGACAGGCGATTCCAGGATAGTAGGTGGTTGTTTTCGGCAGCGGATAGATGCCGAGGGTTGGGATTTCAGACTTATTGAATTCATGATTCATCTTCGAGCTATGCACCGGTTCTGTATCTACGGCGATCAAGGCATCTTTGTGCGCTGCTCCACGTTCGACCAAATCGGAGGGTTTCCAGAGATACCGCTCATGGAGGATGTGGTTTTTTCAAAACGCTTGCGAAAAGCCGGCAAGACCTGCCTTGTACGCAAAACTGTTGTATCGTCTGCCCGTCGATGGCAGAGGCTTGGCACAGCTCGAACCACATTAACTAATTGGTATGTTCGCCTCCTGCACTTCTTTGGCGTGCCGCCTGATCGATTGGCAAAGATCTATTACGGGAAAGCGTCGTGAGCAGAGCCGCTGTCTTTTTTGCTAAAGAACCCAGGCCGGGGACTGTTAAAACCAGGATGGGGTCACGGCTCGATCCGGAAGGATGTGCTGGACTTGCCAGTGCACTGATTCTGGATACTGCCGATCTGCTGCGCCAGATAACTGATGTCTGCAGAATTCTCTGTTATGCGCCCTCGGACAGTCTGCAAACGCTTGAGGAACTAGTTGGGTCTGACTTTGTCTTTGTGCCTCAGTCCGAAGGTGATCTGGGAAAGCGCATGGAGATGGCTTTTGAGTGGGCTTTCCAACAGGCGCACTCAAAGGTGATCATTATCGGTGCGGATAGCCCAGCGGTGCCTGCCGGATGGATCGAAGAAGCCTTTGACAGCCTGGATGAAAAGGATGTTGTCCTCGGTCCAACCCTTGACGGTGGCTACTACTTGATCGGGTTGAAGAGCCTGCAGCCCGCCCTTTTTCACGGTGTTGCCTGGAGCACAGAATCAGTTCTTGCGACGACCCTTGATAAAGTAACAGAGCTGGATGTTTCCCTGCACCTTCTCTCGCCCTGGTCCGATTTGGACTATCCTGAAGATCTCGATTTCTTCAAGACGCATGTTCGTGCCCTCAAAATTGCTGGAGCGCCTTTCCCAGTGAACACCGCAAAATTCCTGGATTCTCTGTGAACCTGACGCGGAGTGTCAAGACCACTGTTTACCGATACATCGGCAGATAGCGGTAATAGACTTCGAGCGACAGTACGTTCATGGCCGTGACATAGATTCTGCCTCCCCGATCTGCGTGAGTGATTCCTTTGTAGTCCCAACTGCCCGCGAAGCTGCCCAACCTGCTCTGCCTGGCGACTAACGCCAGGGAGAATCGCTCGTTCCATTCCTTCCAATGGCCTTTGCCCATTTGGAACATGCCGAGCGTCGCGTAGTAATCGTAATAACAGTCTCTGGGATTCGGACCCGCTTTGTTCAAAACCTCCGCGGCCTTAGCGAGGACGGGATTCTTACCAGGCTGCTGGCCCAGGAAGAGGCGGCAGACGAGACCGACGGCCACCATTGCGTTGCTGCCTTTGCCTGGGCTTCGATAGCCCGTTCGTCCTGTCTCAGGATCCACTTTGCTGTTCAGGAATCTCACGAAGCCATCGATTGCCTCTTCCGGCACCTTCAGGCCCGCGACCTTGCCGGACTTGCAGGCCATAATCTGCCATCCGGTCACCGATGTGTCTTCTCCCGGCCCCCCATAGCCGAAGCCGCCACCCTCGCCCTGGGACTGCACGATGAAGTTGATTCCGAGCTGAGCAGATTGTGCCGCGGAGGACTTCGCCCCCGCCATGCCATACGCCTCGGACATCGCCATGGCGCAGATGCCGTGACCATACATTCTGCCACCGTTGAGCCATGAGCCGTTTTCTGCCTGAGTTCGGCGCAGATAATTCACCGCCTTTGATACGGCCGGCCTGTACTTGCCAGTCGCCTCAGAATGTCCAGCCCCGAGGAACGAAAGCAGGGCCAGGCCGGTGATCGCGGTGTCATGGTCGCCTCTGACCTCAGTGTTTCCCCGTTCAACCGCTTCCGCGTTCGATGACCAGCTTCCATCTCCCCGCTGAGTCCGGGCAAGAAACTTCAGACCACCCAGGACGGCATTCTCCGTCTGCCGAGAGGCCCCGCGCATGAGCCCCTGCTTCGTTCGGAGCCTGGGATCCAGTCTGATCCTATAGGAAGAGATGGAGCTGAAATCGTCATTAGACACGGCGATCACCCGTGACCCTCGTTCACCAAGGGCGAGGTCTCTGACAGCATCCATCGCGTCCTGAAACTCCTCTTCGCCGGGTTGGTCCTGCTCGATGGCACCCTGCAATTCCGGACCAACATCCGGGACGTCCATGGGCGGCAGGTCTGCGTCGAGCACCACTGCGACAGGCTCCATTGCTACCTGTTCAACATCCGTTTCGAGTTCATCAAAGATTCTGTCCAACTGTTCCTGATCGATGAATTCCTCTTCAACTGTTGTGACAATTGAGTAATCAGTAATGGATCCACGGCGAACACTACCCAGTTCAAAATTCAACAGAAATGTACCCACGAGAAGGTGCAGGGCTATGGATACAATCAGCACGGCCACGAGCCTGGCGTTCTGAACATACTTGTGTAACGGGGAACGAGGATTGAGAAGCATGGCTACTCCAGGTATGCAGTGAAAAATAGAGTCGGCGACAGGGATCGCTCTGGGTGCGAAGTGAATCGGCGGGATGTCCACCAGAGCGGCGGTTTTTAACAGCGGACCGAAATCCTCATCACGCTCGAACTCCGCTCGGCACGCGCCACACGTTTGAAGATGATTCTCGATGCGAGCCTGATCCGAATCATCGCAGAGGCCGAACTGGTAGTTCAGCGATTCGTCCTGGATGTGCTTACAGCTTTGCTTCATCTGGCTCTTCTTCAGCGAGGGTGGACTGTTTCAGACATCGACTTCTTCAATTCCTGGAGTGCATAGCGCATTCTTGTTTTCACTGTTCCGACCGGCAGATGGAGGATGCCGGCGATCTGCTCGTATGTCAGTTCGCCGTTCTGGCGCAGGAGAAAGACTTCTTTCTGTTTGCTCCGCAGATTCATGATGGCCAGGCGAAGTTGATTCAACTGTTCATTTTCAGCAGCGGCGCTGGCCGGGTCGGGAGCTTCGGAGTACGCCACCCACTGCTGCGAGGCAAGGGGTCTCGAACGCCTTTTCCAGGCGCTCTTCATGTGGTCCTTTGCGGTATTGATGGTGACCTGGAAAATCCAGGCCCGGACGTTTCGAATCTGTTCGATTTGTGCACGGCTGCGCCAGCATTTCATGAACGCTTCCTGCACAATGTCCCGTGCGTCTTCGCCGTTACCGGTGAGATAGAACACAGCGCCGACAAGCTCTGACTGCAAAGAGCAGAAGAACTCGGTGATTACATTTGCCGCAACCTCGAGAGGGCTGGGCGTTCTATCAACATGCCCGGCAACGGACGGTGACACGGAAGAGTTCACATTCACACCAGTAAGACGATTCAGATTGCAGGATGGATCTCAGAAATGTTCTTTCTTCAGCCGAGTGAATCAGAATGTCCCGCTCTACTCTCGATTGAAATGAAAGTGCCTGCCGGAGGAATCATGAACCTTGTCTGCCTGAGCTTTTCTGTTCTGGCGTGCCTCGATCTAGAAGCACACGTCTTTAAGGCCCCCCCGACCGCTGAAGAAAGGGAGATGCTGAATCGCATTTCTGACAAGAGCAGCACGGCAGATCTGTTTACCCTCCTGGAATCGAACAGCTATTACGTCTCCATCCGTGCGGCCGCAGAACTCTCCGGGAGAGAAGAGAAGGGGATTACCGATGAGTTTGTCACTCTCGCGAGGCAGACATTGGAAAGCAAGAATCGCTATACGATATTTGCCGCGCTGCTCGCTCTCGCGCAAAGGGAAGCCGCCCCACTGAACGTTTTCGCCCGTGCCCCGGAAATAGTGGACGCCTTTGAAAAGGAACTACACCTCGACAAGGAGGACGTCGAACGAATTGGTCTTATAAGAAAAGCCTATTGCCGATTCCTGACTCAAGGAAAATCAGATCGGGAGAAGGTGGCAGCTTTAGTGACTCATCTGGGCCGCCGACCGCTCTGGGTAAAAGGTGAACTGCTGAGGATGGGCGAACCTGCGGCAGGAGCATTGGTGCAGTACCTTGAAAGCAAGGAGGCAAAGAACTCGGCAAAGTCATTCGCCATCCTGATTCTTGGTGAAATGAAGAGCAGGCAGTCCCTGCCGGTGCTGAAAAAGATGCTGGCCGGTCGGCAGAGCGGAGATGAGCCCTTGCTGGGCCAGGCGGCATCGGCTTTGATTCGCATCAGCGGCGACGATGGCATCGCAACGGTCAAGACGTTCTTTGAACAGCAGACGGACTGGCTCATCCGGCTGAATCTGGTCCGGGGCCTGGCGGAGTCGCGGAGCTTGAAAGCTCTGAAGTGGCTCAGAGAGTTTCGGGCCGACGCCGCGCTGCTTGCGAATGGCGCAATACTGAAAGCCCAACAGCTGAATGCACTGACGAATCAGTTGGAGCTTTCCATTGCTACATTAGAAGTCAGCCTTGCCCGGGATCGGATTGCGAAATTAGTGAGAATGCTCCACCCGGATCAACATCTCCAGGCCAGGAGGTATGCGGCAAAATCGCTCGTGGGATTACGCGAATCCAGTGCCTTGCGTGCTGCCAATGATGCGCTTTCCGATCCTGACTCTGAAGTCCGGAGGACAGCCATTCAGATTCTGGGTAACCATGGCGGGGCGGATTCACTCAAATCTCTGAAGCGCGTTCTGAAAGAGGGCACTTACACCGATCGTCTCGCTGCAGTGGAAGCATTGAAGAAGCTGGGCCTGCAGGTCTTCAGGGTCCGAGACGGATTTGCCGTAGCCGAGCTCAAGCGGGAATGGATCGTGCCGTTTGCTCCTGACGCTTCTATGAAAGTAGTGAAAGCTGAGCCCTGCCGTTTCGGCCAGTCTGTCGCCGCAGCATTGAAATCGCAGGAAGAGAATCTCAAGAAATCCGCGGGCGAGGCCCTCGAGTGGTTGAACCTGTTAATGACACACAAAGATTCGGAACTGGCATTGCCGGCGATTAAGGCGATGGGCTGCGTGTATGAGTCCGGCGTAAACTATCTTCTGAACGCGCTGGCAAGGGAAAGAGATGCCGGTCGAAGAATCATCCTTCGGGATACACTGGCTTCCCACGGCAACGAGGCAGCCAGAGCAATAGCATCACGTATCGACCGTGAAAAGGATGATCAGTCCGATTTTGTGGCAACGCTGTTCGATACATTAGTAAAGTGTGGAACAGCAGGAGAATTTGTCCTTCAGTACTATTCGGAGGGCAAAGATGGCTGGAAGAAGAGGATGGCCGAAAAACGACTGAAGCGAATCAACAGGCAAGAGGAATAAGAGTGGAAGGCAAGCGAATCTGGGCCTTTCTGGTGCTGTAAAGCGCTATCTCGGCAATCCCAATTAAGAGAACGATTAGGGGACAGAGCCAGACATCTCAGTTCGCAGCATTGCTCATCACTCCATCATTCCACCATTCACCATCCACATCCCCCATTCACCATTCACCATTCACCATTCACATCCCCACCCCCTCAAGCTGCCGCTACCTGCTGCAACTCAATCCGTTCCTCCTCTTCCTGGGCAAATCGGTCGGCCACCACATCGCAGACGCCGAGTTCCTCCCCGATACGGATCAGTCTTGCGCTGTTGAAGGCGATGACCAATGGATCGAAAAGATGGGCCATTGCGGCCATCTCGGGAGAAAGCAGACCGGTGGTGGAGAGGATGGCGCCGAAAACGGCATAGGAGACGCCAAAAACGATGTTCTGCAGGATGACCCGTTTCGTCATGCGTGAGAGATGCAAGACGTAGGGGAGGCGATCCAATGAATCGTTCATCAGTGCCAGCGTTGCGCTGTGAACTGCGAGGTCGCTGCCGGATTCTCCCATGGCGATCCCGACATCCGACGCGGCCAGGGCCGGGCCGTCATTGATGCCGTCTCCGACGAAGGCAACCTGGTGTCCCTGGGACTGCAGATCTTCGATCCATTTCACTTTGTCTTTGGGCAGACAATCGGCAGTCACATGTTTGATGCCGGCCGATTCAGCCATGCGGTGTCCCACGCTTGCGCGATCTCCCGTCACGAGTGAAAGATGGCGAATGCCCATGTATGCAAGCGAACGCACCGATTCTGGCGCTTCCTGTTTGAGAGAGTCTTCGGCAGTAATCCAGCCGAGCAGTTTTCCGTCCGCGGCCACACCGACCATGCTCTGGCCTTCTGCCTCGGCAAGATCCTGCTCATCGAGGCCCAGTTGAAGGCCCTGCTCGCGCAGCCAGCTCTCGCGGCCTACCAGTACCGTTTGTCCTTCGATCTTTGCCTCGATCCCTCTGCCGTGAACTTCTTTTGCGGTATCGCACTCCAAGAGTTCGATACGCGCTTCTTCCGCCACCTCCACAATGGCTTTCGCCATTGGATGAGAGCTGCTCGCCTCGGCGGACGCGGCAAGTCTGAGGAGCTCTGCAGGCTCGGTTTCCTCCTGCGGCTTCATGTTGGAGACTGTGAGTTTGCCGACGGTCAGGGTGCCGGTCTTGTCAAAGACAAACGCGCTGCAGGTGGACAGTTTTTCCAGGTCGACCATGTGGCGGATCAGCACGCCGACTCTTGCGGTACTGGCAAGCGACGCTAGGAGCGCGACCGGTGTTGCCAGGATGGCCGCGTCCGGGTAGCAGATGATCAACACGCTGATGACGCGATCGATATCATGCGTGCCCACCCAAGTGACCACTGCGACAGAGAAGGCCACGAACGAGTAAAACTTGGCATATCGATCGATGATGCCCAGCGATGGGCCGCGAGTTGTTTCTGCTTTCTGGATGAGATTCTGAATCTCTTTCAGGGTTGCATCCTCGACGGCACGGGTCACACGAATGTCGAGGACGCCTGAGAGATTCTGAGTGCCGGCGAACACTTCATCCTTCAGAGCTTTATCCACTGGCAGGGATTCGCCGGTAATGGGCGCCTGGTTCACTGTGCTTTCGCCGCGAACGATTTCGCCATCGATAACAAAATTCTCGCCGGGGCGCACTCGAACGATATCCCCGGGCTTCAGTTCGGTTGCGCTTACTTCTATCTCTTCACCATCCTCATTGAGTTTCCTGGCCAGTTTGGGCGTCAGCTTCATCAATTGTTCGAGCGAAATAGTCGCCCCTCTGGCGGTCATCTTTTCAATGATCTCAGCGAGCAGCATGAACAGCGCGACCATACCGGCCTGCCGGTAATTGTTGTTCATAGCGGAGACAGCGATCGCAATCGCTACCTGCTCGTTCATCATGAAAACGCTTTGCGAAACATTGATGGCTGCCTGTATGAAAATGGGGGCCGCCAGAATGGCCGCGCCAATCATCGCCGGGATCGCGCTCTCAACCTCACGGTCGGGAAACAGCCACCCGATAAGTGCCGAATTGAGCAGAAAGATCAGCCCCGCCAACGCGAACCAGAGCAACCGCAATGGACGTTTCTCCAGTTGTGCAAGCGCCGGTGCGAGAGCTTTCATGAGGATAGCGGGAATCAGAAATCAGGAATCAGGAAGGCAGGCTGAGTGTCACGTAAAACACGTGTGTATGCAACGACGGGCAGGCTACGGCTCCGTAGAGCGAGACTACGGATTAGCCCGGCAGCTATCCTCCTGGTCAGATCCTGCCTGAAGGCGTTACTCCAACTCCGTTGTGCCATCACTTCTCTTTTAGATGCTTTACCTTCACGTTGGCGATCCAGCCCATGTATTCGTAACGCCAGGCGATGCCGATGCCGCCATGCATGGGTGGCTTTCTCCCGCCCGGCCTGATGCTGTCGAGAACGGACATGAGTTGATGGCCGTCAATGGCGACCTTGACCCGTCTGCCGACAACAGACAATTGCATGTGGTGTGGAAGAGTGCCGAGGGGGCGGGTGCCGCCGGAGACAAAGCGTGCTGTGGCACCTGATTTTTTGCTGCTGTAGCCGCGGCCGGGAATGTAGAATTCGAAGTATCGGCTAAGCGTGATTTTGCCTTCTGAACTGACGCCAAGCACATAGCTGGTGTGGCCCTTTTCATTCCAGCTCTCCTTGTAATCCTTGACGCGAAAAAAGACGGACATGCTTGGGATATCCGTCGCCGGTACGTGGTGCGGCTTGAACCCCGGATCAGGCGGCAGCATGCAGAAATCGAAGTCCACCGTGTAGTCCGTCCAGTCCTTATCGTTGATCGCGGTAACGAGGGCGCCACCTCGACCAGCACGGCTGTGACCATATTGGAATCCCGTCCTGGCTTTGGGCTGCGTGATTAATTTGCCGTCTTTGATTTCGAACCCAGTGCGCCAGCGATACCAGACCAGGCCATCATAAACGATCCGCTCGGGCGCGGTCTCGTTGAAGTGCTCGATGACTTCCTTTTGCGTCATCACCTTCCTTAGAATGCGGACCTCGTCGATGCGGCCGTTGAAGTAATACTTCTCCTTCTTTGCGTAAGCGGCATTATTGCAGTCCTGTGCTCCGATCGTAAATCTCGGTCGGTTGGCGTACACGCACTTTGCTTCGGCTTTGCTCCGTCCCTGCAATATCCCGTCGACGAACAGTTGGAGTTGCGCGCCATCCCATGTGCCGACGGCCAGATGCCAGATGCCATCGTCGTAAGTTTTGCTGGAGATGATGTGATTGTTTCCCGTCCCGGCAGACCACAGAACATGCCGTCCGCCATCATCACCAGAATGCAGAGCCATCTTGTAGCCATCGCTCCCCTGGCCCGCGTAATGAGTGGAGAGGATGGTCGGCTCGGGCGCGTTCTCGCCTTCCGTCTTAAACCATGCGGTGACGGTCAACGGTGGCTCGGTAACAAACAGCTTGCTGTCCGGCGAGTATGTCTTGTAGAGATGCCCACCAATAGCGTTTTGCTGAATGGCTGTTCCTTTGATGCCTTTCTCGGTTTTCGCAAGGCTTGAAACCATCAGGTCATTGCCCTGCCCGGAATCGTCTTTCAGTGGATTGCCGTCCATTTTGTATTCGGCGATGACATCGGGAACCGCAATCTGTACCTCCACCTGCCCCGTGATGGGCCGATCCCAAATCCTGACTTCATCGATCACACCGCGTTGTTGTATGTGGCCATCAGCGGTGTAGTAGCCCATGGCAAAATAAGCGCCCTCGGGCCGTGCCATGAGAGGCCGGGGATCTCCTCCGTTTACGTGACGCAGAGGATGGTAGACCCCGTCGACGATGACTCCGTAAGAGGCAGCCTTGTCGATGGGTAATCCATCCATATCCCACACGAATGCGACCCGCACCCACTGGTTTTTTTTGAAGTGGGCGACCTTTCCGGTCTGCAGCGGCTGCTCTATTCTGTCTTGGCCGGAGATACGGAACGCAAAACCGCCGCCGCCCTTGTCCGGTTCACGCCAGCGATAGAGCATCTGGAAAGGCAGGATCCAATTGCGCTGCCAGACACCGGAGACGAACACCTCGTCCGGTGGGCGATTGGAATCGTCGTAGGCTCTTGGCGCTTTCCACCAGAATTCAATAGTGCCGCGCTTGTGATACTCAGGATGAATCTTCTCCCACGGCCCGAAATTCGGGCCCGACTTTCCTGCGGAGCTGCTGAATCCTCTACCCTCCTTACCTTGCGGAAAATTCAGTCCGCGGCCCTGTCTGCGCCCATAAATTTCTCCGCCCGGTCCGATTCTGCTCTTTCGAATTTCATCGGGCGATCCGAGGGTATTCCAGAGCAGTAGTCTTGGCTTGTCTTCGTCGACCGGCCTATTGGGATTTATCAGGCCTTGAATCTCATCTTGGGAGAGAACACGCGAATAAACTCGAATCTCATCAACGAGCCCCTCAAAACCCTTAGATGGTTTATCCGGATCAGGCCCTCCGATACGGACGGGGACATTTTTCACATTGCGCAGACGAGAAGGCCAGCAGACGGGGCGGGTTCCCACGTCTTCACCTTCAACGTAGATTCTGGAGCGGCCTTCCTTAAATGTGGCAGCGATGTGATGCCAGCGACCGGGCTCAACAGCTTCATCAGAGATGACACCACTCCGGGCACCCGGCCGCGAAATATCAAACTGCGGAAACCGCCCTTGACTGAGTTTGAGGGCCCAGCCACGGCGTTCGTCCATGCCCGCGTTGCGTCCCAGGATCAGGACATTGTTCTTCATCCTTTCGGGACGAATGCGAGCAAAGAGGGTGATCTCTTTGGCTATGTTCTGAAGGGAATCGGATTCCTGAACGATGAGATGCTCTTTCTTGCTGCCCCGAAATGAGATCACGTTCCTGTGCAGCAACTCATCCTTCACAAGCTCCGGCCTCGATTTCTTCTGGTCCTGGACCGCGTGATTTTGCATTCCGGACAGATCGGACAAAAAGATGAGCCTGCCTTTCTCGTCCTCGGTCGCGCCTTTGCCCGGGACGAAACGCATGACGAGACCGGGCTCTTGTGGCTCAATGTTGAGCGCAGGATGGACGGGTGGCGGGGCAAGAGGCCGGGCGACCAATGGCTCGATCGATGTCGAGGGCTGCGGTCCGGCCGGCCTGTCGCCGGGGTAGCCGCCTCTGTGATTAGAATGACCGGACGGACCGGCAGGCCGGACGAACAGCAAGGTAAGCAATGAGCCCACTGCCATCAGGATTACCGCCTTCAGCAGGCCGGAGGCCCTGGCGCGCACCGGCTTTGGTGGCTCGATGGCCGGCAGCGCCTCGGTGTCCTGGTTTCTGAATTCGTCGTTGTCGTTCTTCATTCGTTCGAAGACGGCACAGTGGGAGGAATGTTTCAAGCCGTGTTTAAACGCATAAGCACCGCTTAAACAAGTAACGACTTTGTCACTATTTGCCATTCCGGCCTTAACGGCTAATGTCCAGCACTCCGGCGCTGACGGTCCGCGGCAGCTCTTTACTTGTCGCGGAGAGCCAAGACCACGTTTCAGAGGAGAGGGATACATCAATGCCGCAAGGACATCGGCCGCTCTGTCTGGCGATCATCATCTGCAACGAGGTCATCGAAGACAAGCGCTCGAATAACAAAACGCTCGTCAGCCTGTTCAGCCGCATCGGGACGAAGTCGATCCCCTGTGTGCATCCGCGGATGTTCGTGATGGCCTCGCTTACGGACGGTCACGGCACGGTGCCGCTCGTGTTTCGGATCGTTCACCTGGCCACACAGGAACACGTGGTCGAGCTCCGGGCCGAAGCGAGCTTCGCCAGCCCGATGGATGTCAGCGACGTGGTGCTCGAGTTCCGTAATCTGCCGTTAAAAAAAGAAGGTTCGTACGCGGTGGAGGTGCTGGCGGACGGCGAACTGCTCGGGATGCGCCGGCTTTATGTGGAGCTGGTGAAGGAGGATGAGGAAGAGGATGGATGAGCCAGTCTTACGAAGACGAGATTCGAGCCGGGCTGCGACATAATTTTGCCATCGTGATCGGTGTGCACGCGATGTGGTCGTTAGGCGCAGCGTTCTACAACTGGGGCACGATGATGCCGGTGTTCCTGAAGGAGCTCGGGGCAAACAATTTCCACATCGGGTTGATGCAGGGGCTGACCAGTCTGGCGATGTTCTCTCCCCAGATGATTGCCGCGCAGAAGACGTCGCATCTTGCGGTGAAGAAGACTCTGTTCCCCTTTGTGCATTATCCGGGTTTGATCGCGGTCGGTGTGATGGGGGCTTCCGCCCTGGCATGGGGTAAATCAGAAGCGTTGATTCCAGTGACAATCTGTTGCATGACGGTGATGGGTCTTTCACTGAGCTTTGCCATCCCCATGTGGTCGAATCTGGTGGCCAAGCTCGTTCCTTCAGAAACGAGAGGCTTTTCGTTCGGGCTGATTTTTTTCGTCGGTGGGGTAACAGGGCTGGCCGGGGCCACCGCTGCCAAGTACATCATTCGCCACTTTGGATTTGCCGGGTTTGGATGGGGGTTTGTCGTTGCGTCTGCGCTGCTGGTCGGAGCGGTTTCATTCTTCTTCTTCCTGAAAGAGCCTCCGCATCCTGAGCCACCCATTAAAAAAGGGATCGGTGAGTTTTTCAGGGATATGAAGAGAGACTTGCTGTGCCATCGGGATTACCGGCACTACCTTCTGTCCAAAAGTCTCTCCTCGCTGGGCACGATGGCCTTTCCGTTCTATGCCGCGGCAGCCGTTGGAAAGTTTGACCTGGGGCCCGAGGCCGGAGCGGAATTTACCCTCTTGTTGATTCTGGGCAGAATGGTCGGTGCGCCATTGTTCGGTTGGATTGGCGACCGGACAGGCTTTCGCGCAATCGCCTTCTTTCCTCCAGGCATCAATGTCATGTGCACAAGCCTGGCAATACTCGCCGAGGAAGTTCCTACCTTTTACCTGATCTTCTTTCTTGGGGGCCTCTCCACCTCGGCGGACACTGTTTCGTCTCTGAACCTGCCGATCGAGTACTGCCCCGAAGCGGATAAGACAACATTCATCGCGGTGAAGGGAACCGTGACCGGCCCCCTCATGTTCGCGGCGCCCCTTCTCGGGGGCTTCCTTGCTGATCATCTGGCCTGGAAATTCAAGGTCACTTTTTCTGCCGCCCTGCTTTTTGAATTGGCGGCTTTTCTTATCCTGCTGTTCCTGGTAAATGAACCGAGACGGAATCCAGCATCCTCCTTAACCAGCGACAACAAGGAAGAACCCAATGAGTGAGCCACTGACAACCGAAGAACTGGATCTGCTGCGTAAGTTCGATACGCCGACTGTCTGCAATGTCATCGAGCTTTTTGATATTCGACTACGAAACACCGGATACATGGACGGACGCATCCGATCGAATTTCCCCAAGATGCCGCCCATGGTCGGCTATGCATCTACGGCAACTTTTCGTTCTGCCGCGCCACCGAGAGGGGAAGACGTTTATGGAGGCATGACCGAGCAATTGGAACGACTGAAGGAAGTGCCTGCCCCGCAGGTCATCGTCTTTCAGGACCTCGATGATCCACCCGCAGCCGCGACCTTCGGCGAAGTGATGTGCACGACCTACAAGACCTTCGGCTGTGTTGGTCTGATCACCAGCGGCGCCGGGAGGGATCTCGATCAGGTGGAGGCCATAGACTTTCCGGTCTTTACCGGTTCGTCGATCTGTGCACATGGTTACTGTCACATTCTGCAAATTGGACTGCCGGCGCACGTCGGCGGAATCACGGTGTATCCGGGTGACCTCCTGCACGGGGACTGCAACGGCGTCACCACCATCCCAAATGAAATCGCCAAAGACGTCGCGAGCCTGTTGGAAGAATTTGTCGCGGCAGAGGAAGTGATTCTCGGATGTCTGAGGACGAAGGGCGCGAATCTGGAAGCGTTTACCGAGGCGCGAGTGGAATGCCAGCGAAGGGTTGCGGAGTTGAAGGACCGGGTGGTTGGTTCGTGAGAGGCTTTTCCGGTCTTACCGGACCAAGCAGATCAGGCTTTGCCCCTGATATCCGTAAAGACACTTTCATCTTGAACTACCAGGTCCAGAACAAGTGCACTTTCTGAAGCTTTACGCCGAAGGCGTTAAACAACGTAGCCCAGGGCAAGCGTAGCGCCGCCCTGGGTATAAATGCCACAACCCGACCTATGCCAACAGCGCAAACTCGGGCCAAC
>JASLXP010000590.1 GCA_030740295.1 Planctomycetota bacterium
CACGGGCGTCCCGCCCGTGAATCACGGCAGGAGAGCACTGTGGCACGGGCCTCCCGCCCGTGAATCACAGCCGAGACGGCCGTGCTACGATTCGGTTGCGACAGTCAGGCAGACTTAAACCTACGATGCTTCTGCTGCGGCCGAAATGATCTCCCTCAAACGGCGTGCGATGATCTCCGCTTCGCCGGCCTGCAGTGTCTGCGGTTGGAAGCCAACGACCTCTGTGGATGCGCTGGCGTTGATGGATGGATCACCGTCTTTGAGCTGTCTGTGGACTTCTTGGGCAGAGATGGGCGCGCTGTCGGCGAATCGTAATTGTTGCGTCGGTGAGACCGGCGGGAACCTGCATTTGCCAGGCGGGGAGTAGACCGATTCGATCCCTTCGAAATCATCCGCGACGGCGCCAATCGTCTGACAGCGATCTGACCAGTCCGCGATGACGGCCTCTTCGTCCTGTTCCATAAAGATCTCGACGGCTGCGAGCAGACCCATGATTTCTTCTTTGCCTACCTTCATGCTGCGGCCAATTCCTGAGTGAGGGTTGCTGTTGAGAGTGCATGCCTGGATGAGGTCCGACCGGCCGACGATAAGCCCTGACGATTGTGGGCCGCAGAGACCCTTGCCACCGCTGAAGACGACGAGGTCGGCGCCCATGCCCGTAAGGTCCGTGAGATACGAGCGCGGTGGGAGTTGTGCGGCTGCATCTACAATGACCGGCACTTCGTGTTCGTGGGCAACGGCAATGATGCCGGGCAGCTGATCTACAGGCTGGCTGCCGAGAAAGTAGATGACGCCGGCCGTTCGCTCAGAGAAGCCGCCGGCAAAATCTTCCGCGGTCACCTTCTCACGGGTGCCTACTTTCACCAGCTTGCCTCCGCACAGTGCAAAGCCCTGGTGGATGAAGTAATGAGGGTCGACAAGAGGGATTACGAATTCATTAGGCCGGCCCCCGGTGTCTGGCAGATTCTGAATCGCGTCGGAGTCAGCGCCGGCCACACATGCGGCGCCGGCGAGAGTCATCCCGCTGGCCGCTCCCGCGCAGACGAACGCGCCTTCGTTCCCCGTCAGGTCGGCGATGCGCTGGCCGACTTTTTCGTGGAGCTCGATCAGGGGGATGAAATGCCTGGACGCTCCCACCATCGCGTCGACTACCTGCGGGGGCATGATCGAGCCGCCCAACGTAGTGATCGTCCCGCAAGCGTTGATGAAGGGCCGGATGCCGAGGCTTTCGTAATTCGAGATCTGTGCTGGCATGTTCTGAGAGTCGTGTAGGAATGGGATTGGAACTCAGAGTTCAACTTCAGTCAGGCTGCATGGCCGCGGTCTGAAATTCAAATAAGATTCTGAACATTCGGACACCTGTCTGTTCTTGCGAGCTTTTACCATGAAGCCAAAGGTATTCACTCTCGAAAGGGCCAAGGCGGCGCTGCCGCTGATCTCGAGGATTGTCGAGGACCTGAAAAATGCCTGGGCAGAGATTCAGGAAAAGAAGGACGAGTTCACGACTAGGACCCAGGTCGAATCTTCTTTATCCGAAGATGTGCTCAAGTTCAGGGAGGAGATCCAGGAACTCGCCGACAAGATGAACGAATACGATCAAGAGCTCTCACAGCTCGGAATCGAACTGAAAGACCCGGCAACGGGTCTGATCGATTTCTACTGCCGGCACGAAGAACGCCTCGTGTACCTCTGCTGGCGACACGGCGAAGATGATATCGATTTCTGGCACGAGCTGGATGCCGGGTTCGCAGGGCGGCAGCCCATCGATTGCCTCCATGAAACAGAATGATTTCGGAAAATGAGAGGTTCTGCAGACACTTAGCGCCCTCACTCACCGATTCCGAGCTTCTGCACGAGCGCGCCTAACTCGCCCAGATTTTTCTGCAGATGTGCGCGGGCTTTGCCGCCCCTGTAATGGTGGTGGGCCACGATCCGATCTACTTCTTTATTGGAGGCTTTTGCCAGCCACTCTTCCTGTGACTCGTAAGTGGCTTTGGCGACCGTATGGGAATGTGATGTCAGTCTGGCGATCAGTTGCCGCAGACTTTTATTGGCGCCGCCCCAGTAGTTATCGGCTGGTGACTTTGCCAGGCATTTGCACAGGCCGGAAACGAGGCCGGGGGTCTTTTCGATTCCAGGGGACCAGTGCTGTTGAAGAATCGGGACGGCATACTCGACCACGTGCATCGATATCCAACCACGCCTGTCATGGGCGGCCTCGTCAAAGACTTTTGCGATCACCGGAATGGACTCTCTGGCCTCTTTGAGTTTCTTGTGGCGGCCGATGGTCTCCCAGGCGAGATGCCAATGACGCGTGGTGTTGGTCTCTGTGTTGGATGCCGCGAGGGTGGCAATTCTGATGGTTTGCACGGGATCGGGCAGGCGGCCGGCCCAGACGGCGGAGACGGCAACATTGCGTCTGACGGGGTCTTCGCTGCGGGCCAGTTTTTCGAGCTCCTGGAAGTCATCCTTACCATCGAGTTTATCGAGCGCGTCGGCCCAGGCCTCGAGCTCTCTGATGTCGTCTTCGACGATCTCCCTCGGCGCGTTGGCTAGAAAAGTCACCTCCTGTTCAGAGGCCGACTTGAGCCACTCGCGCTGCCTTGCCGCCACTCGGCGAAGCTCGGGAGCCGCGGCCGGGCTCAATCTGTAGAGCACGTGCTTGAGCTTGTAGCGGGCGATCCACCAGCCGGTCCAGTTAATCTTTGGGCCCTTGATGTAACACTTGCTGATGCCGGAAATGAGGCCGGGTGTCTTCTCGAGCTCCGCATCGATGTGATGGTCGATGACGGGGACGGCGCCGTCCATGACCCCATTCGAAAACATGCCCCGCAGACCGTGCGAAACTTTGTCCAGCACGAGCGCAATCACCGGTGCCGCGGAGCGGGCCTCAGGTGTTTCCTTGTGCTTTCTGAGGATGCTCCAGGGAATGCCCCAATAGCCGGCATCCGCACCCTCGATGTTGCCGGCGACGGATGTTGCGACTTTGACCGCGACCGCGGGATTGCCGTTTCTGAATTTGCCGCCCCTGGGATTGAACATGGCCAGCGCTTTCAGCCGCGTGCCGGGATCAAAGCTGCCTGCCATGCTGATGAGCACCTTGTGTGCGTCCTGGTTTTCGATCCCGAAGGCATCGATGGCCCGGATGAGAGATTGCTGCACCCAAGAGTCTTCCTTGCTGGCGCGGTCGCCGGCGATCTTCAGGAAGGCTTCCTGATCTTCTAGGTTGGCAAGGCCGCCCTGTTTGTGCAGAACCGCGACCGCGTCCCACGCGCCGGTGCGGATGCCGGGATGAGTGTCCTGCAACAACTGCTTCAGAAGCGGGATGACCCCTTTGCCCTTTGCGGCGAGCCCATTCGCGGCGACATCGGATGCCCCGCAATCGGGAAAAGCCAAAAAGCGTGCGATGTCTCGGGGAGATTTATTCTTGAAATACCATGAAGTATTCCTGGCGACGCGCTCTCTCGATGGGGCCCAGCCGTTGGTGTATCCGGCAGGTGAAAACGTCGGTGAATAATCACGCATTGGTTTGCCGCCCGTTTCGCTAGGGCCCGCTGCCACCTCAAACAGGACCTCGCCGCCCCGGTAAATGCGGGCCGCTATGGTGTTCCCTCCAATGGACAGCAATTCAACGCCCCTTTTTCCGATATCCAGCGTACGCTTTCCGCCGGACTTGGATCGGGCAAATACGGCGGCACGTTTCCCATTCACAAAGAGCTCACCTTCGAGTCCCTCATCCGTGGTGATTCGCAGGGCCGAATAGAAACCGGCCATCTCGAAGGTCCGACGAATCAGATGCTGTTTTTTGCCATTGGCCCGGCGACTGCCCCTTTTCAGTTCCATGCCCTTCGGCGAGACGTCCTCCGCATACCACTCGCCGAGTGAGGCGACCTCTTCGCTTGTGAATTCACCATGCAGGTAATCGTCCTTCGCTTCGTTTCCTGCAGCCAAAAGGATGTCCCACTTGTCCGGCAGGTTGAGCTTCGGCTTCTTACGTCTGGTGGACGCCTTCTGTTTTTGCGGATGTGCCTTCGCGGGTTGGATTCTTTCAATCGTCGCGGCGAGACCTTTCATCTCGGCGCGCTCCTCACCCAACAGAATCTTGAGTGCGTCGAGCTGCCTTTGCGCGGTGTCTTTGTTTTTCTTTTCGATGTTGGCCCGAATCAGTTCGAGAGTGATGGCCGCGCTTGTTTCTATCTGCCGTTGGGCCGCAGACAGAGCGCGGGCGTACGTGCTGTTCCCGGACTTTGCCAGGGCTTTCTTGAGTCCCTTCCATTTCTTTTCCGCATAGAGCTGCCTTGCTGCGGCCAGCCCCGCCGGTGGTCGCATGGCGAAGACACCTTTCTTGGCGCCGAGCACGCGCAGCTTTTTGCTGGGCAGCGTCAGGCCCAGGGCAATCGCACCAGTACCAGGACACCATCCGCCTGCAAGCGGGGTCATCGAGCCATTGCGCTGCCGAGACAGCTCGAAGTACCAGATAAGGTTGTTCATGAACATCCAAAATTCTTCTTCTGGCGCGAGTGCCGCGCCCAGTGGGCCCCAGGAGATCGTGAAGATTCGGGCCGCGTGCCCTGCGAGCCGCGTGCGATACTGATAGCAGGGCTGACGGGCCGTTCGGCGCGCGATGTCGTGCGCTCCGAGGAGGTAGTAATCCAACGCGCTCATGGAGGACGAACCGTTGTCGCTGGCCGGCAAGTATCGCCACATGCGGGGCGAGTAGTAGGTATGGTCCCCGTAGGGCGTGAACGTCCCGATGCCGCGGCCGAAGAAACGAATCGAACGTAACAGCACCTCGGCGTCGACTTCAATCCCGGCCTCTCGAGCCAGAATCAGTCCCATGAAGCAGACCAGACCAACATTGTTCACAGCGCCGTAACCTCCGGGCGGGCACGAGTGACTCCAACTCCCGCATGACATCTGGCCGTCCGAAAGAACTTTGACAAGCTTCTTCATCGGCCGGATGACGGCCGAATCTCCAGTGAGCAGGTAATACTCCGCAAGCGAAACTAGAGAGTAGCCATTGCCCCACGAGTTGAGCCCGCCGAAGCCGAGTCCTTTTTTATCAATCATCGTGTAAAGCCGGCGGCGAACGGCCTCAAGCGCATCCTGCCGCCCCGTCCCCATGAGGAAGAGCGTGTCGTAGAACACGTCCAGCCTCTCCGCTTCGATGTTGTTCACGAGGTAGCTTGCGGCCGCGTCTGTGATGGCCTTGGACTTGGCACAGCCGTATGGCCAAGTGCTGCTGAAATTTCCCTGCACGCCCACATCGATCTTGACTTCGGTCAGCTTGCCGGAGCGTACGGCATTCAGAATCAGGATTCCCTGCTTCGCTTCGGTCTGCGCGTCCGCCAGCGCGTAACCGAGCGGGATGCGAGGGTCATCGTCCTCAGGGAAGAGGTGACCAGAAGCTCCGACGATGATGTCACCGAGCTCGAGCACTCCGTCCGCTGGGGATTCTCCATCAATGGCTTCGACCGTTGTGGCGCTCTGCCCGCGCATCTCTCGCAAGTGCGCGCCGGTAATGCCAAGGGGAAAGGTCGCACGCCCGGAACGGGTCGGGATATGGAAGTCCACATACGCATACAGGTCAAGCACGCGCTTCTTCTCCGCATCACTCAGTTTGCGCGCTGGCCTGCCCATGAAAAGCTTCCGAAAGTCAGCCTGTGTTTTCGCCTGTTCTGCCGGACCGGGAAGTCTGCCCAGGACACTCGATGGCGTTCCGTCGAAATGCTTGACCCGGACCCGACGCAGAGCTTCGAGTTCGGCCTCAAGCTTCTGTTCAGTGAGAGGCCCGGCCAGAATGAAAGAGTTCTGAACGCAGGTCCCCAGCAACAGAAAGCAGAGAACCGCATGAATGGACCGGACTGTGGAGTGGTGCATAACGGGGTAGTCTTTTGTGAGGGACAGAGTGGGTCGGCATCGGCACCGACAGGACGATAGGAAGAGTAAGAGAAATGACAGGACGATAAGAAAGGAAAAAGACAGGACGATGCCCCCTGAATCCTGATCCCTGAATCCTGTACCCTCAAACAGGTAAGTGCCCCTACACCACCTGGCTCTCTTTCCCCTGCCAATACTTCTCCCTCAGTTCTTTCTTCACGATCTTGCCGTTGTTGTTCTTGGGGATCTCGTTAACGAAATCGACCGACTTTGGCTTCTTGTAGCTGGCGAT
>JASLXP010000591.1 GCA_030740295.1 Planctomycetota bacterium
CGCCAAGATCGCCTTGGTGGGTTTGGCAATTTTCATCATAGGCTACATGGGTTTTTTCTTTGGAAAGCTGATAAAGGCTGCGGTCTCACGGCAGCGCGAGTATCTTGCTGATGCCTCGGCAGTCCAGTTTACGCGCAATCCCGATGGCATCGCGGGGGCTCTCAAAGCGATCGGCGGCTATGCGGGACACGGAGCATTGCGGTCTTCACAGGCCGAGTCCTGCAGTCACATGTTTTTCAGCCGCGGCAAGAAGAAAAATTTTATAGAATTTAATTCCCTCGCCACGCATCCGCCGCTGCACGATCGCATTCAACGCATTGATCCAAGTTTTGACGGCAGCTTTCCTGAAATTGACGAAGACCACAGCGGAGTTGCAGACTCTGAAAGGTCCGTCGGCTTTGCCGGCAGCAACAAGCAGTCCCGTTCCGTTTCCCCGCCGCAGCCGAAGGCAGGTGCCGTTACGCCGGAGAAATTGACTGCGTCCGTTGGCACCATCGATCCGAGTCAACTGAACTATGCGCGCGAGCTTGTGGCGGGTCTTCCCGAAGCCTTACGCGATGCAGCCCGTGAACCCTATAGCGCTCGCGCACTCGTATATGCGTTGTTGCTGGATGCGGATCATGAGGTGCGTTCAAAGCAGTTGGATCACCTGGCAGTGTCTGCTGAAGAAGGCATGCATACGGCCACACAGGAACTGCAACAGGTCTTGTCACAGGTTGGACGTTCCGCTCGTCTGCCGCTGGCGGATCTGGCCATGCCGGCCCTGCGGCAGTTGGCGCCCGCTCAATATGAGTGTTTCCGTGCAAACATTCACGCCCTGGTGCATGCCGATGAACAAATAGATCTGTTCGAATACGCTTTGGAGCACATGCTCGTGCGTCATCTCGATCGGGAATTCCGCGATCTGCCGCGGACCCCGACGCGCTACAAATCGCTGAAGCCTTTCAGCCAGGAGATTGGCGTCATTCTGTCCGTACTTGCACGAGCGGGCTCTGACGACGAAGATGAAGTCTCTCGTGCCTTTCTTGCCGGTGTTTCCCGCCTGGGAAAAGCTGTCGATGACCGCGTCGGATCGCTCCGATCCGCGGACTCCGCAACCTTGGCCGACGTCGACCAAATACTCCCCCACCTGGATCAGCTCAGTCCCAAGCGAAAACGACAACTCATCGGTGCGGCCACGGTATGCATCGCTGTCGACGGGGTCATCGCCATCGAAGAAGCCGAGCTCCTTCGCGCCATATCCGATAGCCTCTCCTGCCCCGTCCCCCCCTTGTTGTCGGCTACCTGACGCGGGGCCGGTACGGCATCAACTCATCGATACGTCGAGTACACCCACTGTTCCACCTTGTATCCAAAACTTTTTTCAAATTGTCCTAATTCAGGCTGCCTGACTCCAAAGAACAGGTGTGAACAACAGTTGCAGTCAGTACAGCCAAATCCCTCAATCGCAGATAATTCATTCATGCCACACAAGGCATGTGCCCATTCATGTTCAAGTCGTTTGGGGTTATGGGAATACCACGCACCTTCAGGAGTCGCCACTTCACTCAGGAAATCTATATGCCAATGTTTAGGCTTGGATGATCGGCAATGCCTTGACACGCGCGCATGCACACCACCCGGACCAAATGCACTGCCCACATAAATATAATATCCGGGCTTGATTTCCATCTCGCGCCAGCGACCTATTTGAACATGATCTTTCCTGCGATTACGCAAAATGAGTACGTATGTCCCGGATTCCGATTTCATGATGAATGGTGTCGCCCGGCGTCGCGGGTCATCGGCGGCCACAGACCGTCGCCCGCACCCGCCTTGTTCGCTGATGGTCTTCTTTCAAATCCGGCCCATTTCAGGAATGCGCTCACTCTCGCGTAATTGTGAGAGAGACGTCTTTCGGCAGGGCCAGGCGTGCTGCCACTTGCATGATCTTCACTGTAGCTGCCGGTACGACGCATGCATCACAACAGCCTTTCGTTTGCAGCAACTTCCTGGCCCTTGCGAGGATGGGGTTCTCCTCGGGGCCCAACGTCGCCACGGCATTGACCGGGGAGATTTCGCCAACCTGTTTCGCGAATTCCTTTATGGTCTCGCATTCAGAGACGAATTCGAAGGTCACGTCTTGGCCGTCCTCGGTGTCGGCCGTCACAACGGCATCAAAATTGCAGATGCCGGGGGCAATTTGCGTTCTTGTCTTCATCAACTTCTCCCTTTTCTGGAACACGTAAGCATCAACTCGGAATCCTACTTGTCATGATCTTGCCATCAGTCCGGCGAACGGCCGGCGTGAGGCGCAAATCATGGCCGCGTCGGCGCCGCTGTCACTGGTCGCGGCCCGAAACAGGATACCCCTTGTTCCGGGCAGAATCCAGTCCCAGGCTGACGGGGCCGCAATCCCGGAGAGCATACACTTGACACTTGTCAGAAGTCCAGCAATACTAACGCGGGCGGGGTCTCCGTCACCCACAACGGGGAACATTGCGTTTCCCACCGGGGCAAATGAGACATGCAGGACTTTGCCCATGCCCACCCATGGTGACTTGCAAAAGGAGGAGCTGGTCAATGAATATCTGCGATTTTGAGCGTTCATACATCCGTTGGCGAATGGATACCCAGGAGAAAGCGGCCGTTACTGTATCGCAAAAACTTCCGATGACCCTGAATAATGTTCGAATACCGGTAGAATGCCGCGCCCAGGTCACCGATGTCGGAACAGGGGAAACTGCTGAGTATGTCCTGGGTGCCTCCTGCAAAGGGGAGCAGGTGTGGGTCAAGAAAGAC
>JASLXP010000592.1 GCA_030740295.1 Planctomycetota bacterium
CCGGAGACCAGGCAGCCCTGGACCGGGTACTGCTACGACCGTTTCGCAGCCGATGGCTCACTCAAGGGCATTTGGATGTCACCGCTGCAATGGCAGAAGCGGAAGTTGTTGGGCAAGCGCCTGCCGTGGAGTCAGGTGGAAATCATCGAAGACCTTGGCCTGCCGCGATCCAACGTACCACTGGTGATCCCGCTGCTTGCCGATCTGCCTGGCCGCGAGCGAGCTCAGGTCTGGTTGGGTGGACTACCTGAGTCGAACGACGTCGGTGCTTCTGCCTTGCCAACTCAATGGAATGGCAGCAGGTCGAGTCTGCTGTGCCAGTTGCCGTACCTTGGCGCCAGTGAGTTGGTAACCGCTCATGTGCTGATCCCGACGGAAGGAGCGGAAGCTCCGGTCATTCAGAAAGCCGCCTCTTCAGACGCCGTGGACCGGTTCACATGGCGCATTGATCTGCCGGTTCACCGCCTCAATTATCTTCGCGGGGAGGTTCTACCTTTGAAGCTGACCGCTACGCCGGACGGAAAGTCCCTAACCGGCGCAGTTGGTCGAGTTGCTGTGATCGCCGACCCTTATCCATCCGAAGCGAAATGGTCTGCCCACGTCATTGGTACTGACCCGGCAATGTCTTTCCCCCTTACGATCGGGCCACTCACAAAGGGAACGGGGGCCAAGCTTCGACTTCCCACCCGTGACTTGGCGGCAGGGGAGTACCGTTTGCTCGCAGAGGTGCAGATTTGCCTGGGGGGACCCGAGAAATGGGCGGCCAGTGTGGGCACGGGGTATCGTGCTGACGCTGGCGAATGACACGATCGGCACAATCGCTCAGCGGGATCGCGTCTGAACGCGCGGGTAAAGAATTCGGTCAAACCTGTTCTCAGTCCGGGCTCGAAACTTTCCGAGCTGATGGTGATTTCACAGGAAAGATGCGACGGATCAGTAGTCCCATCCCCCCATTTTGGTAATGCACCGGTCGCTGCTTCGTAAAGAGTGGCGGCTGCTGCGTAACGTTCAGCGTGAAGGTCCCACCGGGCTGGATCACGCACCGGGAGAAGTGGATCCAGGTACCCTGTAGTACCGGCGCGAGTGTTCTCAGGTGAAGTTCGGGAAAGGGAAAAATCGAAAAGGATTAGATGCAGCTTGTCACCACGTCCGACCGGACCGACGCCGATGTTATCCGGCTTGATATCACGGTGAGGAATGCCTTGCTCTTCCAGATACTTGACAACATCCAGCAGGTCCTCTCCGAAGCGCTGCAAGAGCTCCAGCTGCAGTTTGTATTCCTTTCGCAGCCGCTGGCCGAGCGTTTCTACTCCGGCGCGTTTCATCAGGACGCATGTCTTCTCAGCGATAGTCCGAGTCTCGACGTATTCAACGAGGTGCTGGTGGCGGAATTTGCCGAGAACCTCACCCTCGCCCTTGAGGCGGTCGTTATGGGAGGAATCAACTGCTGTCTTGAGCACGAGCTCCTGGCCATCGCGTTCAACCAATAGTGCAACGGAACACGCGCCCTGCCCGAGGCGCCTTTTGACGGTCAGATTGCCCGGAAGCGTATCGCCTTTCTGAGCCAGGATCGGATCTTCTACGAATTCGTTTTCAGGCGTGGTCAGCTCATCCTCAACGTCGTCAAAGAGGCTGAGAAAATCAGCAACGGTCTCGTTCCGGCTGCCGACCACTGGGTGCGTACTGAACTGAACGAGCTCTTGAAGGTTTTCTCCGGCCCCATTGAGCACGGAGCTGATCTGAAGTCCTGTTGTTTCCCTCAGCTTATTGCTGAGTTCGAGGCCATTGGTGGCTGGTGGCTCGCCAGAAAATAGGAAATAGGCAATTGCTCCAAGGGAAAAGACATCCAGGTGTTCACCCAGATTCTCCGATTCGGAGAGCGCTTCAGGGGCCATGTAGGCAGTGCTAGCGTCTTCGACGAGGCGATCCAGGTGGGAGGTGGCGGTGACCTCGCGTGAGACCCCGGAAGTAGAACTCGCCATCCGATAGCCTGCTTGCCAGTTGAAAATCTTTATCTGTGGACGTGTTTTGTCCGGGGCGGAAACCAGAATGCACTGCGGGCTCAAAGATCGGTGCACAACCTTCTTGTCATGGGCGAACTGAACGACCTCGGCGATCTGACGCATGATATCGACACGAACATCCACACTCAGAGTGTTCTTGCGCTGCGAAACAAAGTGGTCGAGGCGAACGAAATTGGGGTCATCCTCGAAAATCAGCGCCGGGCCGAGTTTGTGCTCGGTAAAACCTTCCCGCCGCAGGATGCCCTGGTGCTGAAGGGTCTCCAGTAATTGTGCCTCCCGTTGTGCGGCTCGTTCGATGGTGTCGCGATCTTCACTGGTGGCGCCAGTGCGGATGTTGTAGATGCGCACCCGTCGACGGATGTCCTTCAGCTTGGTGTGAGTGGCCCGCCAATCCTGGTATCCCGGCCCTTCGTCAATAAGTTGGTCGAGTTCGTAGTCACTGACTTTCTTAAGTCGCTGAGATTCCCGGATACCAGCCTGGTCCATGGCCTGGCTGATCGTCTTCGCCATCGGCCGATCGTGGATGCCTCTGGGCCGAAGATCCAGGCCCTGACAATCTCTGCGCTTTATGGCTGCAATAATGCCGGGCCGAGCCGGGACGTCGCCTTTCCGTTCAAGGTCACGCAGGCACACACGATATGCCGCGTTGTCCTGCAGTTGAAGATTCAGGTCCGGCGCTGAACAGAAAACGAGGGGCTCGACAAATGGAAGTTTCGCCTTCTTTCGGCACGCCTTCTGTCTCTGGAGCAGAGACTTCAGCTTCTTGGCTTTGCGGTCCGCCGAGATGAGAGGGTTATCCTCCGTTTTGAACTTATTATCCGTCTCCCATGTCCAAGTTCCGGCATCTCCAGACAGCCGGCCGGGCCGGCTCTTAATCTCGATCAGAAAGAAGCCCTGCGGCGTAAGAACCAGCAGATCCACCTCATTGATACTGCCATCGTCCGCAATGAATTCGAAGTTCGACCACGCCCGATAAGGCTCATGGTCCGGGAACTGGGCCCGTACAAACTCCAACGCCTCCCGTTCCCAGGGATACTGCGATTCACTAACGGTAATCCAAAGTTTCGACTTGCCCATAGCCGACGCCATCTACATGAACGGTAAAATGTCCTCTGACTGCCTAACAAACAAGAATGTATCCAGCAAGGTCAGACGGTCAACAAGCGTAGGGGATTATCCCGAGACCAGAATCAGCTCGAATGTTGAAGCACCTGATTATGTGCCACTGTAGAATAGACCGAGACACGGCGATTCAAGTGAAAGGCAATAGAATCAGGTCGCAGAATTGAGGCAGTCCGGTGGCAAAATACACATACAACTGGGACAGATTCTGGTCCGAAAGAGGAGATGGGCCGGGCAGGCTCTGGGACCAAGGATTTCTGAGCGATCCTCGTGACAAGTGGGGGGAGTATCTGGCAAACGGCGTGCTTCAAACGAAGGAAATTGCGGAGAAACAGTGTCTGGTTTTGCTTGGCGAGCCCGGCATAGGCAAGAGCCGCTACCTGGAAAACTCACTGAATGAATTTGTGGCTGATGCCGCTGAGCAGAATGTTCATTTCGTCAACCTGCGGTCGTGCGGCTCTGAAGCCCGAGTGATGCAGAAGGTATTCGGAAATCCTGAGCTTACGGGTCTCGGCCATTGGATTTATTTCATTTGGCGAAGCTAAACTAATTCAGAGTCCGAAAACTTCCCGAACTAATTCCTGAATTGCAGCGGAGTCAATGCCGCCATCTGGCTGGTCTTCTGTGGTTACCAGGATTCCGTTGGGCCCACCACTCACTTCGAAAGGCAAAATGCCTTGCTCTCGATACCAGCCAGCTTTCCGTTCCCACTTTCGTCTATAGACAGGATTGCTCAGCATGCCAAGGTGCTCCCAATAGACTTGAACCCCGCTCTCTGGATCTTCGATAGTAAAATCTGGCCATCGTGTCTGACCATCGCTGCCTAAGAACGGTGCTTCATATACGTAGTCGATTCCTTTTGAATGCAGCAGGTTGGCAATGATTACTTCAGACTTGGAACGCACTGCCTCTCCCCGACTGGTTTTGTGAATCAGATTTTCTTCCAGAAAACGGTTGCCTATTTCAACAAGACGAGGGGCACCAAATAGGTTGGTTATACGGCTTGCTGTCTCTGACTTGTCGGCTCGACTGAACTTCATTAA
>JASLXP010000593.1 GCA_030740295.1 Planctomycetota bacterium
TCATCAAGAAATACAAAGAAAGAATGGTCCACGAACCAGATCGTCCGGCGATGGGTCAGACTTTCGCAGGATCTGTTTTCAAACGAAAGGACATCTGTCGTTTCGCCTGTTTCCCATTTGAGCTCTGTTGGGCTTTCCACCGAATCCTCCCCATTGAGGGTCATTGTCTGGTGGACGGATGTCTGCCGATGCCAGGTTCGCCCTTCCGGATCGTGGCCGTAGGTATAAAAACCAGTGTCAGGCATCAGCCACCGGCCGTAGGCATAGAGCTCGAAAGTGCCGTTATCCGGTTGGTCGTGAGAAGAAATGGCTTTCGGCGAATTGTGCACGGCCATGTAGATCTGGTCTGCTCCCCATTCGTTGCGAAGGGCGTACATGCCTGCGTCATGAAATGCATGGCTGGTCTGCGATGGCAAATCCTCCTGGTTCAGATCTGCAAGGGCAGCGTATTTGGGGTCCTCAAGTAGATCCGTCGCTTCATTCAGTAATCCGTAATGCGGGAGCTTGGAACGTTCCCCCATATCAGTTAATGGCCGGCTGCAGTCGCCAAACATTGGATAGCCCAGATCTGGCGTGGAAATCCAGAATATGTAGTCGAACATCGCACGGAGGCGGTCTTCGTATGCGGTGGAAATCTGGATACCGGAATCCAGCATCCGACCACGAATCTCAATAGCGTCACGCAATACCCCAGTGTGGTAGCCGCCGGACCATTCCCTTTGCACACCGTCCTGCGTAGTCTGGGCCAGCAAATTTTCTTCAGTTCTTTCCAGGGCTAATTCGAGCCAGCGTCTTGAATCATTAAATTCAGAAAAGTGGTAGGCAATATTAATAAAGCCTCGCTGCTCGAATATGGCCTTGTTGTGAATCTGGTTCATCGGAATGAATTCAGTCTTTACCTGGTGGTCGTAAAGACTGGCGAGCAGAATGCCGAGGAAATCAGGTGTGAATGCTTCTGCGTGAATAAATCTTGGCACAGTCTGGCAGATCACAGTGGCCCGTATGCCGGTCTGAATGTCGAGCCAGGGAAAGTCCTTCCAATTGTTGTAGACCGGGTGAATCTGGGGACGACTCTCGAGTGGATGTTTTCTTATCCAGTCGTTCGCAAAGTCAACGAATGTTTTTGCATACTTTTCATCACCAGTAGCTTCATAAGCATCTGCTAAAGGAAGGGCCCAATAAAAGCGGTAGATAGCGGCCACCCACTCGATATCGCCGGCAGGATCCCATGCCCAATCTATTTCATCTCCATACTGTGCTTCTTCGTAAGGCCCCCAATGGAAAATGCGTTGAGTGATTTTGTCGGCGGTAGAGATCGTGTCCGAACTGACTTCGACCGTTTCTTCAGACCTGGCAAACTTTCCACGGTAGTGGGACAGCAATTCAGTCAGAGCCACCTGGCTGTCATTGTTATCGACTGCGCTTCTAACTGAAGCGAGCGATTCGTTTTCCAGGCCGAGTTTGATAAAGATTTTAGCTGGTGTTAAGGATTTCAGTTCCATTGTGTTTTGGATAGGGAGAGACGTGGGTTACTTAAACGGATGGCGTGACCCAGATTTACTATGGCGCTTCTGCGTATTCTTCCTTCTTCACCGTATCGGCGAACAGCACATCTGCGCAGCCGTCGGTATCAAAATTGAACATGGCACGTGTGGCCTGATCGATATCGATGTCTGCCACAACTAATTGCTCTTGTCGGAACTCAGACTGGGCAACGATTTGGCCGTCCGGTGCGACGATCAAAGAGAGGCAGTTCTGATGTGGGTTCAAGCAGGTATTGCATGAGGCAAACCAGATCGTGTTTTCTGCAGCGCGGGTAACGATCATGGAATGGTGAACAGGAATCTTCCAGTCGTTGGGTCGGGTAGTGTTATTCTGCGGGTGAAAAACTAGTTGTGCTCCCTGGCGAACTAATTCACGGGTCGTCTCGGGGAATCGAAAACCTTCAAAACAGATGACTACACCCGTTTTAATCCCAAAGAACTCGAAGACCTCGAAACCTTCTCCCGGAGAGTAAGCAATCGCATCCAGAGGTGTGAGTTTAGTTTTGTGATGAGTGCCAATCATTTCACCACTCTCGGAAATGATGACGACTGAATTGAATGGTTTTTCTTCACCGTTTGGTATCTCAGTACCAAGGATGCAGGCCATGCCCAGTTCGCCACATCTCCTGGCAAGCTCTTCATGAAGATTCTTCAACTTCTCAACAGGAACGGGTGTGTCTGGCGTAGCAATGTCGACACGATAACCGACGGTCTGTGTCTCCGGGAAGCAGAGGGCCTGCACGCCGGCTTCACTGGCTTTTTCCACGAATCGAAAAATAGTATTTTCGTTCGCGTCAAAATCGGCCGTTTGATTGACTTGGGCAAGCCCTATTCTCAGCGTTTTCATGTTTGTTCCTCGATTTCAATGTGTGCGCCCTCTGTCAGGCTCACGCCCTCATTCACCAATGAGGCCAACAAGCTTGTTGAGGTCTTTAAGAATCGTTCAGTTCAGGTAGTATCAGGCCACGCCGTCACTTCTCGACTCTACCAAACCGTAGCCGCATTCTCCAGAATCCGGGACATGATATGGCTTTCGCCCTGGTTCTGGCGATTGCGACTGCCGCACTAAGTGGGCACGGCAATATCGCACATATGGAGTACTTCGATCATGAACATCCCACTCACCATCCACGAGCCGACAGGCCTGCCACGCAAGGGGCAGGTCGTTCTCGGCGGCATACCACTCTCACGTGGACAGTGCACACAGGGCGGTTGGTACAAAATCTCGAGCTCAGGCGCTGAATCCTTACTCGAGGGCCAACCTGCTGCCTGGTGGCCCGACGGCTCGGTCAAGTGGATGCATCTCTGCGGCAATCTGGATCTGCAACCAGGATCGAACGAATTCAGACTCGAAGAATGCAGTGAGATTCCGGGCTCCTCTCTTTCTGTAATCGTTGAAGACCGGCAAGCGTGCATCGAAGGTGATGAGCTGTCGATCCGGCTCACCGCAGACCGCGAAAACATTCTCTCCGCCTTCCGCACTGGCTGCGAGGATTCTCTGCTCGATCGTCCGGGCATCAGTGCTGCGCTCAGTTATGTCGATCCGGATGGCGCGAATGTCCGCGATTACCACTTCGAACCGCACACGCTCGAGGTGGTGACGGAGTCAGGCAATCGGGCAGTGCTTCGTCTGGGCGGCGGGTTCACGAACGCGGATGATGACTCGGGTTCCGAGTTGATTCTGTTTATCGAGCTTTACCGGAGCTCACCAGAGCTCCGAATTCAGGCGGTGCTCATTTACGGTGGCGTGCCGGAAAGAGATCTTGTTAAAAGCCTCACCCTCAATGTTCATACCAGGCATCGTGGTGGCTCTGCACGCTATGCTTTCGCTAACGAGCAAGGGCGGGGCTTCTGGGATGTGATGCAGCGCATCGAAGACGGTCCCCGCTGGCCGCAGGCACGGCAGGTTCAGCTTGGTTCAAGTTTTTTCAGGACGCAGAAGCGCGTCTGCAATGAAGGCTCATGGGTTAAAGCAACCGAAGGCCAACGCGCGCAGGGCTGGTGCTTTCTGGGTGATGACTCGGGAGGGGTCTGCGCGTCGACACGATATTTCTGGCAGGAATACCCCCGGGGGTATTCCATCGACGCAGACGCGGGCACGCTCACCTTTGATCTCTGGCCGGGGTCCTACGAGCCGCTCGATTTGCGCAGATACTCGCCGATCATCTATGGGGCTCCGGTTTACGAGTATTTGCCGAAGTGGGCAGAAGGCGGGCGATTTCCCTCGACCAGCGGCGCTGGCGGCATTGCTAAATCACACGAACTGATGATCCGCTTTCACGGGACCGATGAAGAGGATGTTCCTGAGCGGGGATTGTTCTTTGCCCAGCCCTGCAGGCTAATTCCAGATCCAAAACAGTTCTGTGATTCTGCGGCTATCGGTCATGTCTCAGAGAAGTCGGAACGCTACCCGGAAGTCGAGGCGCACATGGAACAGATGACCGACTTCATCATTCAGGAGCGCGCCAACCGAGGCTGGTACGGACAATTGGATTTTGGTGACGTGATGATCGCTTACTACTCGGACCTCGATCGCTGGGGCTTTGATGACGGTGGTTACGCATGGATCAACACCGAACACCTGCCAGACCTCGGCCTGTGGATTTCTGCGCTGCGTGCTGGACGCCCGGATTGGCTGGAGGCCGCGATTGAGATGTCTCGCCATAATCGCGACATGGA
>JASLXP010000594.1 GCA_030740295.1 Planctomycetota bacterium
GCTTTGGTCAACGACCAGATTAAAAATGTACGGAGCGAACGGAAGCCGCTCCAGAGAACCCTGTTCCAGGCAGACCCTTCCGCCGTAAACGCCGGCAGCACTCAACAGCTCTCTGCCGCGCCTGACCGTTTCCGCATCCCGGTCAAGTGCATGGATCGTCAGATCACTTCGCTTCGCCAGTTCGAATGCGAGTTGGCCAATGCCTGCCCCGACAATGAGACAGTAGCCGTCCTTCACGTTTACTTCCCTTAGCAGCTTCTCTGCGACATCGGCGAACACGGAGGTGTGCTCGTTCTGATACGCGTCATTCGCTCTTTCGGGCAACACTTTGGCAACGTGAGTCGTCTTCCTTTCAGAGAAGCAGCGAACGTTGCCATCGTTGGTGCTGACAAAAAGTCGACCGTTCGCAACGGCGAGACCTCGCACACGTGAGCCTACTTCAGCCTTCCAGATTTCTTTGCCGTTTCCAGCATCGAGTGCATGCACTGAAGACTCACCACCGAGGTAGAGGATGTTGCCCGAGAGGATCATGGATTCCGTCGCCACTACGGGGGCCAGCCATTCGCACTTGCTCGCAACTTTCTGAATGGCCGGATCTCTGGCCGCGAGCCACTTCTTCCAGAACGGCAGTCCCCACTTCAGTGGGCCGTTCTCAATGGATCGGACCTTTGGATGCTCTTCCCCGAGCGTCTGGCTCAGCGTCTCGTGCTTTTCCAACAGTTCCATGTGGCGGGCAGCACGGAAACCTTTGTAGATGTCGTCTTCAAATGCGCGGCATTCGTTCTTCGAGAGCTCACCCAACCGGTCTTGCCTGACCGCCGCTACATAAAAGTCGGTAGCGAGAAAAGCGAGGTCATTCTTGAACGCGGCCTGGCGTGCATTGAACCAGTTGAACAGCAGGGCGCCTTTGAGCGTCCGTCCGTACCGGTCCTTGTATTCCTGATCGGGGTCATACCCCAGAATACATGCCTTCCCGAACACGAGGTTTCGCCCGTTCCAGATTTGAGCGTAACTGCCACCATTAAGGAATCTGTATTCGTGAGCTCGTTTCACCTCGGGAAATGGAGTGGTGAATCCAATGTTCTTACCGTCCTTCTTACGCCATCTGGTCGGAGCCACACGGGACGTCAGATAGATGGAATCGTCGGTCGCCAGAACGTATCCCTGTGGAGAAGGGCTCTGGCCGACTCCACTGCTGTCCAGCCGGTGCTTCCAGATGAAGCTGCCGTTCTCCGCATTGATGGCGCACAGATAGATACCCTCCGATGGGAAGAGCCCGACGGTCGCATACACGATCCCATTCTCAACAATCCCCCCGGACCGAACCGGCCACTTCGAGCCGAAACGCCCTTGCCCCAACATGCGCTCTCGGTTGGGGGCTATGCTGACCTTCCAGTCCAGTGAACCATCCTTGACGTCCACGCAATAAAAGCATCCATCGTCTGCACCGAAGTAGAGCCTGTCCTTCCAATAGGTCGGCGCGAGACGGGGAGCCGCGTCAGTGAAGAAAGTCCACTTCAACTCACCTGTCGACGCATCAACGGCATAGACCTTGTTCTCACATGATGAACTGAAGCAGGCGTTATCACCGGCGACGATTACACGAAAGGCATCGTCGTAACTGACATTTGGTTTGTTCTTCCGCGCCCCGTAATTGTTCACCGGCAGCGCCCACCCCTTCGCCGGTGGAAAAGGTGAATCAAACTCCCACTGGAGTTGCAGCGGCGGGCGCAATTCCTCAGCCGTCACACCGGTACGTTGGTTGTCGTGCTGATACGTTGGCCAGTCATCCGCGAGAATGGAAGGTGCCAGGAGGAGCAGGAGGAAGACCGGCGCGAGATGATTTCTTACCTTCATGCGGTCAAGTCTCAGGGCGAAAGTTCCCGGATAGCGTAACAGCCGTGCAGGCAACGGACCAGATCACCTCAACCACATGTAGCCTGACTTACTCGCGCCGCCCGCCCATCGCAGCGTGCCGCGGACGAGCTTGCCATTGGCGCGATCAACATCGGTGTAGAGGAGGTCGAAGCGGACGAGAGAGCCAGTTGCTGGCGTGACATCCAGAACGGCCCACGGAATCGCGAGCTCGATACCGATGGTGGTCGGGCCGTTCACGGTGACTGAAGATTTTGGCTTCAAGACCGTGCGATCAAAGCCGGACATGAGACTCGCCATTCCTCCACCTTTCGTATCCGGAAAGATTCTGATGTGTGAATGCTTGCCTGATTCCGATTGAATGTTCACAACGACCTTCTCGCCATTGTCATTTTCAAGCACTGCCTGATCGTCTTGAAGCCGGATGGCGAGGTAGAGATTTGTTTTGTCATAGGAGGTCCAGAATGCGGCGCGGCCGTCGATGGTGTAAGGAGGGTATCCAAAATTCTCGCCGCCTTCGTCGAGCTGCATGAGGTGACGATTCATTCCCCAGCCGTAATCGTAGAATAGCCAGGCGGCAGAGCGGCTCTCCCACTCCTGCAACTTCCCGTCAATTGCAGGAGCGTTGGCCGAGGGGTAAGCGCCGTGGAGCCAGAGCCAGTCGTCCCGGGTGAATTCGCGTCCGTCCCCGGTGGTGGCGATGGCCTGCATGTATCCGTTTTCGCAGGGCAGGTCGTTCGCAGCTTCACCTCTTTCTCTTCGCCCGCGCCCAGGTCTCCAATAGTGCCGACCTGATCCGCCAGCAACCATTCACCGGTGGCCTCCATATAGTGCTTTCGGGGCGTCGTACGAAAATCAACCCTCACTCCCTTGACGGTTGCCTTCGTGTGATTCTTTGCCTTGACGGCCA
>JASLXP010000595.1 GCA_030740295.1 Planctomycetota bacterium
TGGTTCAGAACTTTCCGCATCAAAACAAGCACCTGGCGGAAGCCCACTACTGGCTGGCCATGGAGCATCTCAAGGGCGCCGCCGGTAAGACGAGAGCTGCCAAGCTCAAGGCCGCCGAGGCGCTGTGGACGAACGTGGCAAATCCGTCGTTTGATTTCACCAGCCGGCAATTCCGCAGTGGATACCACTACTGGGTCAAGGATGAGGATGCCCAGAAGTTTGTACGGCCGGCCATCATGAAATCCGGCGAATTGTTCAGCGAGGCCGGCGAACATGGCAGGGCCGCGGCGGTGTTCAATCAGTATCTGGTTACCTTCCCTCCGTCCCGGCGCACGAGGCATATGGTGAAGTTCAAGGCCGACGAGCTCTATCCCATCGCCCGGTACGCGGCCGGTCGGGAATACATCAAGCTCAACAATATAGGACGCCTCATCGATACCTACAAAGTTTACGTTGACGGACTGCGCGACGACCGTTTTCGTGTGTCTGCTCTCCAACTGCTGGGCTTCCACGCGATGCAGGAAAGGGAGTACGAGCCAGCTACCGAGGCCTACGCGGCATTGCTGGATGAATACGGCTACAACGAAAAAGACGAAGAGACAGGAAAACCGATCCCTGTCCCCAAGAATCAGCGCATGCTCCAACGCAGCCACTGGAACGGCATCCGCATCGCGCCGCCCAAGGGGCTCGACCTCGGCAAGGTGCGCTACTCTCTCGGATTCCTCTACTGGAAGCAGGAGGACTATGTTCGCTGCGCGAGCACGCTCAGACCTTTCGCAGAAGATCCCAATCTTTTCGATAACGAGTCTCGGGCCCAGGCGCTCTACATGGCAGGTCAGAGCTACTTCGCCCGATACGACTATGAAAACGGACTGGCACTTTTGAAAAAGATTCTCGAGGACCACGAGGATTTCGAGGCCATCGAAGAGGTCTACGTCAAGACTGTTCGCGGCTACAAGGAGACCGGCGAGTGGAAGGCGATTCCGCCGCTTCATAAGACGTTCATGATCAAGCATCCTGAGTCATTCAGCCGGGATCATATGGAACTTTACGCTGCGGCCGCGACCGTCAATCTTGGCCAGACGGCAAAAGGTGTGCAGTTGCTGGAGGGCATCCTCGCCAGCGAAACCTACGAAGACGTGAAAGCCGAGGCCGCCTACCATCTCGGTCTCCGCTACATGAACGTCGAGCCCAAGGACTACAAGAGAGCCCAGCAATATCTCATCAAGAGCGTCGGGATCTACCCAACCGAGCTAACATGCCTGACGGCCGGCAAGAGCAGCATTTATGTAAGGGACCTCGGGAACGCAAAAACCTACATCGAACGTGCGGCCCGCCAGTTTCCCACCGGAAATCGCAAAATTGTAGCTGAGGCTAAGAAGCTACTGCCTGGCGTGCTGAAGGATCTGGCGAAGCAGGCTGAAAAGAAGAATTAGTGTTTCTCATGAATAATTCAGGAAGAGCCTCGTGGCGGCAGGCTGCTGGCAGCCTGTCGTCACGAGTTCTTTACTAATTCATTCCACATAGTCCCGCTTATGTTCTACCGCCTCTTTCAGCTTGTGGATCACATAGCGCTTTTTGGGCTCGTTGAAATCTCTAAATATTTTTATGAAGTGGGAACGGTTGTCCCAGTAATCTCTGAAGACATCGGGTTCATCGAGTTCTGCTAACAGGTGGGCAACGATGCGGTGTTCTTTGGCGGGCAGAGCCAGGACAATTCGAACGTCATCCGATGCGTCTCTGACTTCGCTGTAGGTCTTGCCCTCAGATTCACCTGCAAGCATCCCTTTGTGGATCTCACGAAGCTCCCAGTAAACGTCCGGCAGTTGGTCTTTATGCTGATCGAGCCATTTGTCGCGGTCGACGTCGCTGGCATCGACGATGTCCACACCCGCATCGAGAAGCGCGAAGTCACGCATCTCGTCCAGCCTTTTGGGCAGCCTGGACAAGTCGTATCCCACCACGCCTGCATCGTGCAGATAGTTGATGACTGATTTATCTGAGACATGCCTGAAATGCAGCATTTCATGTTTGCTTTCAAATTCGACAGGCTCTGTTGTGATCAGGAGTGTTTCGAAATTCTGGCCTGCGCCCCGCATCTGCTTGAATAAATATGTACCACCAAAGAACTCATTAAAGAGACACTGCACCGGGCATGACACCTCCCTGATCTCCGGCCTTTCACGAGGATTGCCAACGGCGCCTACCAGGGCAAGCATTTCATCAAGGTAATCCTTCTGATAAAGATGGTCGCTCTCGCCAAGGAGACTCGCCATGCCCCTTAATGCCTCGAGTTTTTCAAGAGTTTGCCTCGTACTCTGAAGATAGAGGCGGACCTCCTCGACCAGCAGTATGTCGTCCACGCGCTCGAAGAAACTTACGCCATTGTAGAAACCGACCACCAATGCTTCCCGGGCGCATATGTAGGAGACCAGTTCTCGGTCCACTTTATAGAGCTGCCTTAGGAGCTGCTCGTCATACGAAGTCTCTACAGCGATCAGAGGCGCGTCACGCTGTTCTGGTGAAATGATAATTCCGAATCGGTTTGCCGGATTAACCTGGAGATAATCCTCACCCAATTCGTCCGCCAACTCCGGGCTTCTGCCATACGCATCAATCCGGAATTCCAGAATTTCTGTTTCCTGCCGGAGATCCCTCTGATGAATCTGATCGAGTGCATCAAAATAGTGGTCCGCATTTTCGCCCTGGACGGTGAACAGTCCCTGATTGATAAGGCCGGCATCTTCAAGTTCGGGGGCAATCATTCCGAATTAGCTTTGAGGCGTTGCTGCGCGTCCAACTGTGCAGTGAGATTCTTAAACGCCTGATCCGCCATCCGCTCGCGTTCTTCATCCGCGTATCGCCTTTCCGATTCGGCGTAACGTATGGCCTCCTCATAAAACATCTCTGAAGTGAAGGGGACATAGAGCTCCTTCACCATCCGGGTCTGTGTTTCGAATTCCCGCAGAAGGAAGACTGAAGGTTTAGTTAACCAGTCCCCGGGAATGTCAAAGTCAGCCATCCGTGTCTTTACGGCCTCGATGATGGCTTTCATGGATCGTCCTGAAATAGACGGAATCTTTGTCTTCAGAGCTCCAATCATTTCGCCAAATTCAATAATGCTCTTCGGCGCTTTGCTTGAATCAACGATCTCTGATTCTTTCTCAACATCCTGGCCTTTTTTTAACCACCGGCCGCCTTCGTAATCGTAATTGTCCTGTGTGGACAGAGGCTCGTAACCGTGCTCGACAGAAATCAGGCCGGACTTCAATGCCTCCCCGGTCAGAATGCAGAAAAGGTCGGCGAAGTCCTCACTAGTCTCAGGGCCATCAATATTCAGCCGAAACTGCATTCGGTTCCGGAGGGCTCGATCAAGTCCTGTGGGTTCATTACTGGCGCAGTACACCTGATTATTGCCTGCAATTACCGTCTTTACGCCTTCGAGATACTGCATGAGAATATTAGCAATATCTTTGTCCGCGCCACCAGAGCCTGAATTACGGTCCCCGGACATCAGCATGTCGATATCGTCAAGGATGACAAGGTGCAGCCTCTCAGGGTCGTGAGTTGTGCTAAGGAGCTCTTGCAGGTTCTGTGCTGTCTTGCCGTAGAATTCATTTTTGATGCTCTGATCAATCTGCACAACGTTGACTTCCTTGCCGACTGCTTCGCCCAGTTCCATCAGGCGGCTGATTGCCATTGCGATTAGTGTGGATTTGCCGGTGCCTGGAATTCCATCCCAGAGAACTGTCCAGGGCAATCCGCCAAATTCGAGAATCGGGTTGCGCTTGAATTCAGAATTGTAGAGGGCAAGCCTTTCCATAAATCGCCAGACCTGCTGCTTTGCGAATCGGTTGCCGACGACCTCCTCTGGCCGAACTTTCTTAAACTCCTTATCTACCTTTCTTGAGACTTCTACTTTCGCATCCGGCTCGAATCCATTGACTGTAACAACGCCGTCAATATCCAGTATCAGGCTATCAACGAACTCTTTCTGTTGTGGCTGTAATTCGTTCGCAATCTGACCGTTGGTTTCCCGAAGATATGAAAAGAACTCTGAAGTGAGATGAAGGAAATCCGAATCCTGATACGTCGTCTCCGAATTGCGCGATTGCCGCAGAAAGCTCGCAATGCTCTCCGCATATTTTTTTATAGTTCCGTCAAAGGCATCGCCGGTCGATTCCTTGAAACTGAAGAAGCCCTGCTTTCTCTCTTCCTCCTGATATCCATCCAGTTCTGCAATTCTGTTCCCGAGCCTTGCCAGCATGTAGCTCGAACTGATTGATTTCGCCAGGGCGGTAATCGTGAACATATTGGATTCTTCTTCTGCCGTGGCTGGGGTGACAGAGAAACCCATGCCGGGGGCTTGCTGGAATTTCATGCATAGGAAATTAAGCAGCGCGAATCCGTCTCTGACTGCATTAAGGATTTCCGCTTCCACAGGCGTGGGAAGCAAATCGTC
>JASLXP010000596.1 GCA_030740295.1 Planctomycetota bacterium
GAGGTCAGCAGCGATCGGAAGATGTGCATCCCCTATTGACATCGCAGCGCTGTGCCCAGTGACACGCCTGGCGTCGAGGCTGACCTTGGCCTCGCTGTTCTCATCCCCGCGACCCGTAGCTGGCGCCCAAGCCCTGCTCAAATAATCGTGGACTATTTGAGCAGGGCATTGTACCTTACCTTAATCCTACAGCAGCCATTGGCTGCAGCCGAAGAGTCTCAGCTCTTACTCTCAGTCTTGCTTTTAATCTCAACTTCCTTGAAGAAAGAAAGTTAAGATTAAGAGCAAGAAACGTACACCCATACCGCTCAGAAGTTTCGAAGCAAATGTTTGTTCTACTACCACCTGGAGGAGAGATCTGTGATGCGGAAACTCGACACCTTTTTCCTGCTGGCTCTGCTCTGCCTCGTTCCTCACGCTATTCGGGGAGAAGAGGCAAAGAAATCTAATAAGAAACGCTCCTCCAAATCTTCCGCAACAACTTACAGCCCTTTCTTCATCAAGGGTGGGCAATACTTCCGTTACAGCCATGGTCAGGACAAAGTCGCCGAAGGCTCCCCAAAGAATCTGAAGCAAATCACAGGTCTCTGGGCCCAGGTTGATGCCGCGCTGATGTGGGGAGTGAAGAGTGCCTTCCTTTCTCAGGGGAAAGGAGTACATGCGAATAAATATCAGGACGAGCAAAGCTGGCGAAGGATATCCCAAGCCCATCGAAGGCAATTGGCCGGGCCTCTGGCCTGATGGCGTGGACGCAGCCTTAAATGTTGGCAAAAACAAAGTTTATTTTTTTAAGGGCGACGAATACGTTCAATACAACATGAAGAGCAACAAAGTGGTATCGGGTCCGAAAAAAATAAAGGCCGGCTGGTCTGGCGTCTGGCCCACAGGGGTAGATGCTGCCCTGAACTGGGATGGCAAATATATCTACTTTTTCAAAGGAGAAGAGTACCTGCGTTACAACTTTTCCAGTGATAAGGTGGGGAAGGGCTACCCAAAGAAGATCTCAGAAGGATGGAAAGGCCTGCCAGGTTCCAACCTGGATGCAGCATTCAAGCGGAACTGATCGTTAATGATTTCCAGTGAGCAAAACCCGAAAGACGCCTTACCGATTTCGATCGGATTTGCGTTTTCGGTTCTCATTCACGGAGTGTTGTTTCTTCTTGCACCGCTCTTGATGTTGAGCGACCGGGATGCAATCGGTACCGCCGATTCTGATGTCATCCTTTCCGTAAAGCTGGTGGCGGATGACAGCGATGAATTTCTGGAGCAGATTCAGGAGTCGGCCGCGTCTCAGCAGCGGCGCAAAACTGCGCCGATAGCTAAAGAGCAACTCGCCGACCCCACTACAATCACGGCCCCCGAACGCCGGTCAACTCCTCGTCGCATGAAGCAGAAATTTTCTGAGGATTCAAGATCAGAACCGGTGTCGCATTCGCTGTCCGGGGCCGTTGAGCCGTCAGCCACCATACAGAAGCCGGACGAGATGCACCCGACAGTGCAGATGCATAGCTCTGAGCAGACTCCACTTCCTCAGAGCAGCGTTCGAGGGTTCTTTGAGCCTCAGGTCCATGAGCAGTTTTCGGCATCACGGTCAAGTTCAGTACGGGCCAGGCCAACGGCCTCCATTAGCCGTCGGGACCGTCATATCCCGGAGCCGGTCGTTCCGGTGGTGAAGAGTTCTGTTCCTGAGAATGTCTCACGACCCATGCACGAGCACTCACCAAAACCAGTTGAGACGGCCGACTCTCTTCGTAAACGCAGCGTGACGAAGCCGGTCGAGGTCATCGTGCAGTCTGAACCTGCTGAGACCATAACTGAGGAGAGCATATCGAGCGTGAGGAGCCGGCCCACCAGCGCCAGATCCAGAGGCGACTTCGTGCCCGCGCGCCCGAAGGGAAAAAACCCAAGGCCATCATACCCCGAGTCAGCCAAAAGACGCCGGCTGGAAGGTAAGGTAATCCTGGCAGTTGCCGTTAGCGCTGAAGGTAAGGTGGAATCAGTGACGGTTCGACAGCCTTCGAACTGGAGAATGCTCGACCGGGCTGCGGCCGGGGCTGTGTCCAAATGGCGGTTCCTTCCGGCAAGCAGGTCCGGAAGTTCTGTGAGTTCGGTAGTGTTTCTTCCTGTCGTATTCCAGTTGGATTCGGATTCGAAACCCCGCACCCGGTCCTAGCCGGGTCGAAACAGCTTCAGGATTTCTGGTATCCGCATCGTCACAGCCGCGGCAGCGTAGACGACGCCGCCAATCCCGATGAACCCGATCAGGTAAAGGGCGCGATACAGTGCGGGCGCCTCCGTCCCCGGCCACAGGGACTGTGCCAGCAGCCACACCACAATGCCCATGAGTACCGAGCAGATGACCACCTTTGTCATGCCGCCCAGGATGTTCGCCAATGACAGTTCCCCGGACTCCTCTGTTTCTTGACAGCGAATCCCCGATTCCTTCCCAATCAGTGCACGCAGCAACAGTCCCACCTGGAGCATGTAGTCGACGCTGACAGCCAGGGCCAGTCCGAGATGCCCGAGGGCCGTGCAGCCGAGGACGATGCTCAGGATGACGTTGAGATAGAATCCGCGCACCGCTGCGATCAGTGGCGTCCGGGTATCGAGCATGGCGTGGAAGCAGCGATTCAAAAGACTGACCATGGACATCGGCCAAAGCCCGGCCGCAAGGAAAACGAGGGCCCAGGCGGTCATCGAAGTTGCGGCAGGATTCGTCCGAAGCCAGTTGCCGTGAGCGAAGGCG
>JASLXP010000597.1 GCA_030740295.1 Planctomycetota bacterium
CGAGCCCGGATACGGCCTTCATGGATGCTTTGCCGAGCACCCATTCGAGGTCGCTTTCGGACAGATAAGATGCGTGGCTGCGGACCGCCTCCAGAGATTGCAGGTAAGTCGAGTGGTTGAGGACAGGCGAAAAGTCAGAGCCCCAGCACATTCGTTCCGGGCCGTAAGCGGAAAGGACCATTCGTACCCACTTGTGGACATCGTGGTATGGAAAATCCCAAGGCCTGCTCGTGTATGCGTAGAAACCCGAGATTTTCACGAAAACGTTCGGGCATTCTGAGGTCCGAAGGACTTCCTGAAAAGCGGCGTACGGCGGTCCCTCGTGATGGTCCGGTCGCCCGATATGGCAGAGCATGAAACGCAGATCTGGGAATGAGCGGGCAACTTCACGAAGGGCCCCGTGCTGAGACGGAAAGATGCTCAAACTCACGGTAAGCCCGGCTTGTTCGGCCTTCTCCCAGAGTTTCTTTCTCGTGTCATCCAGAAACCAGTCAAGGGAGTCATCCGCTGAAAGGTAATCACTGAACCCCTGTACTCCCAGGCCCGTGACCCATTGCACACGATCTGCACTGTCATCGCTTTTCAAATCCAGGGCAGCGAGGGCTGCGATGCGGCCGGGATGGTTCTTCACGCATTCTGCGATGACCTCGTTGTTGTCCGGGTTGGCCTGATTGGGTGCGCCGACAGCGATCAACTTCTGCACCCCTGCTTTTTCCATTTGAGCAAGCAGTTCGTCCAGGGGGTGAGCGTTCCAGATGTGGACATGTGAATCGACGACTGGCATGGATGATCTCCTCTCGTATTTCGGTCGCTGGATGTCAGGAAGCCGTAAATCAAGACAATTGCAGTCTTACTGGCCATGGTAGATTCTTGTGCGGCAGCTTCCTAATCAATACGTCTCTGCTTCACTCTCGGTTCTTCTGCCGAAAAGGGAGTACAGCACCGGCAGGACTAGAAGGGTGAGCAGGTTGTCTGATATGACCCCGCCGATGACGACCGTCGCGAGGGGCCGTTGCACCTCGGCGCCGACACCGGTGTTGAGGGCCATGGGCACGAAACCCAGCCCGGCAACGAGGGCGGTCATGAGCACGGGACGAAGGCGAAGAAGAGCGCCTTCTTCGATGGCTTGATTCAAAGACGCGCCTTCGGCTACCAGGCGGCGAATGGTCGAAAGCATGACCAGGCCGTTGAGCATGGCAACGCCGGAGACGGCGACGAATCCAACCCCGGCAGAAATAGTAAACGGCATATCCCGCAGCCAGAGAGCAACGATGCCTCCCATGCTGGCGAAGGGCGCGCCGGTAAAAATGATTAGCGTGGCGACGACCGAGCGGGTGCTGGTGTAGAGCAGGAACAGGATGAGCGCGAGCGCGAGGGGGACGACAATCATGAGCCTCTCTCGTGCTCTTTCAAGATTCTCGAACTGGCCGCCAAAATCGATGCTGTAACCGGGCGGAAACTTTACCTGTTTGCGGATCTTGCCGCGAATTTCATTGACAAAGCTGCCAATGTCACGGCCGCGCACATTGCTGGAAACAACGATACGCCGTTTGCCCCACTCGCGGTTGATGACCGTCGGCCCTGTTGTTTCATCAACGTCGGCGACCCGGTAAAGCGGAATGCGCTGGCCATCGGCTGTCGGTATCAGAATCTTACTGATGGCATCTTTATTACTGCAGTATTCCGGTCGGAGCCGGGCCACCAGGCCGAACCGCATCTGTCCTTCGCGAATTTCACCGATGTGCCGGCCGCCGATGCACTCGACGACGGATAGAACGTCTTCGGCCGAAATCCCGCGGCGGGCAAGGTCATCCGGCCGCACCCGCACCTGCAGGACAGGCTGGCCGGTAATCTGTTCGGTGACCACATCTGCGGAGCCAGTCGCCTGCTTGAGTATCGTTTCAACCTGTTCGGCGAGCCCGACCAGCTTGTCGAAGTCATCGCCGAAAATCTTGACGCCGAGGTCGGTGCGGATGCCGGCAATCATTTCGTTGACGCGCATTTCGATGGGTTGGGTGAAGATGGCGCGCATACCTGGAAGCGTCTGCATGGACCAGCTCATCTGCATGACGAGTCCTTCCTGAGTCTTCGCTTTCTTCCACTGCTCACGGGGCTTCAGGGTGATGAAGACATCTGAGACTTCCATGCCCATCGGGTCGGTCGCTACTTCCGGCGTGCCGGTACGGGTCCAGATGTTTTCGATTTCATCGGAAAACTCTTCGAGCAGCACTTTCTCGATTTGAGTTCCGTAACGAGCGGATTCCTCAATCGAGACGCCAGCCAGACGGACGGTGTTGATGACCACCGAGCCTTCGTCAAGCCGGGGGATGAACTCTGAGCCGAGATTCATTGCCAGCCCGGCAACCCAGACAACCAGGCCCGCCACAGCCAGAAGCACAAGCAGACGGATCTTAAGAACGAGCCGGATAGCCGGACGGTAGAGCCATTTGAAAAAACGAATGACGAACAGCTCTTTTTCTTTAGGCCGGCTCGAAAGCACCAGGCTGGCAAGGGCCGGCATGAGGGTGAGCGAGATCACCATCGACCCTGCAAGGGCAAAGATAACGGTCAGCGCCATGGGCCGGAACAGTTTCCCTTCGATGCCCTGGAGCGTGAGGATGGGCAGGTAAACTATCATGATGATGAGCTCACCGAACATGGTCGGCTTGCGCACTTCGATGGCCGCTTCGCGCACCACGTCGAGTTTCGGTCTTCCCGCGCTGTTCCCGGCCAGGCGGCGCACACTGTTCTCGATCATGATGACGGAACTGTCCACCACGAGTCCGAAGTCAATGGCACCGAGGCTCATCAGGCTCCCCGCGATACCGGCCTGAAGCATGGCGCTGAACGCGCAGAGCATGGCCAGCGGGATGGCCGCGGCAACGATCAGCCCGGCCCGCAGGTTGCCCATGAATATGAACAGCACAGCAATGACCAGCAGCGCGCCGACCAGCAGGTTTTCCTCGACCGTATGAAGCACCTTGTCCACCAGCTCAGTGCGGTCATAAACGATGCGGACGGTCATACCGGGAGGGAGAGTTTTCCGGGTGTCTTCGAGCTTGTCCTTCAAGCGGCTGGTGATGTCACGGCTGTTTTCTCCCATCAGCATGAATCCGAGGCCGAGGACGCTTTCGCCATTGCCCTGAGCGGTCGTTACGGCGCGCCGAATTTCGTGTCCGATTTCCACGTCGGCCACGTCCCGGATGCGAATGGGCACACCATCGACGGCTTCGATGATGATGTTCTCGATTTCGCTCACGGAAGCGACAAGACCAAGGCCGTGGACAAGAATGGACTCTCCCTCTCTCGGCGATATGAGGCCACCGCCGACGTTGCGGTTGTTTCTTTCCAGGGCTTCAAAGACCTCACTGAAAGACAGGCCGTGCTTGATGAGCCTCCGTGCGTCGATGAGGACGTGAAACTGTTTCTCGAAGCCGCCCCAGGTATTGACCTCAGCTACGCCTGACACCTGTCGCAGTTTGGGTTTCACAATCCAGTTGTGTGCCGTGGTGATTTCAGTGAGCGTGTGGCTGTCGCTTTCCACGAGATAGTGAAAGACTTCGCCAAGCCCCGTCGAGACCGGACCAAGACCGGGCCGCGGGCTGCCTTCAGGCAATTCTGCTGTTTGCAGCCGCTCCATGATGAGCTGCCTGGAGAAGTAGATGTCCGTTTCATCATCGAAGATAACCACCACCTGTGACAGCCCGAACTTGGATAGCGAGCGCACGGTCTGAAGCCCCGGCAATCCGCCGATCGCCAGTTCGACGGGAAAGGTGATCTGCTGCTCGATCTCCAACGGACTGAGCGAGGGCGCAACCGTGTTGATTTGCACCTGCACGGGCGTGGTGTCGGGAAAGGCATCCATGGGCAGATGCAGAACGGAGACGACTCCCACGGCGATTAGCGCCAACGCCATAACGATGACTAGCAGGCGATTGTTCAACGAGATTTCGATGATTCTGTTCAGCATTTTCTACTCGCAGCAACCCGCCCCGATACTGCTCTTCAGTATCTCCGTCTTGAGCAGGAAACTTCCTTTTGTCACGACTGACTCACCTTCGTTCAGACCAGACATCACTTCGTAGAAGTCCGGCCCCTCAAATCCGAGCCGAACTTTGCGCGGCACGAATTCGTTGGCGGATACCTTGGCAAAGACCACGTGGTGGCAGCCTTCCCACTGGACGGCTTTTTTCGGAACCGTCACCACTTCATCGTCCTGGTGAACGAGCACTGCCGCCCGGCCGAACATGTTTCTTCGGAGAAGACCCTGGCTGTTCGGAATCTCTGCACGGACGTTGACCATGCGCGTCTTGTCGTCGACTTCCGATCCGAGCCAGGTCAGCTTGCCCTCAAAGTTCACGTCTTTCAGGCCGTCCACACGGAATCGCACCGGCTGGCCGACTTTCAGCCGGGGCAGCTCACGCTCGAATACGTCCAGCTTGACCCAGAGTGTGGAGAGGTCGGCTATCACGGCGACGGTCTCGCCGCTTTTCTTCACTTCCCCCTTCACCGCCTTCCGCTCGATGACGATGCCATCGAAGGGCGCCTTCAGTGAATACCGGGAGACTGACTCCAAGCTGCCGGCTTCGACTTCATCCCCAGTGAGACCGAACAGCGTGAGCCTGCGCCGGGCAGAGGCCACTGCGGCCTCGGCCAGTCGGAGCCCCTTTTTCGATTGGAGCAGCTCCATCTCGTTGCGAACGGCAAGTTCCTGA
>JASLXP010000598.1 GCA_030740295.1 Planctomycetota bacterium
GCGTGGCCGTTGTGCGGTGAGGGTCGCGGTTGTATTGGGGCTGGTTGAGCAGACCCATTTTCTTAGCCTTGGCGAGGGTGCCGCCAACGACCCGGACGGGGAGTGGCTGGGTCATGTTTTTGTAGAGTTTGTCGCCGGAAATTCGTTCCTTGATGAATTTGCCCGGGAGCTGTTTGAAGCGGAGATGCTGATTGCTCAGGACATAGACCCGGTTAAACAGCTTGCCTTCGTTATAGGCTGAGAGCCGCATCGGCACCACTGGCGAATCTATTCGAAATCGAAACCCCATCGCTTGAACCGCGCCGGCAAAACCAGCGTCACTGCTCGGGTCAGTGCTGCGCATACCAGGCCGCGGTTCAGCCGCAGCCTTGCTTCCGATGTTTGCCTTCACCGCGACAAAACACCAGCCTTCTTTGATGTAATCGTTACAGGGCTCATCCATGCCTTTTGGATATATGTAGCCGTGCGCCTCCATCCAGACAGAAAGCGCCCTCGGATTCTTCGCCTCCAGCACTGCTATCTGATACATACCGACCGCCTCTTCCTTGAGCACGGTCACCTCACCAGACAGCACAAGATCTTCGGCCATCGTCTTCACCGAGGCCTTGGCCCGCTTTCTCTCTTTTTCAGGGCGTGGCATGTAGACCACGACTTCCGGCGGGTGGACCGCTTTTTCGATGTGACTGAAAACATCGTCCGAGACCTTCCTCAGCGCGGGGACTGTCGGGAACGGAATGAGCATACCGAAATCATTGACTTTGCCGCGGAAACCGGGACGCAGCACAATGTCCTGGATACCGTCTCTGAAGTATACGAACGTTAACTGATCGCCCACGCGAGTGAGCTGTGGGCTGCCCGGAGTCAGGATCACGGGCGGCACCATGCCACAGGGATCGGCCAGAATGATCGACGGCAGAAGCAAAGAAAGCGTGATTAAGGACTTCATGAATCGCTCCGCGTGAATGGTTGACTGAGAGCTCAGAGGTTCAAGGTTCAGGCGACTAATTGTTCGATACGATTCCCGGGCGCGCCAGCGTCCCGCCGGCTTGGAGAGCGAAGGACGCCAGAGCCGTCAGTCCAGAGCTAATCGCAATTCCAGCGTGGCCCAGAGACTTTTCTTGCCGTTGCTGATCAGGAATTTTTCCGATGTTTTCCATTCGCCTGTTTTTTGGACCGTGAACCACGGACCCATGCCGAAGTGGCGGCCCTCTATTCACAAGCGAGTCCAGAGATGGTGGAGACCGACTCGCTTGACGGTGAAGCTGAAGATCGGTGTCGCGATAGCTTTCGTTTTGTAAACGTGCAAGTGCTGCTTTTCGCCGATCGGGACCGACTGCTCGAACACCATACGACAGATATCTTCCGCGTCGATGATACGCGCAGAGACGTGGGCTTCCTGGCCTCTTTTTAGTTCATACTTGAGGAACGCCGCGTGTTCCTTGTCGAGTGGCTGGCTGTCGTTCGCGTCCAGCCAGTCTTCCATTTGCTTGCCATGGAAGAGGAGGGTTTCGAGCGTCTTGGTTGCTTTGTCGGTTTCCTCTTTCGAAAACTTTGCCAGCAAGTTTCGAATATCTGAGGGATGCAGATGTTTGTTCTTGGCAGTCACCGCGGAACAGCCGGTGTTGCAGGCCTGCGCTGTCGTGGGGGCGTCCTGTGAACGCTTCTCTTCATCGTTCTTCGCGCTCTCGTCAGCCGGCTCTTTCTTCCCGCCTTTCCGCACTGGGGCGCTTTCACTTCCCAGCATGAGAAGTATGGGCAGGCAGGCAATGGTGGGGAGAGCGGTTCTCATTTTCATCTCAGCAAGATTGTTGATCAGCGCAGTGCAAAAGACGAACACTGTCGAGCATGGGTTTCACGAATTATCTCTTGAGAATTCAGATTCATGGCCATGTTTCTTTCTGAAGGCACGTGATTCAACGAAAGGATTGAATCAGGTCATCAGCCTCTGTAAACAGGTAACCGGCTCTCATCCACGTCCTTTAGCGTCGGCAGGTTCTGATCCTTCTCCGACAACTCGGGCTCGGCCACTTTCCAGTCGATTCCCAGATCCGGGTCGTCCCAGGCAATGCCTGATTCCGCTTCCCTGTTATAAAAATCGCTGCACTTGTAGGCGAATAGAGCCGTATCGGTGAGCACGGAAAAACCATGCGCGAATCCTTCGGGCACGTAGACCTGGCGCTTGTTCTCGCCGGACAGAACCGCGCCGTACCACTCCCCGAATGTGGGTGACCCGACCCGGATGTCGACCGCGACATCAAACACGTCTCCTTGAATTACATACACCAGCTTGGCCTGCGAGTGAGGCATCTGGTAGTGCAGGCCGCGCACGACGCCCCGTGACGAAAGGGATAGATTGTCCTGAACGAATTCGCCATCGACGCCGAGGGCCGCATAGCGCTGCTTGTTCCATGTCTCGAGAAAGAAGCCCCGGGAGTCGCCAAAGACTTCGGGCTCGATCACGAGAACTCCGGGCAATTCGGTTTCAACGATTTCCATAAGGCGTCCCGCTCTCGACCAGACCAATGAGATATTCGCCATAATTGTTTTTCTTGAGTGGCTCGGCAAGCGCAAGAACCTGTTCTTCGGTGATCAGGCCGAGATGCCAGGCGATCTCTTCAGGGCATGCGATCTTGAGTCCCTGCCGTTCCTCAATGGTAGCGATGTAATTAGCAGCCTGGAGAAGTGACTCAGGCGTACCGGTGTCGAGCCACGCATATCCCCGGCCCAGTTTTTCGACTGAAAGCTCGCCACGCTCGAGATAGGCGCGGTTGACGTCGGTGATTTCCAGTTCGCCCCGGGCAGAAGGCTTCAGATTAGCCGCAATTTCCACGACCTGGTTGTCATAGAAGTAGAGCCCTGTAACTGCCCAATTGGATTTTGGATGTTGGGGCTTCTCTTCGATGCTCAAGACGCGGTCGCCATCAAAGTCGACCACCCCGTATCGTTCGGGATCTTTGACCCAGTAGGCAAAAACGGTTGCCCCGGCTTCGAGGTCGGCCGCGCGCTGCAGCCCGGGCACCAGATCGTGTCCGTAAAAGATGTTGTCTCCCAGGATCAGAGAACAGCCGTCATCCCCGATAAAATCTCGACCGATGATGAACGCCTGCGCGAGTCCCTCCGGTTCGGGCTGCACGGCATACTGAATCTGGATTCCCCACCGGCTGCCGTCTTCGAGCAACGCCTGGAACAGTGGTTGATCCTCTGGAGTCGTAATGACCAGGATCTCATCGATGCCGGCCAGCATGAGCGTGGTCAACGGATAGTAGACCATCGGCTTGTCATAAATGGGCATCAACTGTTTGCTGACCACGCTGGTCAACGGGTACAGCCGAGTGCCGGAACCGCCGGCGAGAATGATTCCTTTCTTAATCATGATTAGTTTTATACAGCCGTGATCAACACTCTTCAAAATGTGCAGACAGCAGACGCTTGTCTCTCACCTCCTGTCCACTCCGGATGGTCCGCGCTTTTGTCGGCGTAGCCATGGGTAAGCAGGCGCTGATCGCTGCCGTCAGCGTTCATGACCCACAAGCCGGATGGTTCGCCTACGCCGGCTCGGCAGAAGGCGAGCTTTGTTCCGTCCTTTGACCATCTGGGTCTGAAGTTCCAGGTGCCTGGACCATCGTCAGTGAGCTGTCTGATGTCCCCGGTGAAAGGACTCAGAAGACACAGGTCTGTACCGCCCCGGGCTCGTTCCGGCCGAAAGATAAGCCCGAAATGGTCGTCATACTCCGGATTGGGATTTGGCGACCAGGGCTCTTGAGAATCCGGCTGCATCCGCAGGAGCGTGACAGTCGATCCGTCAGGCGACCAGCGGGGAACGTTCGATCCGCTGCCGTAACTGTCCGGTCCACCATAGACGGCAGACAGCCAGTAGGGCCGATTCTCGGTGATGGCGTGCAGTTCCGAACCATCGGGCCTGGCGATAAAGAGATCAGCCCGCTGATGACTGGGATCAATGTCGTGGTAATAGGTGACGTAGTGGATCCATTCCCCGTCGGGCGACCACATGGGCATGAAATGGAAATCGCCCGGATTATGCGGGAAGTGGACGACTCTTTTACCATCCCTGTCGATCACGGATACCCTCGAGCCTCCCTCCTTCACATAGAACTCGGTCGCCATCTGCTTACCGTCGGGACTGAATTCGGGACGATGCGTAAACCCCAGGCCCGGGCGAATGAGCTCTTCCTTATTGCCACCATCGAGATCCATGGTCACCCACAGGGTGTCAGGGTTGTCCGTGAGATTAAGTCCGACGTAAATCTGATATTCGCCAGGCATGATGCCCGTGCCTGACACATAACAGCAGTCGTAATCACCATAGGGTTCGACGGGCGTGAGTTCGTCGGTGACCAGATCGTATATCCACAGCTTAACATCAACGGTCTTATCGAACGGGGTGTCTTTGCTGATTGGCTTGAGGAAGTGATGGCTGACCATCACCCACCGGCGGCCGTCGCTGAAGGCAGAGGTTCTGCCCCACACGATCGCGTTGGGGATCTCGAACTTGCCGAAATCGAGGTGCCTCAGACCCGTACCGTCGGGGTTGACCATGCCGACCTTTTCACTGGTCTCCGTTCGTTCGGGCAGACAGGTTCTTCGATTTGTGAACAGTATGCGTTCCATTCGTTAATACTCCCCAACGCCCGGTGCCAACGTTCAGTCCAGGAATTCTTCAACCTTTCAGGTCTATCCCCAACATCTCCTTCTTTCTACGCCAGTAATACTGAAAGTTCGCATAGGAAATGTCGGGAGGCAGTGAGTGGTCCACGGTGGGGATGTAGCCTCCTTCAAGGGCCACGGGCACACATTTTTCTAGTTCGGCATCGATGGCCTGCGGTCCGCAGGCAAGCGCGGTCTTGTCGACTCCACCGTGCATGAGAAGTTCTCTGCCATACTTCTTGCGCAAGACGGCCACGTCCATGCCGGCATTGCGTTCCATTGGGTAAATGCCGCACACGCCGGCCTCCAGGAAAAGCGGAGTGAGCTCATCAACACACCCGTCCGTATCGACGAATATGATGTCTACTCCAGACGAGCGGACAAAGTCTGCCAGACGCCTGTACCTGGGCAGCATGAACTCCCGGAACATCGCGGGTGAGATCAGCGAAGCCGTTCTGTAGGCCATGTCTTCCCAGAAGATCACCTGGTCGGGCTTCACCTCCTCAAACGCCCTTGCCAGTAGCTTCATCATGAATTCCGTTCGATACTCCATAATATCGTGGGCGAGCGATGGATCGTCATGCAGGAGTAAGAGCGCCCTTTCGGCGCCCATGACCTCGCGAATGTAGCTGAAGAGGCCGCCGTCACGTCCGCCGCCAATATCCAGTGGGGCTGCGCGGTCCGTGCTCCAGCGCTTCACTCTATCGTCCCAATCCTCTGGATAGCGCGAAGGCTCAAGGGGATCCATTCTCTCCTTTAGGCGTTCCCAATCGTCCCTGGTCTTCACGGGATAATCGAGGAACTCCGGCATGCTCTCTTCGCCTCTGTGCATTTCCTTGAGAGTTTGCCCTTTCTCATTAATGTACACGGTAGTCCTACCGTCATCCTCGATCACTTTGCGGGCAAAGGCAGGGACGAATCCGAAGTTGACCCCGGCACCCTCTCTGCGGTCGCACTCGGCGTATTCCGGAGCTACACCATCGAATCCGCCTTCCTCCTGCCACCTCCGGAGGGTGGCGCGCCAGGGCCCCCATTCCCACAACACGGGACGATCCGTTTTTTCATAGTGCATACAAGCAAGAAAACGTTCACGAGCATTCATGATCAGGACCTTTCGTAAGTTGGTGAGTTAAGCTTAAGGCTGCCTTTCGGTCGCAGCCCAGAAAGGACCGCGGATGAAGTCAGACACATCAACTCCAGTGGAGAGAACTATGCTAATCCATGTAACCCGTCATGCACAGCCTGCCCCGTACGTCCCCAAGCCCGGTGACGACCCGCAATACCCGCCCGGCGATAATGGCATCTCTGAATTGGGTACGCGCCAGGCCAGGTGGCTCGCGGAGCGACTGGTCGAACTGGGCTTCAAGGGCACGATCCACAGTTCGCCCTACCATCGAACGATGCAGACAGCACAGACTGCGGCCGAGATACTCGACGCGCCAATATTGCCAGAACCTGCTATCCAGGAGTACGTACCCAATCCCGGGCTCCCTGGCGGAAGGGGCCAGACGATCGAGCAGATACGCGGACGCTACTCAAGAGTCGTAGCGTCAGCCACCATGCGCTATCCCTGGTTCTTCACAGGGCCAGAGGAGCAACCAGACGTGCAGGCGCGAGTGAGACCATTCATCGACCAGTTGGTGCGCGAGCAAAAAGAGGATGTATTGCTGGTCGGGCACGGCGCCACCATCTGGGCATGCATGGCGGTCATCATGGACCTTGGCGAAATCATTGGGGACCTACCGGAGCAGGGAAATGGCTGGAACTGTTCGCTGTGCAGCTACGAGGTGGGGCCAGACCTGCGCACCCGCGTCCTGCGGCTGTTCGACGTTTCCCACATGCCCGCCGAGTCTGTCACTTCCAACAACGAGTACATGCTGAAATGAAGGAAGACGCTTCTAATTACTCTCAACTGGCCTGTCATGTCCTGATCCAATTACCCCACGGGCTCGGATTTCATGGAGGAAAAACAGGATGAAGCATGAAGCGGAAAGTAGAACTCCACGAGAGGGCGGCATTCTCGCTGGTTTTGACGAACAGGAATTACGCGATCGAATGACAGATCCAGCATATGCTCCTTTATGGCAAACGATCGTGGCAAAGTGGGAAGGGATTGCGGCACGATGGGTGGAAGAAGGAGAACCCCTGCAGCAAGGCGGTTTTGTCTGGCCTTCCATAACGCCCCTGGTTGTCGAAGCCGC